>SCQD01000161.1 GCA_004299145.1 Methylococcaceae bacterium | reverse complement strand
CCGCCAGATCGCTTTCGTCACCCAGCACGTCACTTTGTTCAACGACACGGTGGGCAACAACATCGCCTACGGCGCCCTGGGGAACGCGCCGCGCGAGGCCATCATTGCAGCGGCCAGGGAAGCCAACGCCATGGAGTTTATCGAACAACTCCCGCAAGGCCTGGACACGCTGATCGGCGAAAACGGCGTCAAGCTGTCCGGCGGCCAGCGCCAGCGCCTTGCGATAGCCCGCGCTCTACTAAAAAACGCGCCGTTGTTGATCCTGGATGAAGCCACCTCCGCGCTGGACACCGAATCCGAGCGCAAAATCCAGCTGGCGCTGGATAAAGCCATGCGCGGACGCACCACGCTGGTCATTGCACACCGCCTGTCGACGGTGGAAAACGCCGACCTGATTTTGGTCATGGAGCAAGGCCGCATCGCCGAACGAGGCACGCATGCCGGCCTATTGGCACAAAACGGCCTGTATGCACAGCTATACCGGCGGCAATTTCATGAGACCGAATAGTCCATGCATGGCGCAGCCCCATCCGGCACCGACTTTAAGCTATTCTATGCAAAATTTTTTTCCTGAATCCGTCAACCATCATCATTTGCCATGAGACCCACCGATAAACCACTAAGCCCCTTTTTTTCCAGCGGCCCCTGCGCCAAGCGTCCCGGCTGGACGCCATCGGCGCTGAATGATGTCTGTGCCGGCCGTTCGCATCGCTCCAAATCCGGCAAAGCCAAGATCAATCAGGCCATGTCACTGACGCGCCGCCTGCTGGGTCTGCCTGACGACTACCTGGTCGGCATCATGCCCGGTTCCGATACCGGCGCCGTGGAGGCAGCGTTGTGGTCGCTGCTGGGCGCGCGCGGCGTGGACGTACTGGCTTGGGAGAGCTTCGGCGAAGGCTGGGTAACGGACATCGTCAAACAACTGAAACTGAGCGACGTCAACGTTTACCAGGCGGATTACGGCGAGTTACCCGATCTTACCCAGGTTGACGGGGACCGGGACGTGGTGTTCACCTGGAACGGCACCACTTCCGGCGTATGCGTGCCGAACGGTGACTGGATCAGCGATGCGCGCGCCGGCCTGACCATTTGTGACGCCACTTCCGCCGCTTTCGCCATGGAATTGCCCTGGCACAAGCTGGACGTGGTGACTTACTCCTGGCAAAAAGTGCTGGGCGGCGAAGGCGCGCACGGCATGCTGATCCTCTCGCCCCGCGCCGTCGCCCGCCTGGAAAGCTATACCCCGCCCTGGCCCCTGCCCAAATTATTCCGCCTCACGCAAAAGGGCAAGCTCAACGCCGGCATTTTCCAAGGCGATACCATTAATACCCCGTCCATGCTGTGCGTGGAAGATTACCTGGATGCCTTGCAGTGGGCCGAGTCCATCGGCGGATTGGATGGGCTGATCCAGCGCGCGCGCAGCAATTTCAATTTGATCGCCGGCTGGGTGGAAAAAACGCCTTGGGTGGACTTTCTGGCGCGCGTTCCCGAGACGCGCTCTTGCACGTCGGTGTGTTTGAACATCGTCGACGCGGCGTTCAGCCAACTGCCGCACGAGCAACAAGCCGATTTTACCAAAAAGCTGGCCGCGCTCCTCGACAAAGAAAACGTCGCTTACGACATCAACGGCTATCGCGATGCGCCGCCGGGGCTGCGCATCTGGGCCGGCGCCACCGTCGAAGCGGAAGATGTCCGCCGGCTGCTGCCGTGGCTGGATTGGGCGTACCACGAAATCAAACCGTAGTTTGCCGGTATCAAGCCAATCTCGTAGGGTACGCTACGTCTAATACACATTCCAAACAATCAGCGAGTTTTTACTTATGAACAAAAAAGTATTGGTGGCCGACAATATCGCCGAAGACGGCGTGAATTTTCTGCGCGCCCAGCCGGGGCTGGACGTGGAATTTGCACCGGGCCTGTCCCCTGACGCCCTGCGCGAGAAGGTCAAAGACGCCGATGCCCTGGTCGTGCGCAGCGCCGTGCAAGTGACCGCCGACATCATCAACGCGGCTGAGCGCCTCACCGTCATCGGCCGTGCCGGCATCGGCGTCGACAATATCGACGTGGAAGCGGCCACCGAACACGGCATCGTGGTCATGAACACGCCGGACGCCAATGCCACCACCACCGCCGAACTGGCGTTGGCGCACCTGTTTTCACTGTCGCGCCACCTGCCGCGCGCCGATGCCTCGGTACGCGCCGGCGAATGGAAACGGGCGCAGTTCGTCGGCACCGAGCTGACCGGTAAAACCATCGGCGTGGTGGGCTACGGCACCATAGGGCGCATCGTCGCCAAGCGCTGTTTGGGTCTGGAAATGCGCGTGCTGGGTTACGATCCTTTCGTCACCAAAACCGTGTTCGAAAATGACGGCATTGAACCGGTGGACATGGACGGCCTGCTCGCCAATGCCGATTACATCACCATCCACTGCCCTTTCAGCGAAAAAACCCGTTATTTGTTCGACGCCGCCCGCATCTCCCGCATGAAAAAAGGCGCGCGCCTGATCAACTGTGCCCGCGGCGGCATCGTCGACGAAGCCGCGCTGCTGGAAGCCTTGCAATCGGGCCATCTGGCCGGCGCGGCGCTGGACGTGTTCGAACAGGAACCGCCGCGCGACTCGCCCCTGCTGAAACTGCCCAACATCGTCTTTACCCCGCACATCGGCGCTTCCACCGCCGAAGCGCAGTTCGCCGTGGGCATAGAAATCGCCAAGCAAATCGCCACGTTTTTCACCAGCGGCGAAGCGGTGAACGCGGTCAACCTGCCGCGCGTGCCTTCCGATGCGTTGCGCCGCCTGCAGCCTTACCAAGGCCTGGTCAATCGCCTGGGCCGCATGCTCAACCTGATGCTGCCGGCACCCATCACCCAGATCGAGCTGTCGCTGCACGGCCGCGCTTCCGAACTGACCTCGCAGCCGCTCATGGCCGAAGCGCTGGTCGGCTTGCTGCAAGACCGGCTGGACGCACCGGTCAACCGCATCAACGTGCTCAACGTGGCCAAGCGTCAAGGCATACAGGTCAGCGAATCGCGCAGCGCGGACAGCCCCAACTATCTTTCATTGATCGGCCTGACCGCCTGGTCGGACAGCGAACAGGTCTCGCTCGCCGGCACCCTGTTCGACGAACGCCTGCCCCGCCTGGTGCGCATCAACAACTATGAAATCGAAGCCATGTTGGAAGGGCACATCCTGCTGTTCCGCCACTACGACCGGCCCGGCGTGGTCGGCGCGCTGGGCAGCATTCTGGGAAGAGCCGGCATCAATATCTCGCGCATGCAACTGGGCGACGAACCCGGCACCGACCGGGCGGTGGCTTTGCTGCAATTGTCGCGGCCATTGAGCGCGGACGTCATGGCGGAAATCGAGCAGATCGACGCCATCACCAAGGCCGGCCAGATCAGCCTATGAACAGCGGGCCGCCGTATGCCGCGATCATCTTCGATTGCGACAGCACGCTTTCCAGCATCGAAGGCATAGACGAACTGGCGAGACAAGCCGGTTTATACGAGCAGTTGGCCCCGCTCACCGCCGCCGCCATGGAGGGCCGGCTGGCGCTGGAAGCCGTTTACCGCCAAAGATTGGATGCCATCCGGCCCAAGCTGGAGTCCATTGCGGCCTTGGGCGAACGCTACATCCGCCACGTCGTGCCGGGCGCCAGCGAAACCATCGCCGCCCTGCACGGCGGCGGCAAGCAGGTGCACATCGTCAGCGGCGGGCTGCGTCAGGCCGTGCTGCCGTTGGCGGCTTACCTGGAAATCCCGCCGCAGCGCGTGCACGCGGTCGACATTTTTTTCGACGAAAACGGCGAATATCTGGACTTCGACGAAGCCTCGCCGCTGGCGCAAAGCGGCGGCAAGTCCGTCGTGTGCCGGCAGGTGCAGACGCAACAAGGCAAGGTCGTGTTGATCGGCGATGGAGTGACCGACAGCGAGGTCATGGAAGCCGGCATCGACTTTATCGGCTTCGGCGGCGTGGTAAAGCGCACAGCGGTGCAACACATCGCTCCGCTGTACATCGATGAGAGTAATTTGCTGCCGGTACTGGATTATGTGTTGCCCTGCCCCGCATCAGCCCGGGCGTAATCGTTAATGTTGCTTTTACCCGCTTCGGCTTCCATAACACGCCGCAATTTGCCCGCGATATAAATTCACCAGCCGCTCCATTTGCACCGGGTCGGGCAATTTATCCGCCGAATCGGCGTTTTGCGCTTTATTCCAATGAAGTTGCGCCAAAGCGTGGGCAAAGACGGCGGGTAAATCGGGCATTTCCACGAATAACTTCACTAAGGCCGGCTGCTCCAATTCATAAACGAGCACATTGGTTTCGGCCACCACAGTGGCGGTTTGCGGCTGGTGAGAAAACAATGCACGCCGCCCAAAAAACTCGGTGGCGATAAAGCGCTCTTCAACCAAGCCACCCCCGCCTTGATCGGCACGTTTACGCTTGGCCATGCCTTCGCCGACGATAAACAGTGAAAACCGCCGCTCGCCGCCCTGCACGATGGGCGTCCCTTTAGGAAAGTGGTGCTCCTGCAGCGCGTCGGCAACGCGCCGACAAATATCGTCCGGCATTGGACGAAACAAGCGGCATTGCTGCACCAGATAAAACCGATCCAGCGATCGGCCGGCAATCCGCGCGCGCGCTTTGGCATGAATCACCTCGGACTTGGGAAATGTCACGGTAATGCCCGCATCGTGCATGCGCTGCAGGATGCTCTTGATGACGGCGTGCTCGTATAACTTGTAATCCTTGTATTCGGGAATGGTGATGCCGACTTCGTACACCACGCCGTCGCGCTCCATGCGCCGCGCATTCACGGCAGGAGGCACGACCAGTTCGACGTCGGCGCCCAACGCCGCCGCGTACAGAATGCGCTCGGCGCTTTCCACCGACGTATCGTAATCAATGACGACTTCGATATTGCGCCGCGAACGATGATCGGGGGCATCAAAATTAATCACCACGGCGTTGGCCAAAGACAGATTGGGTATGACTACGACTTCGTTCAGCGTGGTTTCCAGGACCGTCGTGCGCCAGGTGATTTTTTTGACCTTGCCGAGGTATTGAAACCGTCTGTCGTCGACGCGAATAAAATCGCCGGCTTTAAACGGTTTTTCGATATTCAGGATCAACCCGGTAAAAGCCGCCAGCAACATATCCCGCAGCGCCAGACCGAGCACCATCAAACCCGCGCCGCCGGTCGCCAAAATGGCGGTGATATCCTTATCGAAAACCAGGGTTAAAATCAGGCAGAATCCGACGAAAAATACCAGCGCCCCGACCAGATCGCCGATCAGCGGCGGTATTTCCTGAGCGGAGCGCTTTTCCAGCAAGCCGTGGATAACGTCGCGCCGCACAAAACGGCTCAGCAGCAACGTCAGAACCAATAAAAAACCAGCGGTGACATATTGCGACAGCGTCGCTTCCGAAATCCCCGAAACAAACGCCAGTGGGCGGGCGAAAAATTCTTTAAACGCCAGCATGACCGCCAAGCCCAGCAGTACGATGCTCAGACGGCCATAGCTTTTCCAGAAACCGGTCATGGGCCGGACTTCCTCATGCGAGCACCGGAAAGCGAACGATAAAACCGGGCTGGGCTTTACCGGGCGGAACCACGTCCAAACTGCCGCCGTAGAATTCGATAATGGTGTGCGCCAAAGCCACAGCAACGAACGCGCCGTTCACCGCGTGGGTGGAAGGCGGTGCGGCCAAGCACGCCAAAAATTGGCGCGATACGTCCAGCGATGCCTCGGTCGGCGCGCCCGCCGCTGCATAGGCCGAGCCGCAACAAGTGATTTGCAGCCGGCCCATCCCATCGACTTCGCCGACCACTGCGATGCTTCCCTGCCCGCCGCACTGGATAGCGTATCCGACCAGACCCGCCAAAGCCCGGCGCAACATTTCGGGCTCGGCACGAATCGACGGCAAAAGGGGTGGCGCGATTAATTGAATATCGAGCAAAGGCATGTGCTGCGCGGCCGCGCAATCTTCATTCACCAATCGTGCCAGCAACTCGGAGGGTAATATCCAGGTCTGATGCCCAGGCACCAAGTTTTGGCGAAACAAGGCAATCTGCTGATAATCGTCGATAAGCCGGCCAAGACGGCTGGTTTCCGCCCAGGCAAACTGCAAGTGCCCGTAAACGGTTGTTTGCTGAACCGCATCGGCGATTACCTGCGTTTTGCCGAAAATGGCAAGCGCCATTTGCAATTGCCCGGTAACGGCTTGCAATGGAACGTGCAATGCACTGACCAAGTGGGTAAAAAAACCGCGCTTGATCATGGCAACGTCGTTCAGCTGAAGTATTGCCGCCTCATAAAGCGCGGTCGTTTCGGCTAATTTGCGCCGCTGACCGCCGATGGCGCGCGTCAACCCTGCCCGGATGCGTTGGAACTGCAATATGGCGGCGCTACCGATCACGGAAAATACCAGAAAAAATATCACGGCTTTGATAATCGCCGACTGGCGGGCTTCGATAAGCGCTTCGGTTAAATCGCTCACA
>SCQD01000013.1 GCA_004299145.1 Methylococcaceae bacterium | reverse complement strand
GGTGGGGTATTTGGGCACCACCTCCTCACCGGTAAAGCGCGGCAGGCCGCCTATGCTCACCAGCAGGTTGGCCGCCTGGTTGACGTGAAACATTTCTTCCATCACCACGCTGCGCAGCGCCTGGTAAGCCTTGCTGTCCGGCTGGGAAATGGAATACAGCGCCGTCAGATAGGCGGGTATGGTGGTGAATTCCACTTGTATGGCCAATTGCGCGGCGCTTTGCAGCGCCGAGCGGTCGTCGGTTTTGCTACGGATGCGGCTGAACAGCCCTTGTGGTCTGTTCGCTTCGGTAGTGTGTGACATTGTTTCCTCCACGTTGTGCGTAAGTCGGTACGTGGCGGGATTATCCGGGAAAACGGCGGCGCGGTATGTAATCCTTGACTGAATTTCGCTAATCCCAGGATTACGTCTTGTAATCCTGGGATTACAAGGTCGGTACTGTTGCAGCAACCGCTCAGTCCCTCCTTCTACCATGCGCTATGTGAGCATGAATAAAGAAAAGGCCGGTTTCCCGGCCTTTTCTTTAATGCAGTTCCAGATTTTCCAGATATTCCAGAAAGTCCACGCCGACTTCCGGGTGTCTGAGCGCTTGTTCCACCGTGGCGATCAGGTAGCCCATTTTGGAGCCGCAGTCATAGCGTTTGCCGTGGAATTCGTAGGCCAGAACCTTTTCGTCCTTGAGCAGGTCGGCGATGGCGTCGGTGAGCTGGATTTCGCCGCCGGCGCCTTGGGTGGTGTGGGCGATCTTGTCGAAAATTGCCGGCGTGAGGATATAACGGCCCACTACCGCCAGATTGGACGGGGCTACCTCGGGTTTGGGTTTTTCGACGATCAAGTCCACTTGGCCCAAACGGTCCGCCACGGGGCTGGTTTTGACGATGCCGTAGCTTTGCGTGTTTTCCGGCAACACGCGTTCCACGCCCAGCACCGAGCACTCGTTTTGCTCGAAGACTTTGACCATTTGCTTGAGGCCTCCGGTGTCTTCATGCACGATTAGATCGTCGGCCAGGATGACGGCAAAAGGCTCGTCGCCGATCACCGCTTTTGCACAGTTGACGGCGTGCCCCAGCCCCAGGGCTTCGGCCTGACGGATGTAGACGCAGGTGACGTGCGGTGGCAGGATGCTGCGCAATAGTTCCAGCGTTTCGCTCTTGCCGCGGTTTTCCAGCTCGGTTTCCAGTTCGTAGGCCTTGTCGAAGTGATCGGTAATGGCGTTTTTGCTGCGGCCGGTAATGAACACCATGAGGTCGATGCCCGCTTCCACGGCCTCTTCGACGGCATATTGGATCAACGGTTTGTCGACGATGGGCAGCATTTCTTTGGGACTGGCCTTGGTGGCCGGCAAGAAACGGGTGCCCAGACCCGCGACGGGAAATACGGCTTTTCGGACGGCTTTCTTCATGGATGATCCTTATAAGGGGGTTGTGGATGGCGTGCAGTATAGGGTTGCCGCTGCTCGCTGTTCAACATCCCATTCTTGCCCAGGGTTGCTATACTGCCAACGGTATGCCTGTTTGCGGTATGCCTCTTCCCAGTCCGATCAATTATGTTTATCCAGTGGTTTGACCGTTTACGCATAGGCAAGAAGCTTTTTTTCACCTACGTGGTTTCCAGTGCCTTGGCGATGACGTTGTTGCTGGCGCTGGTGTCCGGTTTGTCGTTCTACCGGAACTGGAAGGACATCCGCGACAGCGTCCATACCGAAATCCACGCGTTGAACGACGGGTTGACCGCCGGTTTGCTGTTCCAGGACGCCGAATTCACGCAGCGCATGCTGTCGGCGCTACGTCACCTTCCCTATATCGCCGCGACCGCCATTTATGACGCGCACGGAAATCTCGTCGCCGCTCCTGGTTTGGCGTTTGCCGAGCTGGCGGTGCCCAATCCGCCGCCCATGCCGCCTCGCTGGACCGCAACGTTCGACGATACCGATCAGGTCCATACGACCTGGCGCTATATTACGTTCTGGCACGCATTGATGATGCCTGATCGATCCCCGGCGGGTTATTTATACCTGCGCGCCGATCTTGCTCCCATGTATTGGCAGGGGCTCTATTTTCTGCCGTTCATCCTGGTGGCATTTACGCTGGCCGCCATGCTGCAATTCCTGTTGTTCCGCCACTTGCAACGGCGCGTGACCAGGCCGTTGAATGCTTTGGCGCGCCTGACGCTGGCCATCGCCGACAGCGAGGACTATACCCGCCGCATCACCGTGTCCAGCCAGGATGAAATCGGTTGGCTGGGCCAGTGTTTCAACCGCATGCTGGAACAGATCGAGCAGCGTACGCGGGCCTTGCAGAGCCACGAACAGCACCTGGAGGACCTGGTGGCGGAGCGTACCGCTGAACTGGTGCGGCAGACCCAGGCCGTGCAGGCGTTGATGGATAACTTTCCGTTTTACGTGTGGATCAAGGATCTGGATAGCCGCTATTTGTTCGTCAACCAGGCGTTTGCGCTGGCCTGTGAACGGGAAAATGCGGCGATAGTCGGCAAGACCGATGCCGAATTGTGGCCGGAAAAGCTGGCGCTACGCTATCGCGCCGACGACCTGGAAGTTATCCGTGAGCGACGGCAAAAAATCACCAAGGTGCAATGGTCGGGAGCGCTGGGCGGGAGCCGGGTGATGGAGGTCTGGATCGCGCCGATTTTGAACAAAGCCGGTGCGGCGCAGGGCACGGCAGGATTTTCCCACGACATCACCGAGCGGGAACGCACCGAGCAAATCCTGCGCGAGGCGGAAGTCAAATACCGCACCGTGGCCGAATTCACCAACGACTGGGAAACCTGGGTGGATGAAGACGGCGATTATTGCTATATCTCGCCTTCCTGTGAACGCATTACCGGCTACCAGGCGGCGGAGTTTCTGACGGATGCGCATCTGGTGCTGAATATTGTCCATCCGGACGACAGGGATGCGATGGCCGCACACTTCGCGAGCGCGGGCGAGTCCGGGCCTATCACCCTCTCGTTCCGCATCCGGCATCGCGACGGCGGCGAACGCTGGATCGAGCATATCTGCCAGGCGGTCTACGACGGCGACCGTTACCTGGGACGGCGCGCCAGCAACCGCGACATCACCCACCGCGTGCTCACCGAACAGCGGCTGCGTGAACGCGAGGAGTCCTATCACAGCCTGTTCGAAAGCATCGGCGATGCGGTATTCGTTCACCCGGACGGCGCGGAGCCGTTTACCGATTGCAACCAGAGCGCGGTGACCCTGTTCGGCTACGCTTCCAAAGCGGAGTTGTTGGCGCAAAATCCGGCTACGCTGTCGCCACCGCTGCAACCCGGCGGCGAAAATTCCATGGAGCGCATCCAGCGCGACGTCGAATGCGCATTAACGCACGGTACGCACCAGTTCGAGTGGACTTGTGCGCGCAAAGACGGCAGCGAGTTTCCAGCCAACATTACCCTCAGCCCCACTTATTACGGCGGCCGGCGGGCGGTGGTGGCCATCGTGCGCGACGTCAGCGAGCACAAACAAGTGGAGCAGGCGCGGGAACAGGCTTTGCGGGAAAGCCAACGCCTGGCCCAGGCGCGCAGTGAATTTCTGGCCAATACCAGCCACGAAATACGCACGCCCATGAATGCCATCATCGGTCTGTCCCATCTGTGCCTGAAAACCAATCTGCCGCCCAAGCAGCGCGATTACGTGAAAAAAATCCACCATGCCGCGCTGTCTTTGCTGAGCATCATCAACGACATCCTCGACTACTCGAAAATCGAGGCCGGCAAACTGGTGCTGGAGCACACGCTGTTCAACGTGGCGGACTTGTTCGACGACCTTGCCGGCCTGATTGCTTTCGAAGCCCAGGAAAAAGGCCTGGAGCTGGTGCTGAATCTGGCGCCGGATTTGCCGCACAGCCTGCTGGGCGATCCGTTGCGCCTGAAGCAGATATTGCTCAATCTGCTAAGCAACGCGGTGAAATTCACCCACCAGGGCGAAGTGGAACTGCGTTGCGAATTGGTCGATCAGCAGCCGGGCAAAGCGGGGTTGTATTTCAGTGTGCGCGATACCGGCATCGGCATGACGCCGGAACAAATCCAGCGCATCTTCGAATCGTTCAATCAGGGCGACGCCTCCACCACGCGCCAGTTCGGCGGCACCGGTCTGGGCCTGACCATCAGCAAGTGCCTGGTGCAACTCATGGGCGCGGCTATCGAGGTGCATAGCGAGCTGAACCTGGGCAGCACGTTCAGTTTTACCCTGCATTTCGACACCGACGCCCAGGCCACGGATTACACCGCGCTGTCCACCGTGCTGCGCGACAAACGGGTGTTGCTGGTGGACAGCAACCACGCCGTGCTGGGCTCGTTGACCCGCATGCTCACCCGGCTGGGTTTGCAGGTCAGCAGCGCCGATTCCGTGGAACGGGCGCTGCAGATCCTGTCGGACGACGGCCGTGCCACGCCATTCGATCTGGTGCTGCTGGACCGGCAACCGGCGGCTGTTGCGGTGGAACAGATCGTGCAGCAAATCCGTGCCTACGAGAACGAGGAACATCGGTTGTGCGTGATTTTGCTGGAGGAAGACGGCGTGCCGTCGTCCGAAGCCGGCGTATCGGGTGCCGACGCCGTGCTGACCAAGCCCGTGACGCCGTCCACGCTCTACGACGGCATTGCGCCGCTGTTCGGCATCCAGGTCGACCCGCGCGCGAGCCTGGTGGCGGATATCGGCGAGGAAGCACTCACCCGGCGCCTGGTCGGCACCCACATTTTATTGGTGGAGGACCATGTTTTCAGCCAACAGGTGGCGCAGGAACTGCTGGAGCAATACGGCATGGTCGTGGCAGTGGCGGAAAACGGCCTGGTGGCCCTGGAAAAACTGAAAAACCAGGCTTTCGAGGCCGTACTCATGGATTTGCAAATGCCGCTGATGGACGGCTATGCCACTACGCGCGAGATACGCAAGCAACCGCGTTATGCCGCGTTGCCCATCATCGCCATGACCGCCGACGTGCGGCCCGAAGATCACCTGCTCTGCCTGGCGGCCGGCATGAACGATCACCTCGGTAAACCCATCGATCCGGCCGATTTGCTGCGGGTGTTGGCGCGCTGGGTGGCGGCGCCCGGTTCCGCCCAGGCAAAAGCCAAGCTTCATGCCGCCAAAACCGCCGCCTTTTTACCTCCCCTGGCCGGCATCGATACCAAACAAGGCTTATACCGGATGGGCAACGACCTGGATCGCTATCGGCGTTTGCTGCGTCTGTTTCATCGCGAGCACTTGGCTTTGCCGCAGATGCTGCGCGCCCGCCTGACGCAAGGCGATATGGCCGGGGCGCACCGTCTGGCCCATTCCCTTAAAGGCGCGGCAGGCACCATAGGCGCTTATGATCTGCAAGCGGCGGCTCATGAACTGGAGCTCAGTCTGGCTCAACCCGCCGGGGCCGATATCGAGCCGAGTCTGCTGACCGTGGAAAGCCAGCTGGCCGTGGTTTTGAATGCCTTGGCCCATTTGCAGGCGCCGTCGGCGCCGGTTGCGGCGGCAGCGGGCGATCCCCAGCTGCAGCAAGCGTTGGACGAACTGGAACGATTGCTGAAAGAAAGCAACTTCAAGGCCGGCCAGCAGATGGATCGTATTCTGAGTTTGGATGTCGATGGCGAAGTGCGCGCCTGGCTGGAAGTCGTTGCCGCCCTGGTGCAAAGTTTCCGCTTCCGCCAAGCCGCCGAAGCGCTGACGCAATATCGCAGTATCTGGCAATCCGGAGAAAAACTATGATTTCCGTCGACAACAGCCGCCGCGTCCCCGCGGAAACACTGAGGTCGCTGGACAGCCGCCGCGTCCCCGCGGAAACACCAAGGCTGCTGGACAGCCGCCGCGTCCCCGCGGAAACACTAAGGCCGCTGGATAGCCGCCATGCCACGATTTTGGTCGTGGACGACTCGCCGGAGAACATCGAAGTATTGGGCAGCGTACTGTCCGCCCAGTATGACGTGCGGGTGGCCATAGACGGTGACGACGCCTTGCGCCAGGCATTCGGCGAACCGCCGGACCTGATCCTGCTCGACATCATGATGCCCGGCATCGACGGTTACGAAGTGTGCCGCCGTTTGAAGCGCAATCCTTCCACTTGTTCCATACCGGTGATATTCGTTACCGCGTTGGGCCAGGTGGAAAACGAAACCCAAGGCTTTCGGGTGGGCGGCGCCGACTACATCACCAAACCCATCAGTCCGCCCGTGGTGCTGGCGCGCGTCGCCACCCATCTGGCCTTGTCGGAAGCGCGGCGCAGCCTGGAGCGCAAAAACGCGCTGCTGACGGCGGAACGCGAACTGGTCGAAGAAGTGCTGCGCCGTACCCGGGAGCTCGATCAGTTCGACCCGCGTGGCTTGCGCTACCTGATCTCCCCTTTGGAAAAAACCAATGGCGACGTGCTGCTGGCCGCTTTTGCCCCGGACGGTTGCCAGCACGTATTGCTGGGTGATTTCACCGGCCATGGCCTGAGCGCCGCCATCGGCAGCCCGGTCCTCGCCAACCTGTTTTACAGCGGTATCCAGGAAGGCACGGCTGCCGCCGTGCTGTTGCAGCGCATCAACCAGGTGCTGTACCGGGTCCTGCCCGTCAACCTGTTCCTGGCCGCTGCTTACGTGGAAATTGCCCCGGATCGGCGCAGCATGCGCGTGTGGAATTGCGGCGTGCCGGATTTATTGCTGATACGGCAGGGCGGCGTGTTCAGCCGTTACCCGTCCGCTTCGTTCGCTTGTGGCGTGAGCGGGCAACTGGTTTGCGACGGCGCTATCGCCACGCTGGAACCCGGTGACCGGCTGTATGCCTATAGCGACGGCATTATCGAAACACTGTCGGCCAGCGGTGAATCCTATGGTGCGGCGCGTCTGGAAGTATTGCTCGCGCAACACGCCTTGAGCGATACGTTGATCGATCAGTTGCGCGCGGCACTGACTGCGTTTGCCGCGGGCGGATCGCGGCAAGACGATGCGACGCTGGTGGAGATCGCGCTGTGAGCCAGGATAAGGCCACCCTGCTGATCGTCGACGATGCGCCGGAAAACATCGAAGTGCTGGGCTCTCTGCTGTCCAGGGATTACGACGTCAAAGTGGCGATCGACGGCGCCGGCGCATTGCGCCTGGCATTTGCCGAGCCGCCCGATTTGATTTTGCTGGACGTCATGATGCCGCACATGGACGGCTATGAAGTCTGCCGTTACCTGAAAGCCAACCCCGTTACCCGCCGCATTCCGGTGATTTTCGTCACCGCACTGGATCAGCAGGAAAACGAAGCGCTGGGTTTTGCCGTGGGGGGCGCTGATTACATCACCAAGCCGATTCAGCCGGTGATCGTGGAAGCCCGGGTGCGCACCCATCTGGCGTTGTACGATCAACGCCGCGACCTGGAAACACAGGTGCGCATCCGCACCGAAGAACTGGAAACCACCCGGCTGGAAATCATCAACTGCCTGGGGCTGGCCGCCGAGTTCAAGGACAACGACACCGGCATGCACGTGCAGCGCGTCGCCGGCACCTCTCACCTGCTGGCTTTGAAGCTGGGTTGGAACAATGAAGCCGCCGATCAGCTGCGCCACGCCGCCACCATGCACGACATCGGCAAAATCGGCATACCTGATCGCGTTTTGCTGAAGCCAGGCAAACTGGACGCGGAGGAATGGGCCATCATGCAGCGCCACTGTGAAATCGGTGCGCGCATCCTGGGCAGCCACACCGCGCCGCTGATGGCCGTTGCGCGCACGGTGGCGCTGAGCCATCACGAACGCTGGGACGGCGCGGGTTATCCAGCCGGACTGCGGGGAGACCATATCCCGCTGGCGGGGCGCATCGTCGCCGTCGCCGATGCTTTCGACGCGCTATGCAGCGTACGCCCTTACAAGCGGCCCTGGCCGTTGCAGGATACCCTGGCCCATATGCGCGCGCAGGCCGGCTTGCAATTCGACCCGCAGGTGATGGTGGTGTTCGATGTAATTTTGCCCGAGGTTTTGGCGGTGCAGTCCCGTTGTCCCGATGATGTCGCTTTACCAGCGCCGGCAACCGTAATGCTGTCGAATTAAGCCGTTCGTGCCGAGCTTGTCGAGGCATGGACGGCTTAATTCGACAGCATTGGTTGTTAATCCTGGCGTGCCTGGGTGGCGGCGGCGATGTAGACCGTGGCGAGAATGCTGAAGATATAGGCCTGCACCAGGCCGATGAGTAAATCCAGCGCTTTCATCAGCGCCGGAAACAGCAATGGCGTGATGGTGAGCAGAATCGCGACGATCATGCTGCCGCTCATGACGTTGCCGAACAGACGGATGCTCAGCGCCAAGGTGCGCGACAGCTCGCTGATCAGGTTGAACGGCAGCATGATGGGCGTGGGCTCCAGGTAAGAAGCCAGGTAGTTGCGCAAACCGCACTCGCTGATGCCATACAGCGGCACCGCGATGAAGACGCAAATCGCCAGCGCCGCCGTGGTGGACAGCGAGCCGGTGGGCGGTTCGTAACCGGGCAAAATGGAAAATAAATTGGCCGTGGCGATGAATACAAACAGCGTGCCGACAAAGCCTATGTATTTTTCCGGTTGACTCAAGCCGACTTCTTCGATTTGCTGGACGATGCCGGTGACGATAATTTCCAGCAGGCTTTGCCAGCGCGAAATCACGATGTCGTTAACCAGATTGCGGGTTATCAGCTTGGCGCCCACGGTGAGCACCAGCATGATGCCCCAAGTGGACAGTATGGTGCCGTTGAGTTTGACAAAACCGTACTGCCACAAAATCCATTCATCGGTGCTCAGGTGCATGATTGGCCTTTTGAGTAAATAAGGACTTGGCCGGAAACAACTTCAGCCATCCCAAGCAAGTGGAGCAACTCAAAGAAACAGATCCGCATGGACGCTGAAGCGTTGCGCAAAGCGTTTGGCGATTTCCTTGCTGATGGCCCGCTTGCCCGCCAGGATTTCGGAAATGCGGCTTTGAGGGGCGCAGTCGCGCAAGTCTTCCTGTTTGAGGCCGTGCTGTTCCATCAAAAAGCGCAATACCTCGTGCGGCGCCGCTTTGGGGATAGCATAACGCTCGTCCTCGTAAGCTTTGATCTGGTCGGACAGATAATCGAGCACTTCGGCCAAAGGATGGCTCTCGTCGTTGCCGATTTCATCCAGCAGGCTGTCCAGGGTGGCGTTTGCCCGCGCGTATTCCTCTTCGGTATGCACGGAAGTGACGCCCAGTGCCTGCTTGAACGGCAGCCAGGCTTGCAGAATGGCGTGTGGCTGCGAAACTGCGTTGTGGATGTATTGCTGCATTATGTCCTCCGTCGCCACCCATTACGGTCATAATCCGCGTGCGTCAGAATGTTGCGGATATACACCTTGCGGCGGTTGTAGTGAATTGAAGTGATCAGCCGGTATTTGTTGCCGCAGATATTGAATACCGTCAAGCCGTTCACGTCGTCGGCGCCGGCGAACGTGGCCCGCAAGTCGTTGAAGTGGACGAAAGTTTCCCTTTCCATCATGTGATACCAGGCCTGCAATGGCTTTTCAGCATCAGGATGCAGCTTCCAGAAAGCAACAAGAGCGGGCTTGGCGATGACATGCATGATCGATATTTTATACCATATTGGTATTATATCAAATGGGGGATCTGGTTTACTCGGCTTGAAAACGCCCTATCATCAGGCGCGCCGCAAGAAACCCGGCCAGACACAGCAGCCAGCGCCGCCAATCGTCGCCGGATACGCCATAAAATCCCAGCACGGTGATGCCGTTGCGTATGATCAGACTGGGTAAAAACCACAGCACCGGTTGGTCGGCGCGTAAGCCGCGTTGTATGGTCCACCACAGCCCGCCGTAAAAAAACGCCCCCAGCATAACGCCCGCCAGCAGCGGCAACGTAAACAGCAGCGCTTCAGGCATCTTTATCCTCCTGATCCTCGCAAATTTTCTGGTGTTCTTTGGCGATCCAGCGCCAGGCATTGATACAACCCAACAGCAGGCCGACGACCAAAAAGTTCAGCGTCCAGGCGTGCGTGCCGGGAAAGTGCTCATCCAGCCACAAGCCCAGCATGGTCCCCAATAAAATGGGCGCCACCATGGCCCAACCGATCAAGCCGAACATGCCGAAGCCGAACCAGATGCTTTGCACGGCTTTGCGCTGCGCTTTGCGTTTGCGCGTTTCTTTCAGCGCGACTTGGCGGGCAAACGTTTGCTGGCCGGTGGTGGCTTTTTTATCCATTCGTGTGTGCATCAGTGAAACTCTGCAAAGCCGCCGCGTCCTCGCGGAATCATTAAGGCTTCTTGAAAGCCGCCGCGTCCTCGCGGAATCATTAAGGCTTCAAGGCTTCTTGAAAACGCCGGATAAAGCCGCTTTCCAGCTTGGCCAATACCGAACGGATGTTTTGTTCCCGCTCGTCCAGGTGGAGAAATTCTTGTTCCACGGCGGCGCGCAATTGACCCAAATCGGTGCCGCCGATGGCGTTGCGCACCGAAACGAGTACCTCCCGGCCGACTTTGACCAGTATGCCCTCGTCGACGGCGACGTAAACCTCGCCTTCCTCGGGCGTTTCGTAGGTGAGTATGCCCGGCGTCAGAGCGGCCACACAGTCCAGGCGCTGCGGCAGCAGGCCAAACGAACCCTCGCGGGTTTCCGCCACGATGCGCATCACGTCGGCTTTTTCGGCGAAAATTTGCGAGGGAAGCAGGAGTTTGAGTTGCATGGTACCCGTCGGGGAGAGCGGGGGGGAATAAGTTCCCCGGCGGTTAACGTTTCAGCGAGGTTATTTCCGGTCAAATGCTTAGAGCCGGTTGCTGCGCTTTCAGGCAGGCCGTGCGCACTTTCAGCCGAAAGGCACGCACGGCGTAGCGTTTATAGGGCGCTTATTTCAGGCCCAGAATCCAATGGGCCAAAGTTGTGGCATCGGCTTCGGAAACGGAATTGGGCGGCATCGGCGCGCCACCCCAAACACCGGAGCTTCCCTTGATGATTTTTTGGGCCAATTGCGCATCAGCGCCGGCCTGGCCGGCATACTTGGCGCCAATCGCTTTTAAAGATGGTCCTACGACCTGTTTGTCGACTGCATGGCAAGCCAGGCAGTTTTTGCTTTGCGCCAGTGCTTCGTTGGCCGACGCAATGCCGGAACTCATCATCCCAGCCATCAAGCAAGCAGACACGAGCCATTTATTCATGGAAAAGCCTCCTGTTAGTCGTTATATAAGACATTATTGATGAACCCGGATCAGTGCCGGGCTCGGTGGATTACTATAGGAGGAACGGGGCCAACATACAATGCGGCCCACACGGGAACCTGGGAGCGCGGGCGTCCCGCCCGCCCTCGTCGGCGCAAGCTGGCGGGGAGTGGGAAAACACGCCGTTGCGCTGATTCTTTTCTGCAATCACCTGACTGGGGAAATACCCATGGTACAACGCAATCGATTGAAATCAGCCTTGTTTGTTGCGATAGGGGTGTTGATCATGGGCGTAACCACGCCCGGCGCAGCAGCGGACCAGCATTCGACGCTGGATTTCTCCGGTTATACTTGGAGCGTGCGCAGCGGCAGCGGCGGCCCCGGGCCGAACGACTGGGACGCGGACCATGTCTGGCTGGACGAGCATGGCTATTTGCACCTGAAGATCGCCAAGGTCGATGGACGCTGGCGCTGCGCCGAAGTCACCACCACGCAGCGGCTGGGTTTCGGGCGCTATCAGTTTCAAGTGAGCGGCGCGCTGGACCGGCTGGATCGCAACGTCGTGCTGGGCTTGTTCAATTATCCGACGCCGGACGTCGGCGCCGATGCCAGCAACGAAATCGACATCGAATTCGCGCGCTGGGGCAACCCGGCTTATCCACCCGGCAATTACACCGTCTGGCCGGCCCAGGCGGGTTTGCCGCCGCGCCACGCGGCTTTTGATTTCAACTTGCCCGATGCGGCCAGCACCCATCGTTTCACCTGGACAGCGGCCTCGATTTTGTTTCAGAGTTTTGCCGGGTATCGCAACAACCAGCACATCGAATTGGCGCGCCGGCTATTTCAACCCAAGGCGTATGAAAAACGCATTCCGCAAAACCCATTGCCGGTTCACATCAACCTGTGGCTATATCGGGGACTGGCGCCCACCGATGATCAGCCGGTGGAGGTTGTGATCAGGCGGTTTGGGTTTAGGGCGGAGTAGGTAGAACATGGCCTATTTTTCCCGCTTTTTCGACCGCCGACTTTGGCAAAACCGCGTCGACGCCATTTTGCACCCCAGCATTTCCGAGCAGGCGCTGGACGATGCGCTGCGGGATCTGCGCCGGCGCCTGCCGGTGCCGGTGATCTGGCTGCTCGGCAAGGCGCAAAGCGGCAAAACGTCCATCGTGCGCGCGCTGACCGGGGCCGACGACGCCGCCATAGGCAACGGCTTTCAACCTTGCACCCAGCGCAGCCGGCTCTATGATTTTCCCGACGCGCAAACCGCTTTTATCCGTTTTCTGGATACGCGCGGCCTGGGCGAAGTGGCTTACGATCCGCGCGAAGATTTGGCCGTTTACGGCAGTCAGGCGCATTTGCTGCTGGTAACCCTGAAAGCCATGGACCACCAGCAGGCCGCCGTGCTGGACGCAGTGCAGCGCATTCACAAGAGCCGTCCCCTTCCGCCCATGCTGGTGGCGCAAACCTGTTTGCACGAAGGCTATCCCTCCCGCGCCACGGAACACCCGCTGCCCTATCCTTTTTCCACGACAACGCTGCCGGCCACAGTGCCCGCCGATCTGGCGCGCTCGCTGTTGCAGCAGCGCGCCGATTTTAAGCAAGCCATGCCGGCTGGTTTCGTGGCGCTGGATTTTACCCAGCCGGAGGATGGTTACGCGCCGGTCAATTACGGCCTGGAAGCCTTGTGGGACGGCATCGAGGCCGTGCTGCCCCAGGGCGTGACGGCCATGCTGCGCCATCGCGAGGAGCGGCGCATTTTGCAGGACGCCGCCGCCGGCAGGGCGCACGCTCACATCATCGGTTATGCCTTGTCGGCGGGATTGGCCGAGAGCATTCCCATACCGGCGGCCAGCCTGGTGATGGTGCTGAGCATCCAGGCCAAGCTGTTTCACAGCATCGCCGCGCTGTATGGCGTGCCGCTGACGCGCCAGACCTTGACGGAAATCAGCGGCGCGGTCGGCATGGGCTATCTGGCCGGGCTGGGCGGGCGCGAACTGGTCAAGCTGATTCCCGGCTACGGTCAAACGGTGGGCGCGGGATTGGCCGCGCTGTATGCCGCCACCGTCACCTATGCCCTGGGTAAAACTTTCTGCGCTTATTTTGCCCTGATGCAGCGGGGGCAGCCATACAGCGCCGCGACCTTGCGCCAAGTCTATGCCGAAGAGTTTCAGCGCGGACGCGAATTGCTGCGCCACTGTAGCGCAACGCAAATGTCGGTGGGCAAGGAGGCCCAAGTGCCATGAGGCTGTCCTGGCGCTGGCTGGGCGTGATTATTCTGTTCGCCTTGCCCTGGCTGCTGCTGGTTTTGGCCGGCTTGGCGAACGGCGCCTATTGGCTGTGGCAGCAGCAGCTGTTGCCGCTGTGGCTGGCTTTGCTGGTGTTTGTGACGGCACTGGCCTGGCTGTTCGCCATCTATTTGCACCGCAAGCGCCACGCTCCGTTTCGCACTTTGCCCACCGTGGCGGCGGATGCCTTGTGGTCGCCGGACGGACAGGCGGCTTGGCAAAAAGTGCTGGTCATGGCTGCAGACATCGACGTGGCGCGTTATCCGCTGAGCGATGCGGAAAAACTGTGGGCCTTGGCCTGGCAGGTGGTGGGCGACATGGCGCGCCACTTCAATCCGGGTACCGCCCGCCCCGAACTGGCGGTGCCGCTGCCCTATATCCTGATCATCGGTGAAAAAGTCAGCCACGATTTGCGTTTGTTGTTGATCCAATACCTGCCGTTAAGTCATCGCCTCACCGTGGCCGATGCCGTGGAACTTTGGCGCGGCGTCGAAGCGGCGGGCACGGTGGGCGACGTGTTGCGGGTGGGCCGCCTGGCTTTTAATCCGCTGGGCGGACTGTTGGGCGAAGCGGGTATTGCCCTGATGAGCAAAGTGCTGCGTTATCCTCAAGCGCAATTGCAGCGCTGGGTGCTGGAAACCTTCATCAAAAAAGTGGGCTATTACGCTATCGCTCTGTACAGCGGGCAGTTGCCGTTGCAAGAGGGGCCGGTGGAGACGCTCAGCGACTACAGCGCCGCCGATCTTGCGCACGCGGACCGGCCGCGGCGGCCGCAAGAGCCTTTACGCATCCTGGTGGCGGGCCAGCTCAAGGCCGGCAAGTCCAGCCTGATCAACGGCCTGTTCGGTGAGCTGCGCGCCGGCACCGACGCCCTGCCGTTGACCACCGGGCTGACGCCCTATCGTCTGGAGCGGGGCGGCGTGCTGCAAGCTTTGGTATTCGACAGCGAAGGTTATGGCGAAGACGTCGCCGCTTGGTGCAGGCGGCATCAAGCCTGCCTGACGGGCATCGATTTGCTGCTGCTGGTTTGTTCCGCCACCCAGGCCGCGCGTCAGGCCGACGCGCTGTTTTTACAGCAACTGCGCGAACTGTACGCCGCTCACCCTGAGCGCGCAGCGCCCGTGCAATTGCTGGTGTTGACCCATATCGACCAATTGCGGCCGTTACGGGAGTGGCGGCCGCCCTATGATCTCAGCCAATCCGCCGTGGCGGGCGAAAACAGCGCGGCGGCAAGCAAGGCTCAATCCATACTGGCCGCCATGGCTGCGGTGGGCACAGCATTGCACGTGCCGGTGGCGGACATCGTTCCCGTCAGTTCGCAAACTTCGGAGCCGTACAACCTGGATGCCTTGTGGACTTCCATCGCCGTCAAGCTGCCGGATGCACAGCGCGCTTGTTATTTGCGCTGTCTGCGCGATAAGCAAGCCGCGCAAAACTGGCCGCTGCTGTGGCGGCAATTGCTGAGCAGCGGGCGCATGCTGCTGGGGAGCGTGAAGGATATGCTGGCTTGATGCTGCGTAATCGTTCACGTCCCCCTGCTTTTATGCCCTCACCCCAACCCTCTCCCGCAGGGAGAGGGGGATTAAAGGTGGGGGCGTGAACGATTACGATGCTGCCCGCGTATCAGGGGAAATGGCGTTGTAGGATGCGAATAATCAATCGCTGAGTTTGAAGTGGTGTATCCATACCAAGTGGCTGTCATCCCAGCTCATGCCGGGGTGCATTTTCAAGATTAAATCCCGGTAAGCTTCCAGGCTGGGGTAGCCTTCGGCCAGCGCATCGGCTTCGGTCATTTCACCCAGGCTGCGCCGTTCCAGAGCCGTGACGGTAAAACGCACGCCATCCAGTTCAAAGGTTTCTCCCGGATAAGCATAAACGCCGTCGCGGCGTTGCTGGGTTTTGCGGCCCGCCTTGGCCGCTTCGACCAGCTTGGGATGGCGCAGTAATCGATTGATGTCGCAGGTTTTTTGGGGATAGTCGTTCACGGTATATTCGTCAGGGTAAAGGGTTCTACGGTTTGCGCTTACACGCCCACGATTCTATCCCTGCCGCTTTCCTTGGCGTGATAGAGGTTGATGTCGGCGGTTTTCAGCATATCGTCGATGGTGCTTTCGAGCCCGCTGGTAAAGCCGACGCTGACGGTAAAAGCGATGGTTTTATCCTTGAAGGTGACCGAGGCCGCTTTGAGTGCGGCGCGGAATTTTTCCAAAAGCTGAATCGCGGTTTCCGCGCCGAGGTTTTCGAATAACAAGACGAATTCCTCGCCACCCAGGCGGGCTACCAATTGCGTGGGAAAACACTCCCTCAGCAGTACCGCCATGTGTTTCAACGCGGCATCTCCAGCGTCGTGACCATAGACGTCGTTGATTTTTTTGAAAAAATCGATGTCCAGCATGGCGGCTAGCAGCGGTGTGTTTTGCGCTTTGGCATCCAGGTGGATTTGCGAACCGTGATGAAAGAAATAGCGCCGGTTATACAAACCGGTCAGATAATCCCGGTTGGCGGCATCCTGGATGGCGTCTATCAGCTCCAGCATTTCGATGTTTTGGGTAATGCGGCACAGCATTTCCTCGTATGAAAACGGCTTGGTGATGAAATCGTTGGCGCCGTTTTTCAAAAACTGGGCGGACACCTGGGGGTTGTCCGAAGCGGATATACCGATAATGGCGAGCTTATCTTTGCCGAAATGATTGCGTACCGCCATGGTCAGAGCGAACCCGTCCATGACCGGCATGGTGTAGTCGGTCAACAGCAAGCGAATATCCGGGTGTTCCCGCAGCACATCCAATGCTTCCTTGCCGTCGCCGGCGGTAAACACGTGAAAGCGCAACATGCTCAAAATGTGTTTGAGCAAAGCCCGCGAGCTGCGCGAATCGTCGACCACCAATACTTTAATCTGCTGGTTATAGTGCAGCCGGCCTACCAGGTTGGTGACGTACTCATAAGCATTGGCGCTGGTTTTGGTGACGTAATCGATCACGCCTTTTTTCTGCATGATATCGCGCAATTCTTCACCGAATTCTCCGGTGAGAGCGATGGTTGCGATACCAGCCTGGTGGATTTCGTCGATGATTTCGCCGTGTTGCGCATCCGGCAGGTTCAAATCGCAAACCGCCACGTAAAAATGGCTGTCCAGCGCCAATTCTTCTTTGACCTGCGCCATGGTGTTGGCGATGCGCACCTCGCAGCCCCAGCGTTCGCTGATCATCGCGCCCAGCAAGCGCGCCAGGGAGTTTTGATCTTCGATTACCAGAACCCGCGCGTCGATTTTTCGCGCCAATAACCCGTCGTGGGTAACAATCGGTCGCGTAGCGGATCTGATGATCGTCATGGCAGTGTCCTGGATTATGTTTTGCTATGAGTGACGTGCAGGCCGCATTCTTTTTTTTGGCCCGCTTCCCACCACCAGCGGCCTTCCCGTGCGTGCTGGTTCGGCAGCACGGAGCGGGTGCATGGTTCACAGCCGATGCTGGGATAGCCCCGGCGATGCAGTTCGTTGTAAGGAACGTCATAGGCCTCGATGTGATCCCAGACTTTGCGGGAATCCCAGCCGGCCAACGGGTTGAATTTGATCAACGGGCGCTGGGGGGTGGCAAAGGCCGGGTCGAGCTGCACTTCGGGCAAATCCTGGCGCGTATCGGCGCTCTGATCGCGGCGCTGGCCGGTAATCCAGGCATCCAGGCCGAGCAGCGCGCGCTTGAGGGGGTCGACTTTGCGCAAGCGGCAGCATTCCTGGTGGCCTTCTTCATAAAAGCTGAACAGGCCTTTGGCTTGCACCATCGCTTCTATGCCGGCCGGGTCGGGAAACATGACGCGCAAACGAATCGGGTAGCGCTTGCGCACGTCTTCCAGCAAGCGATAGGTTTCCGGGTGCAGCCGGCCCGTATCCAGCGTGAATACCTCGATGTTTTCGCGAATCCGGCAGGCCATGTCGATGAGCACCACGTCTTCCGCACCGCTGAAAGAGATGGCGATTTTGTCGAAAGCGCTCAGGGCGGCTTTCAATATGGTGCGCGGGTTGGCGCCGGCCAGTTGCTGTTGCAGGGATGCCAGGTCGGTAGCGTTCATGAGCATTCAGTGTTGCGCGAAATAACGTTGCAGGAAATCGTCGAACGGCAGCGCGTTATCGGCTTCCATGTGCTGTTGCTCGGCCAGGGATTTTTCCGCCATGGCGCGAAAAACGGCGATTTTTTGAGCATCCATGGGCCGGCTGCGGTATTGCCGGGCGTGTTGGTGGGAAAGACGCTGGGCGAAAGCGCCGAAACACTCGCCGGACTCCTGCATTTGCGCCAATATCCTGGCTGAAGGCGTCGCCGCAGGATCGCGGATTTTCGCACACTGCTGCGCCAGGCTCGCACTGTAGGGGGCATCGCTCAAGCCGTGGTCGAGCATGGCGCATAACGGCGCCATTGAGGCGGAGATTTCCTCGGCCCATTGCTTGAGCGCAACGCCGGTGCCGTCACGTTGCAGGGTGAGGCCGGGACGGCGTCCTTCCACCGCCACTGCTTGCAGATTCGCATTGGCGGCGCAGCGCTCGGTTTCATCGAAAGGCACGCTGGCTTCGAACAAGCAATACAGCATGAACGCTTCCAAAAAGCGCAATTCGGCCAAACCCAGGCCGCAGGGCTGGAACGGATCGAGGTCCAGCGAACGCAGTTCCACGTAGCGTATGCCCCGGCGCTTTAACGCCAGGGTGGGTTTTTCACCGGATTGTACGATCTGTTTGGGCCGCACCGAGTTGTAATATTCGTTTTCGATTTGCAGCAGATTGGCGTTGAGCTGGCGGTATGCGCCGTCCACTTTGACGCCGATACGCAGGTAATCCGGGTTGGGCGTGGCGATGGCGTGTCCCAGACTCGCCAAGTACTCGTCCAGATGGTTGAAAGAAATGCGCAAGCCGGCCTGATTGTTGTTCTTGTAGCCGATGTCGCTCATGCGCAGCGAGGTGGCATAAGGCTTGTAGAGCGTATCGCCGTCAAACCGGTCGAATTGTTTCGCCAATCCCTCGCGGCCGGTGAAAAACGCCCGGCAAATCGCCGGGGATGCGCCGAACAGATACAGCACCAGCCAGCCGTGGCGCAGGATATTGCGGATCATGCCGAAATAGGCGTCGGCGATAAATTCGGGCAAGGGCCGTCGGTCACCCGCCAAGTCTTGCAATACCGGCCATAGGCCATCCGCCACCGAATAGTTGAAATGAATGCCGGCGATGGCCTGCATGGTGCGGCCGTAGCGATAGGCCAAACCCAGCCGGTAAATGTATTTCATGCGGCCGATATTGGAACTGCCGTACCGGGCGATGGGAATGCTCTCATCGCCGTCGATGCCGCACGGCATGCTGCTGCCCAGCAAGCATTCGTCGCCGATATTGGCGTAAACGAAGTGGTGAATATCGTCGAGATAATCCAGCGTTGCGGCGGGATCGGAGTAGGGTGGCGTGATCAGCTCCAGCAGCGCTTCCGAGTAGTCGGTGGTGATTTGCGGGTGGGTCAGGGCCGAGCCCAGTGCCGCCGGATGGGGTGTATGCGCAATCAAACCATCCGTCCCGATGCGTAGGCTTTCCTTTTCCAGCCCCTTAAGGCCGGTGTTCAGCAGGAACGCCTGTCCGCTATCAGCCAGCCGGCTGAGCAGATTGTCGATTGCTTTGCTCACTATGAAATCCTTAAAGTTCAGCCGGCGCGCGCCTGCACCGCTTTGGGTTGTTCGAGGAAAGGACGGCCATTATAGGAGGAGGTAGGCGGCGATGCCAGTAACCGGCCGCTTCGACCTCGGCCGCATTCCAGGCACGCGCGTGGGGTTTCACAGGTTTCCAACCTGGAGGTCGATGGGGGCCAGTGGAGTGCTCTTGCCGGAGTGTTGGTCCGCTACACTGAAGAGATACATCCCGGTGAAATTCTCCTTGAGGATTTCATGAAGCCGATGGGCATCACGGCCCGACAACTGGCCGCCGACATTGATGTTTCACCCAGCCGTATCAGCGAGTTGGTTAACGGCTTGCGGCCCATCACCGCCGATACCGCATTGCGTCTTGGAATGTTTTTTGGAATGGAGCCGCGTTTCTGGTTAAACCTGCAAACCGAATATGACATACGGATGACAACGCGCAATCTGGCGGACAAACTGGCGTCTCGCATCCGGGTGTTCCAGCAGGTTGCCGCATAAGCTTTAACCCGAGGTGAATGCATAATACCTATGGAGTGCGCCGACAAGCGTAGCGCGGGAGTGAATCTGACAAAGTAGAACTAACGGACAATCGGTCAATGCCCAAAATAGCTCTGGTTTCACACATCGTTTGGTGGGTAGGAAGCTCGTATTCCCAGATTATCGTGATCGGCGTAGAGCGGCTATATCGCCGATACTGAGTCCGGTTTTCTGCGCCAACGTCGCATCGTCGAGCACGTCCAGCAGATTGCCGGCAATTTCCAGCGCTTTGGCATGTTCGCCTTGGGCCATGCCTTGGGCCATGCCTTGGGCCATGCCTTGGGCCATGCCTTGGGCCATGCCTTGGGCTACGCCTTCTTCCAATCCCTTCGCACGTCCTTGTTCAAGCCCTTTTTGTAACCCTTGCTCAAGCCCTTTCTGTAGTCCTGCTTCCAGCCCTTTTTGCAATCCTTCTGCTCTGGCCATTTCGGTACGCTCGCCAAACAACGTGGATTCCACGCGGATGGCATCCAGGCAATCCTGGTAAACCAACAGCTCGTCGCGGGTAAATCCGCATTCCATGGCGATCTGCAGGGCGTCGCGCGTGGGGATGTAGTCGATCAACTCCTGCGGTGGATCAAAAACGCGCGGGTCGATTTCGCGCAAAAAACGTAGCCACAGCACCATGATGCGTTTGTCACGGACTGTTTCCGGGCGAAACTTGGGCAGTTCGACAAAAACGAATTGCAGACCCTTGATTTCCATGGCGGGTTTGTCGATGTTGACGATTTTATAGTGGTGATACCAGTCCTCGCTGTCCCGGTCGAATACGTCGTTGATCAAGCCCAGCGCGTAAACCGGTTGCAGCAAGCGATAGTCGGAGCCGGTGGGAAGCTGCTGTACGTAAGCCTGGCTGGCGGAGAACAACATGCGCTGCTGGAAAGCCGGCGTCCAGTACATCTGCATTTCCACGATGAAGGTTTGTCCGCGCTGGTCGCGGCACTTGACGTCGACGATGCTGCGTCGCAGCAAGCCCGGCAGAGCGGGCACCTGTTCCTGGGGAAGATACTCCACCGCCTCGATCAGGCCGTCCGGCGCCAAAGGCAGCAATGCGTTGAGAAAATCGATGAGCAAATGGGGGTGCTCACCGAATATTTTTTTGAAAACCAAATCGTTTTTGGGATCCAGATAGCGGGGCATGGCCGTGTTCTCCGAGACGGAAACCTTCATCGTACCACTGTGACGTCAATGAGATCGTATGGGTACGCCAAAACCGCTACTTTTTCCCGATGGTAATTCGCGACGCGGCAATGGCATATGGAGTGCGCCGTCCTGAGCTTGCCGAAGGGGTAGCGCAACGGCGCTGTGGCTTTCGAAGCATTGGTCTATGTTCGTCCAGCACACCGCTTCGAAAGCCTCAGCGTTGCCGTCACTGCGTTCTGCCAACGCACTCCATAGGCGGTTGTCGCAGCTTTACGGCTGACGGATTTGCGGCATAATTCAGGTATCTACATCGGCGGAACCGCTTCGGACGTGTCGGAAAAGGCTGAAGAAATCCTCTGCGCAGCGGTGAAAAAAGCCGAATGGCCGTAGTGGCGGATAGCGGCGCGCTGTATGCCCTGTACGACGCTGACGATCTCCATCATGTAGCAGTGCGCCGGGCGTTGGAAAATGCGCGTGGGCCCATTATTGTTCCTGTGGCAATACTGGCCGAAGTGGATTATCTCCTTTGACCGTGGATGAACGCGACTTTCGCGCCATCAAGCCTAAGTGCGGATTTTTCATTAACTCGAGTCTCTGATTAATCGCAGTCACATTCGCCAATGTCTTCAAACCAGATATCCGGGGATTGTTGGATGAATTGCCGCATGAGCGCGGTGCAGGCGGGATCGTGCAGTTCAATGATATTGACGCCGGCGGCTCTGAGCCAGTCCAAATGCCCGGCAAAATTGGCGGACTCTCCCACCACCACCGTGCCGATGTTGAACTGCCGAATCAAACCCGAGCAATACCAGCACGGCGCCAGCGTGGTCACCAGGATTTTGTCGCGGTAGGTTTTTTGCCGTCCCGCTTTGCGGAAAGCGTCGGTTTCACCGTGTACGGAAGGATCGTTGTCCTGGACGCGCCGATTGCGTCCACGCCCGAGCAGACGTCCATCGGCGGCAAATAAAGCCGCGCCGACCGGTACGCCGCCTTCCGCGAATCCCATACGCGCTTCTTCATAGGCTATGGTCAGCATTGCTTCATGTTTCATTGCCAGGCGTTCCTCCGGGAGTGTTATTTTTTCCGTCCGGCCCAGGCATCTTCCAGACGCTTGACCGAGACCGGCACGGGAGTTTTCAAGGGTTGGGCGAACAGAGAAACACGCAACTCTTCCAATAGCCAGCGAAATTCATCGCGCTCCGGGGGCATGGGCTGGCCGCTGTCCCAATAGCGCCGCCACAGCGGCTTGAACAGGTCCCACTGGCGGGCATCGCGCGCCGGGTCTTGGCGCAGCTTTTCCAGGCGGTACTGCGCCGCTTTCAGGTAGCGCGGGTATTCCTTGAGCCGGGCCAGCGGCGTGGTTTTCAGGAATCCGGCGCCGAGCAGATGCAGCAGCTGTTCGCGTAAGTCCAGGATGCAGGCATCGCCCGCCGGCCAGCCGCTCAGGGCTTTTTCCAGCGCCATGGCGCTGTCCAGGATGGTGCCGGCCAGCGTGGCGACGCTGTTGGTCTGTTCGATCAACTCGGCCCGGTGCTGTTGCAGGCGGGCGAGGAAAGCGCTTTCGCTGCGAATATCCGCTTGCTGGTCCAGATACAGCGATTGCACCAGCAATACCAGCAGGTCGTCGCGCAGCACGGGTAGAGTATCTTGTGTTCGGTCAGCTCTTGCGTTTTTTTGATTGCCCTTACCCCGGCCCTCTGACGGAGGGAGACGTTGCCCATAGGCCAACTCTTGCGCCGGCTTGACCATAAGGTTTTTGCGCAAATATTTCATGTCTTTATTCAGGGCCAGCAAGATCAAGCGCGTCAGCCCCTGCTTGTGGCGCTCGCAGGCTTCGGCTTCGGTATCGAATACCTGTAAACCCACGGTGGCGCCTTCATCCACCAGGGCCGGGTAACCCAGTACGCGGGTCTTGGCGGCCAGGGTTTCGCTGCGCAATGGAATCTCGCCGAACTGCCAGTCGCTGGCCCCGCTGATAAACACCTGTTTATCGGCCAGCGCTTTGAAGTGCTGGCCTGCTTGCGTGCCGAAGCGGCGCTGTAAATCGGCAAAATCACGGGAGCAGGCGAGTTGCTTGCCTTTTTCGTCCATCACCCGAAAATGCATGCGCAGGTGCAGGGGTAAAGCGGTTTCGTCCCAGGCATCATCGGGTATGGCTATGCCGTAAGTGGCTTTCAGCAGCGCCCCGATGCTCGCCGTGAGCTTGCCTTCGCCCACCGCCAATTTCACCAGCAAGCGGTCCACCGTGTCCGGCACCGGCACAAAGTGGCGGCGCAGTTGTTTGGGTAAAGACTTCAGCAGGGCGATGATTTTCTCGCGCAAAAATCCCGGCACCAGCCAGTCGAACGGCGCCTGGTGCAATTGGTTCAGCTGGTGCAACGGTACGATGGCGGTGACGCCGTCTTCCTCGTCGCCCGGTGCGAAGCGGTATTCCAGTTTGACGCTGACCTCGCCCACGTCCAGGTGGTCGGGAAAATTCACCGTGTCCAGCCGCTCGTCTTCCTGGCGGGTGATGTCTTCCTTGGTCATTTTCAGCAGTTTGGGATCGGCTTTTTCCACGGCGCGGCGCCAGCGCTCGAAACCGGCGCCGCTGCACACGTCGGCGGGAATGCGCTCGTCGTAAAACTGGTAAATCCACGCCTCGTCCACCACCAAATCCACGCGCCGGCCTTTTTGCTGCAAATAATCGGCGGATTCCAGCAGGTTCAGGTTGTGGCGGAAAAATTCGGCGCGGCAGTCGTATTGCTGGTGCACCAGGGCTTCGCGGATAAAAATTTCGCGCGCGCCGGCCGGGTCGATGTTTTCGTAAGGCACTTTGCGGCCGGCTTGGAGCAGCAGGCCATACAAGGCGCTGCGTTCGTGCACCGCCACCCTGGCGGGTTTGCGCTCCCAGTGCGGATCGTAGTGCTGGTGTTTGACCAGATGGCTGCCGACTTCCTCCACCCACTCCGGTTCGATTTTCGCCACCGTGCGCGCATAAACCTTGGCGGTTTCCACTTGTTCGGCGGCCATGATCCAGGTCGGACGGCTTTTGAACAGGTAGGAACCAGGGAATATCTGGAATTTAAGGCCGCGCGCGCCGGTGTATTCCGACTGCTCGCTTTTATAGCCGACGTTGGCCAGCAAACCCGACAGCAAGGCTTTGTGAATTTCCGCGTAACCGGCCGGCACTTGGTTGGGCCGCCAGTTCAGTTCGCCCTTAACCAACTGCATGATCTGGTGGTGGATATCCTCCCACTCGCGCAAGCGGATATAGCTGAGAAAATTCTCCCGGCACCAGCCGCGCAGCTTGTTGTTGGTCAGGTGCGGTTTTTGTTCCTGGTACGCATTCCATACGTGATACAGGCCGAGAAAATCCGAGTGCTCGTGCTTGAAGCGGGCGTGAGCCTGGTCGGCGGCCTGGGCGTAATCAATGGGCCGCTCGCGTGGGTCTTGCAGACTCAAGCCGGCCGCGATCACCGCGACTTCGGTCAGGCAATTGTTTTGGGCGGCGGCCACCAGCATGCGGCCCAGGCGCGGATCGACCGGCAGTTTGGCCAATTGCCGGCCGATGGGCGTCAGATTTTGCTGATCGTCCAGCGCGTGCAATTCCTGCAGGGTTTTGACGCCGTCGCGAATCAGGCGTTCGTCCGGCGGTTCCAGAAACGGAAACTGGCTGATATCGCCCAGGTTAAGCGAGCGCATTTGCAAAATCACCGACGCCAGATTGGTGCGCAGGATTTCCGGTTCGGTAAATTCGGGTCTGGCCGCGTAATCTTCGGCGGAATACAGGCGTATGCAAATACCCGGCCCGACGCGGCCACAGCGTCCGGCGCGCTGATTGGCGGAGGCTTGCGAGATTTTTTCGATGGGCAGGCGCTGTAGTTTGCTGCGATGGCTGTAGCGGCTGATGCGCGCGTGGCCGGCGTCGATGACGCAGCGGATGCCGGGCACGGTCAGCGAGGTTTCCGCCACGTTGGTGGCCAGCACGATGCGGTCGCGCCCGTGCGGTTTGAAGATTTTTTCCTGATCGGCCACCGCCAGCTTGGAATAGAGCGGCAGGATTTCGCAATGCGGCGGATGGTGTTTGCGCAACGATTCCGCCGTTTCGCGGATTTCCCGCTCGCCCGACAAAAACACCAGGATGTCGCCGGCCCGCTCGCGGTGCAGTTCGTCCGCCGCGTCCAGAATCGCTTGCTGTAGCGTGCGCTCGGTTTCGTCATTTTCTTCAAGCTGCCTGGTGGAAGGCGACCTTTGCTCCGGGCGGTGCGGGGTTTGAACCAGGCGGGACGGGGTTGGAACCCCGTCCGGCTCCAAAGTGAAAACCCCATCCGGCTCCAAATTGCGCGCTGACTTGGACGTTGCACCGGCTTCGCCGCCCGTGATGGGACGATAGCGCATTTCCACCGGATAAGTACGGCCCGACACGTTGATGATGGGCGCGCCGTCGAAGTGAACGGCAAAGCGCTCCGGGTCGATGGTGGCCGAAGTAATGACGATTTTTAAATCAGGGCGTTTCGGCAACACCCAGCGCAAATAGCCCAGCAAAAAATCGATATTGAGGCTGCGCTCGTGGGCTTCGTCGATGATCAGCGTGTCGTAGTGTTCGAAATAGCGGTCCTGCTGGGTTTCGGCCAGCAAAATACCGTCGGTCATCAGCTTGATGTAAGCATCAGGTGAAGTGGTGTCCTGGAAGCGGATTTTATAGCCGACCGCTTTGCCCAGCGGCTGGCCCAGCTCTTCGGCGATGCGCGCCGCCACGCTACGGGCGGCGATGCGGCGCGGCTGGGTGTGGCCGATATAGCCGGCCACGCCGCGCCCGGCTTCCAGGCACAGTTTGGGCAGCTGGGTGGTTTTGCCGGAGCCGGTTTCGCCGCAGACGATCACCACTTGATGCTGGGCGATGGCGGCGATGATTTCGGCTTTCTTGCCGACCACGGGTAGATCGTCCGGGTATTGCAGGCGCGGCAGATGGGTGTGGCGCAGTTTGCGCTGCTGCCTTGAAGCGTCGATGCGCTTGGTCAGCGACTGCACTGCAGTTTCCAGATTGCTGTCGGGTTTGGCGCCGTGCTGTTTTAAGCGCTGCAACTGGCGTTTTAGGCCGTGTTGATCGCGCTGCATGCACGTTGCCAGCAAAGGTTCCAGTTGACGTATTCGAGCGAGGGGGGCTAGGGGAGGCGATGTGCTGGGCATGGTTGATGGAAGAAATTCATGCTTTCCTTGTCTGGATAAATTTGTGAGTGTCAAAAGTAATGGCGGTCATGACGATTCCTTCTTCCGCCAGTCTACCACGGCAGACAGTTTATGCGGGGGTTTACGCTGCCGCGCGATGCCCGTGTGCGGTTTTCCTGTATACCAAACAGCGTGCTAAACTGCCCCGATTGCAACCTATTAAAAGTGGTATTTTTCATGCCATTATCTCTACGTCATTTCCGCCGGCAGCGATGTTTGCCGATGCATGACCGGGCCGCCGCCGTTGTAATCCATAGATCGGTTTGTTTGGCGCGGCTCATTAAATAGTGCGATTTTTCGATTTTTAAGGAAAATATATGAGTACGCTTGATGTATACCCTTATTATTATCCGACCACGGTGTATATTGTCGATGATAATATGGATTTTTTAACCAATTTCAGTTTGCAGCTGGACGAAAAACTTGCTTATCGCTTATATAATTCGCCCAATGCGGCACTGAAAGAAGTCAACCATAAACTGTTGGCTTCGCGTACCGCGCAAACCTCACTTTACCGCCATATAGGCGGCACCTTGCCGAGGAAACAATACAATTCGGTCGAGCTGGACATGTTCGTGTTCGCCAAGGACATCAGGAATCCCAGCAGGTTTGCGGAAAACTCCGTCATCATTGTCGACTATGACATGCCCGGTATCGACGGCATCAGCTTTTGCAGGTTGATCGATAACCCGTGCGTACAAAAAATACTGATTTCCGGCGTTGCCGACGAAAAAATAGCCGTAGAGGCTTTCAACGAAGGCATCATCGATAAATTTGTGCTGAAGGGCAGCGACGAGAAAACCAAGCTCGTCAATGATTATATTACCGAGTCGCAAAATGCTTATTTCAAGACAAAAACAGCGCCGGTAATCAGTGCGGCCATCAGTGGTGGTTTATACGATTTTCTGCGGGATGACAAGTTTGCCGCCATGTTTCGCGAGATGCGGCAACGCCACAGTATTGCCGAGTATTACCTGACCACGGATCCTTGTGGTTTTCTCATGATCAATGCAACGGGAGATTTGTTTTTTCTGTTGATTTTCACTTTGGAAGAATTCAATACCCACGCCGATATCATTCAAGACCAGCACGGTCCCGCCGAATTATATAATCTGGTGAAAGAGCGCTCTGGTATTCCGCTTTTTGATAGTGCCGACGGATACTATACGCCGGAGGTCCAAAACTGGCGTTCCTACGTTTATCCCGTCGAAAAACTACAGGGTACCGGTATTCATTATACGTTGATCGAAAACCCGTCTTTTTACAACGATATTTCGGGGCACGTCTATTATTACGATAAATATCTCGAGTCGCTGGATTATAGTTTGAGAAAACCGCATTGACGTAGCAACGCCCTGCCTTGCTAGGTGGGTCGTCGATCCAGCGACTCCCAACGATGCAGCAGGCTGAGTTCCTGTTCGCTGAATCCCGCCGCACGCCGTGCTTCGAGGTTGAATGGTCCGCGTGGCTGGGTTTTGAGGTGCGTTTGCAGCAGGTCGAAATACGCTGATTCCGGTTCCAGGCCGCGTCTTTGGCACTCCCAGTGAAACCAACGGCTGCCCAGGGCGACGTGGCCGATTTCATCGTGCAGGATGATTTTTAAATGATCGGCGCTGAGCTGATCGCCTGCCTGTTCCAGTTTGGCTATCATCGCCGGCGTAACGTCCAGCCCGCGCGCTTCCATGCAGCGCGGCACCAGCGCCAGCCGCGCCAGCAAATCGTTGCCGGTGTCCATTGCCAGTTGCCATAAACCACCGTGAGCGGGCAGTTCTCCATAATCCGCTCCCAATGCCCGTAATCTGTCGCGCAGCATCGCAAAATGCTGGGCCTCTTCTTCCGCCACCCGCAGCCAGTCGATGCGGAATTCATCGGGCAAACGCCGGAAACGGTAGAGTATGTCCCAGGCCAGGTGAATGGCGGTAAATTCGATATGGGCCACCGCGTGCAGCAAGGCGATGCGCCCAGCCTCGCTGTTGAGCTTGCGCGGCGCCACTTCGCGTGGAGCCACGCGCGGCGGGTGCTGAGGGAAAGCCGTGTCGGTGATGGGGCGGATACTATGATCGTTGGCCGGCTGCAAATCCAGCCGGCCGGTTTGATAAGCCAGCCAAGCCTTGTGGGTAACGGCAATCTTGTCTTCTACATTGGCCTGAAACAGGCACAACTCGGCCAACGCGTAGATATCGGCTTGCATGTCAATGGGTGGCGCGCATCGGCGTTTCGAAGACTTCGTCGCGGACCGGCGCCTGATGGGGGGTAAACAGCTGGCGACGGATTTCTTTTTCGTCCGGCAGCGCCCACACCTGCCAGCGCAGCAAGCGCACGTTGGCGGCAGCCAGGGCCTTGTGCGTCAGCAGGTCCGCTGCCTGGCGTTCGCCCCGGTCACGGTTGCCGTCGTCCAGCTCGACCACGGCGATGACCGAAGCATCCTTGGCGCATACGACAAAGTCGGCGCTCAAGTGGCTGATGCGGCTATACCATTCCTGAAAGTTGTAGCCTTTGCGCACGCCCAGCAATTGCGCCAGCTGGACCTGCGATAGAATGATGTGTTCCGGCAACGCCTTGACCAAGTGGTGATAAACCGTCTGTTCCACTTCGGTCAGCGGCCGTTTGCAGAAAAACGGCCAGACTTGCTTGGTATCGTCCTTGTCGCCGACCAGCCACAGGCGCATAGCCGCCAGCAACAGCAACAGCGCCGCTACCAGGGCGCCGACGATGTATAGCAGGATGCGGTCTTCCAGCAGGCTGTCGATGAAGCCGTTGAGTTCCATTACGCTGCTGTGCCTGTAGGTTTTTGATAACCGGCCAGCTTGTCGAAATTCAGGTAGCGATAGGTGTCCGCCGCCAGCGTATCGATTTGCCGTATGGCCTGCGTATATTCGGGCAGCGTGGGGATGCGTCCCAGGATGGCGCATACCGCCGCCAATTCGGCCGAGGCCAGATAGACGTTGGCGCCTTGCCCCAGGCGGTTGGGGAAGTTGCGGGTCGAGGTAGACACCACGGCGCCACG
>SCQD01000160.1 GCA_004299145.1 Methylococcaceae bacterium | reverse complement strand
TGATGTGCTTGTTGCACAGAATATCCGGGTTGGGCGTGCGGCCGGCGCGGTATTCCGCCAGAAACACTTCAAATACCAGATCCCAGTATTCGGCGGCAAAATTGACGGTTTTCAAGGGTATGCCCAGCCGCTCGCACACGGCCAGGGCGTCGGCGTGATCCTGCCTGGCGGTGCACAGCTCTGTGCCGTCGTCTTCTTCCCAGTTTTTCATGAACAGGCCGGTGACGTCATAGCCCTGTTCCAGCAGCAGCAAGGCGCTGACCGAGGAGTCCACACCGCCCGACATGCCGAGCACCACTTTGCCGGTCATGGGCGCCCGCTGCCCACGTATGATTTGACCAAGCTTAAAGGGTAGCGCTCGCCGCTCAGGTAATCCTCGACACAGCGTAGCACCAGCGGGCTGCGCAGCTGTTCGCCACGCGCGGACAGTTCTTCCGGCGTCAGCCACAAGGCGTGCACGATGCCTTCATCCAGCGGGCGAGCCGGATCGTGATCGAATACCTGGCCGGCGAACGCCAGACGCAAATAGCTGTGGGTTTGCGAGGGGTGTTCCCACAAATAAACGCCCAGCAGAAACTCCGGGCGAAACCGCCAGCCGGTTTCTTCCAGGGCTTCGCGCGCCACGGCGCTCAAGATGTCTTCGTGCGGTTCCAGGTGACCGGCGGGTTGGTTGATGACCAGCCGGTCGGCGGCGTATTCTTCCACCATCAGGAAACGGCCGTCGCGTTCGGCGACGGCCGCCACGGTGATGGATGGCCGTGTGGCAAGCGTTTTATTCATCATTGGCAAGACTTGATTGGAACGGAAGTCTCTCGCAAAACACCACCGGTGTTATTGCGGGGGAGCGATAAAACAAAGATCGTCATGAAAGTCGCGGCCTTTCATGCTCAGGGACGAAGCGCACCGGGATCGTCAAGGCTGCCGATCCAGCCGCGCGATTATACAACGCCGCTATCCCTGTCTATATTGGTAGTCTTGGAATTCCCACTGGAGCACACGACATGACATCCAAAAAGCGCCGCCGCCAACCAGCAGCACTATCTCCCCTTGCGGTCGTTACGGCGGAACCGGCCACCGCTGACGCCGCATCCCCGGAAGAAACCACGGAAACCTACCCCAACCCCGTCGCCGCCGCGGAAATCCAGGCCATCAGCCATGCGCCGACAGCCATGGTCGTCGCCAAGGCCAAGCATGGGTCGGCGGAAGACAGCGATTACGCCAGGCTGCCCGCAGCCTACCCTTACCGCACGCGCTTGCGCAACAAAGACTATGAAGCGCAAAAAGCCAAGCTGCAGATCGAACTGCTCAAAGTGCAAAACTGGGTCAGGGAAAGCGGGCAGAAAATCGTCCTGCTGTTCGAAGGCCGCGACGCCGCCGGCAAGGGCGGCACGATCAAGCGTTACATGGAACACCTGAACCCCCGTAGCGCGCGGGTGGTGGCGCTGGAAAAGCCCAGCGAACAGGAGCGTGGTCAATGGTATTTTCAGCGCTACATCCAGCACTTGCCTACCGTCGGCGAAATGGTGTTTTTCGACCGCTCCTGGTACAACCGCGCCGGCGTGGAGAGGGTGATGGGCTTCTGCACGCCCCATGATTACCTGGAGTTCATGCGGCAAACGCCGCAACTGGAACGCATGCTGGTCAACAGCGGCATCCGCTTGTTCAAATACTGGTTCTCGGTGAGCCGCGAAGAACAGCTAAGACGCTTCGTTTCACGCCGCGACGATCCGCTCAAGCACTGGAAGCTGTCGCCCATCGACATCAAATCCCTGGATATGTGGGATGAGTATACGGAAGCCAAAAACGCCATGTTTTTCCACACCGATACCGCCGACGCGCCCTGGGTGGTCATCAAATCCGACGACAAAAAACGCGCGCGCCTCAACTGCATGCGCCATTTTCTGCACCAACTGCCTTATCCCAACAAGGACGAGCACATCGCCATTCCGCCCGATCCTCACCTGGTGGGTACCGCTTCGGAGGTTTTGGCCAACGAAGAGACGGTAATCACCCATTACTGACGGATGGGAAGCAAGCGATGCCGTGCAGCCAGAGCTACGCCTTAATCCTGCGCCTGTCCCTGCATCTGTATGCGCCGGAGCGATGGTGGATTCACGGCAAAAAACGCTGTTCAGTTTACCCAGTTTTGTCTGTTAACATTTGACCATAAGAGGAAGTGCTTGTACTTCCAGGTTTTTTTTGGTTTTTCAGCGGGCATTCGGGTGCAGGGGTAGTGAGAAAAGACGGGCACAAAATGGGGCGCAACGAGCGCTGCCCTTGCAACAGCGGCAGGAAGTACAAGCAGTGTTGTTTGCGGCGGAACCAGCCCGTGCTGGCAACTCGTCCAGTCGCCGAGAAAGTTTCATTGGCTGATGCGCTGCAAATCGCCATTGCACACCATCAGGCCGGACGTTTGCAGCAGGCGGAAAGCATTTATCGGCAAATCCTTCAGGCTGATCCCGAGTATGCCGACGCGCTGCATTTGTCCGGCGTGATTGCCCAACAAAAAGGTGAACTGGACAGCGCCGTGGAATTGATCGGCAAGGCGATCAGTATCAATGCAACGGTGGCGGATTATTACAACAACTTGGGGATTGTGCTTAGAAAACAAGGCAAGCTGAATGCTGCGGCCATGAGTTATCAGCAAGCGATTTCATTAAAGCCTGACTATGCCGAAGCACACAATAATCTTGGGGTGGTCTTCAAGTGGCAGGGCAAGCTGGATGCGGCGCTTGAGTGCTGCCACACAGCGCTTGCCATCATGCCCGGCTATATTGACGCCCATCTGAATGCGGGAACTTTATCGAGAGACTTGGGTAAACTGGATACAGCCATTGAGCACATCCACAAAGCCATTGCCATTAAATCGGATTCCGCCGAGGCCTATAATAAGTTCGGTCTTGTGCTCAAGGAAAAAGGCCAATTAGACGAATCAGTATCGTGCTATCAAAAGGCATTGTCGATCAGGCCTGGTTATGCCGATGCTTATAACGGATGGGGCAGCGCTTTGATGGAGCAAGGCAAACAACAGCTGGCGTTAATCGCCTATGAAAAAGGCTTGGCGTTCAACCCATCCCACGCCCCATTGCATCATTCCTTGATATTTGCCGCCAGCAGGGAATGTGCGGACGACGGCGCCAAGGTTTTTGAATTAAGTAAGCGCTTCGGCAGACAGTTCGAATCCGGGCTGATTCGTGAATCGCATAACAATGATAAAACCCCTGGGAAACGCCTGAGAATCGGTTATGTTTCCGGCGATCTGTGCCAGCATTCCGTCGCTTATTTTATCAGCCCTATACTGGCCCACCACGACAAGCAACAGGTTGAAATATTTTGCTATTACAACCACCACGCTACGGATCATATAACCCATAGGTTGATGGCGCTTGCCGATCATTGGCGCTCCATATTCGGCATATCCGACGATTATGCCGAACAGATGATCCGGCAAGACGCCATCGATATTCTGGTGGACTTGTCGGGACATACCGCCTACAACCGGCTATTGCTGTTCGCGCGCAAACCGGCTCCCGTGCAGGTTACCTGGATAGGTTATCCCGCCACCACGGGCTTATCCGCCATGGATTACCGCTTGACCAACTCGTATATCAATCCGCCGGGCTGGCATGATGAGTATTACACGGAAACCCTGGTGCGCTTATCAGCCTCCACCTGTTTCCAACCGGAGCAACCGCTGCCGGAAATCGAGCCTGTGCCGGCGTGGAAAAATGGCTATATCACTTTCGCCAGTTTTCACACGCCCAACAAAATCACACCCACCACTATGGCGCTGTGGGCGCAAATACTGGCTGCCATACCCAATGCCAGGCTGTTGCAGTGTCCTGATACCGCCAGAAATCGGATGACTCAGCAGTTTCAGGCGTTGGGCATCGCGGCTGATCGTCTTGAATTTTTGGCCAAGCAGCCCATGCCGCGATACCTGGCTTTACACAATAAAGTCGACATCATGCTGGACACGTTCCCTTATAACGGCGGCACCATTTCCCGGCATTCCTTGTGGATGGGGGTACCGGTGTTGACGTTGGCAGGAAAATCGACGGCATCCCGCGTGGGTTTGGCGCTGATGACGCAGCTGGGGCTGACATCGTTTGTCGCCGAGCGAGAGGAGGACTTGGTCGATCACGCACGCCGCTGGGCTGGCGATATCGAAGGCTTGGCCCAAGTGCGCGCTGGTTTGCGCGAAAGAATGCAGCATGCACCGTTCAGTCAGTTCACGCTGGTAGTTCGGGAGCTGGAAACCGCTTACCGGCAAATGTGGCGTCATTGGTGTGAACAAAGATAACTACGCAATCCGCTGCCTGATCCCGGACTTGCCGACCCTGCCCGACTTGCTGCCATACCTCGAACGCATCGATCAAAACCGCTGGTACACCAATTTTGGGCCGCTGGTACTGGAGTATGAAAGCCGCTTGGCAGAAATCAGCGGCGCAGGCGGCATGGGCGGTCAGTGCGTCGCCCTGGCCTCGGGAACGTCCGCGCTGGAACTGGCGATTGCCGCGCTGAATCTTCCCGCGGGCGCCAGGGTGTTGCTGCCGTCGTTTACGTTTCCCGCCACCTTGCTGACCGTGTTGCGCAATGGGTTGCAACCGGTATTTGTCGACGTGGATGCGCATTGCTGGACGCTGACCCCCGCCATCGCCCGCACGGCCTTGCAATCGCGCCGATATGACCTGATTTTACCGGTCGCCTGCTTGGGCTTGCCCCTGCCGGAAGCTGCGTGGGATGTCTTCACGCAAGAAACGGGCATACCTGTGCTCATGGATGCCGCCGCCGCTCTGGGCTGCCAGCGCATCGGCAAAACCACCCACGCGGCATTCAGCCTGCACGCCACCAAACCGCTGGGCGTGGGCGAAGGCGGGGTGTTCGCGACATCCGATCCGGACCTGGCCGAACGGGTGCGGCGCCTGAGTAATTTCGGCTTTTCCCAGGGCGCGGTGGTTTATCCCGCCGCAACCAATGCCAAACTGAGCGAATACGCCGCCGCCGTGGGCTTGGCGCAACTGGCGCGCCGGCCGGCCTTACTGGCGCGCCGCCGCTCCATCTGGGCCATGTACCGCGCTGCTTTACAAGACCTGCCGGGTGTCAGCCTGCAACCTTTTGCCGATGCAACGCCGCCGGCGGTATTGTCGGCATGCCTGACAGTGGCAGCGGAACAGGCGGCTTGGGCATTGGGGCAAGCAGGAATAGAAACTCGCCGCTGGTATGCGCCGCCACTGCATCGCCATCCCGCTTTTACCGGCATTGAGTGGGCGAAGTCGGCGAACGAAGGCGGCTTATCGGTGACGGAACATTTGTACCGTTATAGCCTGGGGCTGCCATTCCATGCTTTTTTGTCTCATGAAGACATTCATTCGATTACAGATAAACTATAACTTAAATATTAAACAATGACTGATAATGTAGTTATTTTCGGAAATGGCAAGATAGCCAGTTTGGTCTGGTACTGTTTAAGTCATGATAGCCCTTGGTGCGTCAAAGGCTTTGCCGTAGACCGGGCTTATCTGAAAGACGCTGTCCATGAAGGTTTGCCGGTTGTTGCCTTCGAAGATTTACCGTCATTATACCCACCGGCTGAAGTTCGCCTGATTATTCCCCTGGGCTATACACACATCAATGGCTTGCGCCGGGAGCGCTATATGCAAGCCAAAGCCTTGGGATATGGTTTTGCCAGTTATGTTTCCAAGCGGGCGAGTATCTGGCCGGACCTGCAAATAGGGGAAAATTGTTTGATATACGAACAAGCCATCATCCAACCTTTCGCCCGCCTGGGAGATAACGTCATCGTGCGTAGCGGCGCCTACATATCGCACCATTGCGTACTGGGGAGTCACACTTTTGTCGGGGGGCGGGCAACCTTGGGCGGCTATGTCCACACGGGCGAACAAGCCGTGATCGGTTTGTCCGCAGTAATACGTCCAGGAATTCACCTGGCCGAGCGCAGTTTTGCCGGCGTCGGAGCGGTGGTGGTGGCAAATACGGAACCGGATGCCGTCTATCTGGGCAATCCGGCTCGTAAAATTACTAAATCCGCTATGGAAGCCACGTGCTGATGACATCCAGCGCTATCATCAACCTCGCCCCCACCGGCATGGTGCCCGGTAAAAACGACAATCCGCATTTGCCGGTGTCGGTGGATGAAATCGTACGGGATGCAGGTCTGTGCATCGCGGAAGGCGCGTCCATCATTCACGTCCACGCCCGCGATGCCGCTGGTTTGGCCAGCGCCGATGCAGGCCTGTTTGCCGACATCATCCGCAATATTCGCCGAGCCTGGCCGGAAACCGTCATTACCGCCACCACCAGCGGGCGTGTATGGCAGGAATTCGAACAGCGCGCGGCGGTGCTGGCTTTGGAAGGAAACGCCAAGCCCGACATGGCCAGCTTGACGTTGAGTTCGCTGAATTTTTCGGGCAGCGCCGGCGTCAACAGTCCCGACACCATCCAGCGGCTGGCCGCAGCCATGCAGGAACGCGGCATCAAGCCGGAACTCGAAGTTTTCGATCTGGGCATGGTCAATTACGCCAAGGTGCTCATCAAAAAAGGGCTGCTGACCCTGAGGTATCCCCACGAAATATCCAGACAAAACAATGCATTACCCGCTGGTTTTTGCTTGAGTAAAGCCTGGGAGGGGCTACAATCAAAGTTTCTTTCCAGAAAAAGCCTCAGCGGGAGAACGTTATGTCAGTCATTCAAACCTTGCA
>SCQD01000159.1 GCA_004299145.1 Methylococcaceae bacterium | reverse complement strand
CATGAGGAATCCGAGCAGGCTTATCACAAAGCCATCGAGGTCAATCCCGGTTATGCGGTGGCGTATAAAAACCTGGGACTGCTGTTGCAGGGGCTTAAGCGCTTCGAAGAATCGGAGATTTGTTTCCGCAACGCTTATATGGTCGATCCCGCCTATGCCGACGCCAATTGGTCTCTGGGCATGAGCTTGCTGTATCAGGGCAAGTTCGAGGAAGGCTGGCCATGTTACGAGTCGCGCTACGATCCTTCCATCGAAGGCCGCACCATCGTACCGCCGGAGTGTGGCTTTCCGCAGTGGCAAGGCGAACCGCTGCGGGGTAAAAGCATCGCGGTCTGGCACGAGCAGGCCTTGGGCGACGATATTCAGTTTTGCCGGTTTCTGCCGGTATTGAAAGAACTGGGCGCAAGCAAGGTGACTTTTGTTTGCAAGCCGGCGCTCAAGCCCTTATTGCAAACCTTGCCGGGGGTGGATGAATTTATTTCCAAGGACGATGCCGCCAACGTTCCCGTGCACGATTACTGGGTGCTGTTCTTCAGTATTCCCACCTGCTTGAAAACCACCGTCGATACGGTGCCGGCAAAGATTCCCTATTTGTCCGCCAAGGATATATACCGGCAAGCCGTTGCCGCCAAGTTGAACCACGTGGACGGCTTTAAGATCGGTATCTGCTGGAAAGGCTCGCCCCTTTACTTGGCGGATTCGGTGCGATCACCCGGCCTTGCGCCTTTCGCCCGGTTGTTCAAAGTGTCCGGCGCCAAGTTTTTTACTTTGCTGCAGGCCAGCCGGGACGAATTTTTGCGAGCCGCCGGCGCGGCGGGAGTGGACCTTGGGCACGAAGTCGACGAAGCCACGCCGGCGTTCGAAGAAACGGCGGCGCTGATCAGTCAGCTGGATCTGGTGATCAGCTCGGATACTTCCATCGTCCATCTGGCGGGCGCACTGGGCAAGCCGGTGTGGGTGCTGTTGCCGTATGTCGCGGATTGGCGCTGGATGATCGATCGTGAAGACACGCCCTGGTATCCCAATATGCGTTTGTTCCGGCAAACGGAGCGGGGGGGGTGGACGGAATTATTCGAAAGGGTGGCGTCCAGACTGGAACGCGTGATTGCCGGCACAGCGCCGGTATTGTGGCCGCTGGACGCTACAGCCGAGGCTGCGCAACCGGGTATGGCGGCGGGCAGCGCAACGGCTGCCGCGCCGCTGCGATTGAACCTGGGCAGCGGTAAGGAAAAAATTCCCGGCTGGCTGAGCGTGGATAATGACGCCGGCTGTTATCCCGATAGGGTGCTGGATTTGGAGAAATTTCCCTGGCCCTGGCAGGATGACAGCGTCGAGGAGATGCGCTGCAATTATGTGCTGGAACGGCTGGGGGAAACGCGCGATACCTATATGGCTCTGGTAAAAGAAATTTACCGGGTTTGCCGCGATGGCGCGCAAATCCATATTCGAGCATTGCATCCGCGCCACGATGATTTTATTGCCGACCCTTACCACGTAAGGCCGGTGACCGTGGATGGTTTGCAGCTGTTCGATCAAACCTTGAATCGTGCCGGGATGGCCGGCAAGGTTTTAACAACGCCATTGGGTATCCGCTGGGGCGTGGATTTTGCCATGGAACGCCGTGAATATATTTGGGAAACCGCATTTCAGGATAAATTACAGCGCGGTATCCTGACTCAGGAGCAATTGATGGACATGATGCGGGCAAATAATAATGTCTGTCACAGCATCGATGTGACGTTGCGCGTGGTTAAAAGGGGTAAATGATGGGTAATAATGCGGGTGATATGCCGATGCTGCCGGTTTCCTGGGGCGAGGTTTTCGATAAGCTGACCATTTTGCAAATCAAGTCGGTTAAAATCAAAGATTCGGCGAAACTGGTCAATATCATGCGGGAAAAGGCCGAAATCGAAACCGTCGCGGCGATGATCGCCAATCCACCGGAAGGGTTGACTCCCTTGATCGACCAGTTAAGGGCGGTGAATACCGAGCTATGGGATATTGAAGACGGCAAGCGGGACTGCGAACGCAGGCAGTGTTTCGACGAGGCGTTTATTCAGCTTGCCAGGCAGGTGTATATTAAAAACGACAGACGCGCCGCCATCAAAAAGGATATCAATACTATTTTGGGTAGTGTTTTGAGCGAAGAAAAATCTTACGCCGCCTATTGAGTTATAGCAGGTATAGTCTGATGCAGTGTATTTCGTTAGGATTTTCGTGTATTACGCGATTCGTGCTCGATAACTTCGACTTTAGCATGAGCCGCTTGCCGTACGATTTCAACGTTTCGACGCGTGGTTTCATCATCGATTCGATATTGCGGCGCGGTGAGCCGTTTTTGGAAGGGGATTTTTCCGTTTACGAAATGCCTTTGGAAAAAACCCAGGGCATGAAACGCGGCGAGGTCATGCTTTGGCATGACTTCGAATCATTGGGGCGCGGGCAGGGGATAGCCGCCGGCTGGGAACATAAAATCCCCGAGGTCGACAGCAAGTATACGTACTTGGCGGACAAGTTTTCGCGCGTTATCGAAAACTATGAGCCTAAAATGTTTTTTGTGTCGAATGCGCAGCACAATTTGCAGGAATATGCGGCCTCCGAGGAAGATTTTGAGCGGAAATTCAGGTTGGATGCCGAGTTTTACTTTGAACTGAAGCATGCTTTGCTGCAACGCGGCGTGGTGAATTTCAAAATCGTTTTTCTAAACCGCAGCCTGGATGATGCTTATGCATTAAGCCAGTTGCATAGAAAAGGCGAGGTGAGTTTGACTTCCCGGTACGTGGGAACATTGAGCCCAGGTAATTATGGGCAGATTTCCAATTCCTTGATTCCTTGTGTGCACACCGGTTCCATCGAGCCTATTGTTGGGCGTTATACCAATGGCTGTGTCATTGAACTGCTGGCAGATAATACGGCGGCTGTCTACGTGGACGGCAATTTATGGGGGCAGGCGGTGCCCTATTTCAACGGTTATATCTTTGTTTTTAAACCGGACGGCGGCGTGTGGATCGCCGGTTGGCGGGATAATTCGCTGAGGTTCAACAACAAAACATCCTGGGTTAAAGAAAAGTCATAATGGGTCATGCAAGTTAATTCCTCCCATACCGTTATTCAATGCCTTACCGCCATTGCTCAGCATCATGGCTTACAAATCAACCCGGAACGCCTGATAGACGAATATGCGCTGACCGTCGATGAGCCGCCTTCGCCGCTGATCTTGCGCATCGCCTCCGACATCGGCTTAAAAGCCAGGGTCGATAAGCTGACCTGGGATAAATTACTGGCTCAGGGCGGGGTGTTTCCGATATTGGCCAGGCTGGCGAACGGCAAAGGCGTCATCGTGGTCGGCGTCAGGACGGAAGGCGATAAACAAGTCGCCGTGCTTGATCCTTCGCTGGGCAAAGCCGAAGTGGCTTTGTTGTCGCGCGAGCAGTTTTGCCGGCATTGGCAAGGCGAGGTGGTTTTTTTAAAGCGTCACCACTCGCTGACCGATCCCAACCAGCCTTTTGGCTTGCGCTGGTTTATCCCCGAAATTCTCAAACAGAAAGTCGCTTTTCGCGATATCGCCATTACCGCTCTGGCCATGCATTTACTGGCAATGGCGTCGCCGATATTTTTTCAGCTGGTGATCGATAGAGTGCTGGTGCACCAGAGCTCCTCCACGCTGATGGTATTGGCGGTGGGCATCGTGGCGGCGACGGTTTTTGATTCGGTGTTCGGCTATTTGCGCCAACTGCTGACCTTGGCGGCCACCAATAAAATCGATATGCGCTTGACGCGCCGCACCTTTGCCCACCTGCTGTCTCTGCCCATCGATTATTTCGAAACCACCACGGCGGGCGTTGTAACCCGCCACATGCAGCAATTGGAAGGCATCCGGCACTTTTTGACGGGGCGGCTGTTTTTTACCGCGCTGGATACCACGGCCTTATTGTTCTTTTTACCGATCCTGTTTACCTATTCGGTTAAGCTGGCGATGATCGTGCTGGGATTCACCTTGGTAATCGGCGCGATCCTCGCCGCGCTGTTGCCGACGTTCCGGCGCAGGCTGAACGACCTTTACGTGGCGGAAGGCAAGCGGCAGTCTTTATTGGTGGAAACCATCCACGGCATGCGCACGGTAAAAGCCCTGGCGATCGAGCCCATGCAGCGCCGCACCTGGGATCAAATATCGGCTGAAGCGATCATGACGCACTTTCGGGTCGGGCAATTATCCATCGCCGGCAATGCCGTGACCGATTTTCTGGGTAAGCTGTTGCCTATCGTCATCATCGTGATAGGCGCCCAGGACGTGTTCGACCAGACCCTTTCGGTCGGCGCCTTGATTGCCTTTCAAATGATATCCGGCCGGGTATCTTCTCCCCTGATTCAATTGGTCGGTTTGATCAATGAATACCAGCAGACGGCTTTATCCGTCGATTTTCTGGGCGACATCATGAATCGTGCACCCGAAGGCCGCATGGGGGCCGGCGGCTTGCGCACTCAGCTGGTCGGCAATATTACCTTTGAAGACGTGACTTTCCGTTATCCCGGCTCCAGCGTGGCGGCGCTGGATCGAGCCAGTTTTACCATTCCCGCCGGCAAAGTGATCGGCATCGTGGGCCGCAGCGGTTCCGGCAAAACCACGCTGACCAAGCTGATCCAGGGATTGTATGCCTTGCAGGAGGGCATCATCCGCTTCGACGGCATCGACGCCCGCGAAATGGAACTGGCCCATCTACGCAAACAAATCGGCGTGGTGTTGCAGGAAAACTTCCTGTTTCGCGGCACGGTGCGCGAAAACCTTGCCGTCACCCGCCCGGACGCCACTTTCGAAGAAATTGTCGCGGCGGCGCAAGCGGCCGGCGCCGACGAGTTCATTGAACGCCTGCCGCAAGGCTATGACTCGCTGCTGGAAGAAAACGCCGCCAATTTGAGCGGCGGCCAAAAACAGCGCTTGTCCATCGCCCGCGCTTTATTGTCGAGGCCGCGCATTTTGATTTTGGACGAAGCGGCCAGTGCGCTGGACCCTGAGAGCGAGGCCATTTTTATCCGCAATTTGTCGCGCATCGCCGTCGGTCGCACCGTCGTGATGATTTCCCACCGCTTGTCCACGCTGGTCAATGCGCACGCCATTCTGGTCATGCAGCATGGGAGTTTGATCGATGCCGGTCGTCACAGCGAATTATTGACCCGTTGCGAAACTTACCAACACTTATGGAATCAACAAACAAGCCACCTGTGATTCAATCCCCTCACCCCGCCGCTAAACCCTCGGGAGAGGGAGCGCAGGGCCTCCGCCGTTTTTTCGGTAGGCCCAAGCCAGAGAAAAGCACGACGGTCATCGAGTTTCTGCCGGACGCCGACGAAATCGAGCGCAGTCCCTTGCCCCGTTCGGCGCGGATAACCCTGCACGTCATGTTGACCATGCTGGTGTTTTTTCTGCTGTGGGCGATTTTTTCCGAGGTGGATAAAGTGGTGGTCGCCACCGGTCGTCTGATCACGCCTTTGCCGAATATCATCGTGCAGCCGCTGGAAACCTCCATCATTCAGCGCATCGACGTGCGGGTGGGGCAGGTGGTCAAGAAAGGGGAGCGTTTGGCGACGCTGGACCCGACGTTTGCCGAGGCGGACGAGTCCCAGTTGCGCATCCAGCTGAGCAGTCTGGATACGCAGTTGCAGCGCTTGCAAGCCGAGTTGGCCGGCAGTAAATCCCTGTCCGACAATAAAACCGATGCGGACAGCCAGTTGCAAGCCCAGTTGTCGACGGTGCGGCAGGGCAATTACCGCGCTCAGTTGACCCAGTTGGAGGAAAAAATCGCCAGCTTGCGTGCTTCGATGGATACCAATCGTCTGGACCAGCAGATTCTCAGTGCGCGCCTGAAGCCATTGCTGGAAATTGAAGCCATGTTGGGCAAGCTGGTGGCCAGTCAGTATGGCGCCAGGGTGAATTTGCTGGAGGCGCAGGAAAAGCGCCTGGGCGTGGAGCGGGAATTGCAGCAGGCCAAAAATCACGAACAGGAACTCAAGCGCGATCTGGCGGCGCTGGAAGCGGAAAAGGCGGCGTTCGATAAAGGCTGGCGCCAAAAAACCATGGAGGATCTGCTGGAGACGACGCGCAATCGCGATGCGATTCACGAGCAACTGCAAAAGGCGGACAAGCGCCATAAGCTGGTGATACTGGAGTCGCCGTCCGAAGCCGTGGTATTGGAAATTGCCCCATTATCGCAGGGCTCCGTGGTTCGGGAGGCCGAGCAGCTGTTTGTGCTGGTGCCGCTGGGCGCCGAGCTGGAAGCCGAAGTGAAGATCGACTCTATCGACATCGGCCATATCAAAGTGGGGGACGTTGCGCGCGTCAAAGTGGATGCTTTTTCGTCGCAAAAGCACGGCACTCTCGATGCCACGGTGCGTACCATCAGTGAAGATGCATTTCGGCGGGAAAAATCTCCTTTGCTGGAGCAGGGCATGGATGCGTACTACATGGCTCGCCTGAGTTTGGGGGACTCCCATTTGAAAAAAATGGCGCCGGGTGCACGGCTATTGCCCGGTATGACCTTATCCGCCGAAATCGTGGTGGGAAAACGGACGGTAATGTCCTACCTGTTGTGGCCGTTGATGAAAGCGTTGGACGAATCGATCAGGGAGCCTTGACTTTTGCTGGTTGTGCTGGTTCCCAACCTCCAGGTTGGGAACCCGGCCCGGGAAGCTCCGGCTTCCCGGGCCGGGACAGTAAATCGGAGTTTTCAACGCAGCGTGAGCATGGGTACTAACCAAGTCTTTGTCTGATTGCGCCGTCAGTGTCGGGAAGCTGGAGCTTCCCAGGCCGCATTCCCAAGCGGAGCTTGGGAACGAGCTGACGAGCTGTGACGAATCAACGAATGGCAAATCTGCAATAAGGAGGATATGTGCAATTTAATTGCTTCAAAGCCTACGACATCCGCGGCCAGGTGCCCGACGAACTGAACGAAGGCGTGGCCTACCGTATCGGCAGGGCTTACGCGGCGTTTTTAAAGCCGCGCGAGGTGGTGGTGGGTTACGACATCCGCCTGGAAAGCCCGCCATTGGCGGCGGCGGTCAGCGCCGGCTTGATGGACGGCGGCGCAGACGTGCTGGACATCGGTTTGTGCGGCACCGAAGAAGTGTATTTCGCTACCTTCAACCGGCAATTGGACGGCGGCATCATGGTGACCGCCAGCCATAATCCCAAAGGCCATAACGGCATGAAATTGGTGCGCGAACAGGCGCGGCCGATCAGCAGCGACGATGGTTTGCTGGATATCAAGGTTTTGGCCGAATCCGGGGTGTTTCCCGACACCGGCCGGCAAGGTTCGCTGCAAACGGACAGCGATAAAAGCGCTTATATCGCCCATTTATTGTCGTACGTCGATATTTCCGCGCTAAAACGCCTGCGGCTGCTGGTCAATCCGGGCAATGGCGGGGCCGGCATCATCGTGCGCGAATTGCTCAATTACCTGCATTTCGACGTGGCTTTCAAGCAGGACACGCCCGATGGCCATTTTCCTTTCGGCGTGCCCAACCCTTTATTGCCGGAAAATCGCGCCGCGACGGCCAGTGGGGTATTGGCTTATCACGCGGATATGGGCATAGCCTGGGACGGCGATTTCGACCGCTGCTTTTTGTTTGACGCGCAGGGGCGCTTCATCGAAGGCTATTACGTGGTCGGCCTGTTGGCCGAGGCCATGCTGACCAGGCATCCCGGCGCAAAAATCATTCACGATCCGCGCCTTACCTGGAACACCATCGACCAGGTGCGCCAAGCTGGTGGCATACCGGTGCAATCGAAGACCGGCCACGCTTTTATCAAAGCCCGCATGCGGCAGGAAGACGCGGTATACGGCGGAGAAATGAGCGCGCACCATTACTTTCGCGATTTTTCTTATTGCGACAGCGGCATGATTCCCTGGCTGCTGGTGTGCGAATTGATGAGCCGCAAGGGGCTGTCGTTGGCCGAATTGGTCGATGCCAGGATGCGGGCTTATCCGTGTAGCGGTGAGATCAACTATGTGGTAGCCGATTCGGCCGGCGTCATGCAGGCTGTTGCCGCTTATTATGCGGAGGCTGAGCCGCAAATCGACCACACCGATGGGTTGAGCCTGGAGTTTGCCGATTGGCGCTTTAACTTGCGCAGCTCCAATACCGAGCCGTTACTGCGGCTCAACGTGGAAACGCGCGCCGATGGGGGGTTGCTGGCGCGGAAGGTGGCGGAGCTGGAGGCGTTGATTCGCGGTTGAAATAAGGGAGCCGGAAGTCACCGGTTCCTAGGCACCATTCGGCATAAAAAAAGGGAGCAGGCGGTCCGCCTGCTCCCTTTTTTGTCGTTCCGGTTGACCATCTTACCCCCAGGCGGCGCCATCCCTGGCTGCCTGATGGCATGAACCGGTCAAACACGCTGCCGGCCGTAGTATAGCTCCGGCAGCGCGCTTGGCTCCTAGCCGATGTTGTCGCTGATTTGCTGTTCAGTGACGCCCACGATGGTGATCGAGTCGCCGCTGCCCAGGTCAACCACAACGTCACCACCCGTTTGGGTGGTGTCGACCACGGTATCACCCGCCGGAATGTCGATGACGTCCTGACCGCCGCCGACAGCGTCGAAGCCGACGATGATGTCGTCACCCGAGACGCCGGAAATCACGATAGTGTCAGTCGTAGTGGTGTCGCCACCGACGTTGATGGTGTCGTTGCCTTCACCGCCGGAAACGGTGTCGGCGCCGGTGCCTGCCACGATGGTGTCGTTGCCGGCATCGCCGCTGACGCTGTCGTTGCCGGTGCCGCCGGAAACGGTGTCGTTGCCGTCGCCCGCTGCCACCGTGTCGTTGCCGACATCGGCCACGACGGTGTCGTTGCCCGCACCGGCGCTGACGGTGTCGTTGCCCGCACCGGCGTTGACGGTGTCGGTGCCGTCGCCGGCGCTGACGCTGTCGTTGCCCGTGCCTGCGGTAACGGTGTCGTTGCCGACGTCGCCGGAAACGGTGTCGTTGCCTGCGCCGGCGTTGACGTTGTCGTTGCCGTCGCCCGCAGCCACGGTGTCGGTGCCGTCGCCGGCGGTGACGCTGTCGTTGCCGGTGCCGCCGGATACGCTGTCGCTGCCTGCGCCGGCGTTGACGCTGTCGTTGCCGTCGCCGCCGGAGACGCTGTCGTTGCCGACGTCGGCGATCACCTGGTCATTGCCGACGCCGCCGGAAACGCTGTCGTTGCCGGTGCCGGCACTGACCGTGTCGTTGCCGAGGTCGCCGCTGACCACGTCGTTGCCGGTGCCGCCGGAAACGGTGTCGTTGCCGTCGCCGCCGGACACGCTGTCGTTGCCGACATCGCCCGCGATGACGTCGGCGCCGGCGCCTGCTGTTACCGTATCGTTGCCGTCGCCGCCGGATACGCTGTCACTGGCCGTATCGGTGTTGGTGCCGCTGTCGATGACGTCGTTGCCGGCGCCGCCGAACAGCGAGTCGCGGCCGTCGCCGCCGCTGAGGTCGTCGCTGCCCAGGCCGCCGGTGACGGAGTCGTTGCCGTCGCCGCCTTCCAGGGTGTCGTTGTCGTCTTCCGTGCCCACGCCCGGCAGGGTTTCGGTGTTTTCACCCCAGATGACGTCGTCGCCCAGGCCGCCGTCTACCCAGTCAGCCCCGGAGCCGCCGCAGTCGTAGTCGTCGCCTTCGCCGCTGTCGATGGTGTCGTCGTTGCTGGCCGTGGTGTCGCTGCCGTCGTCGCCGATGATGCTGTCGCTGCCCAGACCGCCGTCGATGGTGTCCGAACCGGTGCCGCCGTCGACCGAGTCGGTGCCTGCACCGCCGTCGATGCTGTCGGTGCCTTCGTCGCCGAACAGATCGTCGCGGCCTTCGCCGCCGTCCACGCTGTCGTCACCGGCGCCGCCGGACAGGGTGTCGTTGCCGCCGTCGACCGTGTCGGAGCTGGCTGCGCCGCCGGTGGTGTCTTCCACCGCATCACCCGTTACCACGTCGTCGCCCACGCCGCCGTCGACGTAGTCGTCGCCGCCGCCGCCTTCCACGGAGTCGCTGCCGGCATCGCCGAACAGCACGTCTCTGCCGTTGCCGCCGTCGGTGCTGTCGTCGCCGCCGCTGCTTTCGGTGTAGTCGTCGGTGTCGCCGCCCACGGTGGTGTCGTCGCCGGTGGTTTCATCGCCGATGCTGACCAGCAGGCCGAACAGGTCGTCGCGGCCCACGCCGTCGCCGCCGATATCCACGCCGTGCAGATTGCTCATGAACAGGCCCGAATCGAGCACGTGGTCATTGGTGTCGGCGATGGAAATGGTGATGTTGTGCGATTCCAGCGTGGTGTCCAGCGGAGCCAGGATGCTGATCAGGTCGCTGATGCCGTTGAACTCGGTCGCGTAGGTGCTGGTTACCACGCCGTCGTTGTCGGTGACGTTGCCGTCGGCGTCGTACTGGGTATTGGCGTTGAAGTAGCCGGCATCGACGTTGGACTGGGTAACGCTGAGCAGGGTGGTGGGGTCGAGCAGGTCGAACAGCGCGTAGTTGACGCCGTCGACCAGGATTACCGCGCCGTCGACGTATTTGTTGGCGAAGAACGGGAATTCTTCAGAACCGAACATCAGGTCGAAATTGACCGAATTGGCCGAGGTGGAGAAGTTGAACGACAGGCTGGCGGCGTCGTAAACGCGCGATACCGCTTCCATGCCGCTATCCGCTTCAGCAGTGGCGAGTTCGCTCATGGCATTGAAGACGTCGTCGTTGAAACCTGCGTTGCCTTGTTGCATGTAGGAACGACCCGTGGCACCCGGACCACCCGAATTGGCCCAGTTTTTCACGGTTTCCGTATCCGTGGTATCAGCCCCGGCAAATTCGTTGTAGCTTTGGCCGAGAATGTTGACGGCGTTGCCGGTGCTGATCAGGATGCCGCTGTTTTGCTCGCCGGCGAAATTGTTGACCAGTACCGCCTGTCTGGCGTCACCGGAATAGGTGGCGTCGATCAGAGTGATGGAGCCGTCGGCGCTCAGCATGCCGTTGGCCAGAGAGGCTGCATCGCCGCCTGATTCCGTAACGACCGGTGCCGGCGGCGTGTTGTCGACCGCCGAGAACGACAGATCGTAAGAGGCATTGCCGTTGTTGTTGTCGGTCCAGGCCAGACCGGTGTCGACCCAGTAAGTGCCCGGCACCAGATCCGCCGTCAGCGTATCCGCATAGCCCGAGTAGCTGCCGGTGATCCATTGGTCTTCGCTGTCGTACAGTTCCAGAACGATGGCGCTGTTCGCGTCCGGCGTCAGGCTGATGGTGACGGTGGACGGCGCGTCGATGGTGAAAGAATAAGCATCGTCCCAATCGCCGCCGGTGTTGCCCAGCAGATCCGGGCCTTGCAGGGCCAGGGAATTTTCCGGCAGTGCGTCCGAGCCGATGCTCGAACCGGCGGTCAGTGCGCCCAGGTTGTAGGCATAGCTCATGCCCCAGTCGGAGTAGTCGGTGATGGGGGCTGATGGGAAGTTGGCGTCTACGCCCAGGGTATAGCCGACGTTGCCGTAAAACGGCGAAACCGAAACGATGTAGTTGCCCGGATTCAGAATGGTATTGATGAACTCGTCCGAGTTGCCGCCCCACGTGGAAGCACCGATGGGGAAAACGTCGGTACCGGTATCCTGGTAGAGATACAGATCGGCATCGCCGCCGGATACGCCGGTTAAGGAGAAGTTTACATTAGCGACGCTGCTCAGCGAAAAATTGTAGTAGTCATTGGGATCGGCACCAAAACCAGGGGTGACGGAATCTGTTTGGCTAAAGCCCGATGAAGTTAAACCGCCAATATCAATTGTGCTCATGTTCGTGTCCTCAGTGAAGAAAAACATCAAATGCAACCGCCCTTTGGGGCAATTGTTGTCAGCCTTTGCCGGCCATACCCGACGAAGGTTAGTTTATGGTGCGGTATTTTGCAATTTGATGACGTGAGCCAGCTCACACTTTACCCTTGGCCGTTAACCCTGTCGTTTGCAGGTGTTTTGAGCCTATGCAGCGCCTGATTGGTTGTGAGTCATCAATTTCTCTGATGCACTTGCGGCCACGTTGTTGAGTCCATCGTTCCCACGCTCTGCGTGGGAATGCATCATGGGACGCTCCGCGTCCCGATAGCGTCATTGCGTAAGCGTTCACGCCCCTGGTGGCGCGGGCATTCCTTTCGACTTCGCTCAGGACGGGCTCTGGCCGCCGTGCAGGCGAGACGCCTGCGTTCCCGGCTTGCGAGCTGATGCGCGGGTATCCAAGGGGAGGATGCATAGGTTCTACCTTATGGCACGGCGGGCCTATGGTGCGCAGCCTGTTTGCCGGCAAGGCGGGGGATAAAAGTGTTACAAAATGTTTCAGCGGTTCTGTGAACCGAAACGGGGCCGCCGCGTTCCTAAGCCGGCTGCGTGGACAGCAGCCCCGCAATTCCTTTAAAATCGACGCACTTTTGCAATATTTTCGAAAAAACGGGAGGGGCTCCAGACGGGCTCGTCCCGTTTTGCACGTTTACGGCCATGATGATTGAGGTGATGCAAGCGTGAATAAATCCGCGTTGTTGGTGTTGGAAGACGGCACGGTTTTTAAGGGCGTGTCGATCGGTGCGGATGCTCATAAAGTGGGCGAAGTGGTGTTCAACACCGCTTTGACGGGTTATCAGGAAATTCTCAGCGATCCGTCTTATGCCCGGCAAATTATTACCCTGACGTATCCCCACATCGGTAATGTCGGCGTCAATGAGGAGGACGTGGAAGCCGGCGCCCTTTTCGCCAGCGGCCTGGTGGTGCGAGATCTGCCGCAACGCTTGAGTAATTTCCGCGCCCAGGGCAGCTTGGCGGATTATTTGCGGCAGCACGATCTGCCGGGCATTGCCGGCATCGATACCCGCAAACTGACCCGCTTGTTGCGCACCCAGGGCGCCCAGCGGGCCTGTATCGTTGGCGATGGCTTGTCGGTGGAAGAAGCGCTGGCCCAGGCGCGCGCTTTTCCGGGCTTGGCCGGCATGGATCTGGCCAAGGAAGTGACGGCTGCCGAGCGTTATGAATGGCGCGAGGGTTCGTGGCAATTGGGGGACGGTTACCGCGCGGCACCCGACGCGAAGTTGCATGTGGTGGCGTATGATTTCGGCGTCAAGCGCAACATCCTGCGTTTGCTGGCGGATCGGGGGTGCCGTTTGACGGTGGTGCCCGCGCAAACCAGCGCCGAAGCGGCTTTGGCGTTAAACCCGGACGGCATCTTTTTATCCAATGGCCCCGGCGATCCCGAGCCTTGCGATTATGCGATTCGCGCTATCCAGACTTTTTTGCAGCGTAAAATTCCCGTGTTCGGCATTTGCCTGGGCCATCAATTGCTGTGCCTGGCCAGCGGCGCCAAAACGGTAAAAATGAAATTCGGTCATCACGGCGCCAACCATCCTGTACAGGAGTTGGCCACGGGGCGGGTGTTCATCACCAGTCAGAATCACGGTTTTGCGGCGGATGAAGCCACGCTGCCGGCCAATCTCAAAGCGACGCATCGATCCCTGTTCGACGGCAGCCTGCAAGGCGTGGAGCGGCTGGACGCGCCGGCTTTCAGCTTCCAGGGACACCCGGAGGCCAGTCCCGGTCCGCATGATATTGCCGGTTTATTCGATACGTTTATCGACAGAATGCGTGAGGCGGGTTAGGTATCGCTCGTTCCCAAGCTCCGCTTGGGAACGCGGCCTGGGAAGCTCCTGCTTCCTGACGCTCACTGCACGGCCATCCAAAAACTATGTGTGCGCCCATGCTCACGCTAATTTGAAAGCTACCGTTTTCCGTTCCTGCACGGGAAGCCGGAGCTTCCCGGACCGGGTTCCCAACCCGGAGGTTGGGAACCAGCAGACCAGCAGACCAGCAGAATCCAGCAGATCAGCGGAACGACGCAAAGGTACGCGCAGCGTACCCTACCGAATTAAACAGTCAGAAGAGTTTGTTCTTAAATGCCAAAACGTACTGATATCCACAGCATTCTCCTCCTGGGCGCCGGCCCCATCGTCATCGGCCAAGCCTGTGAATTCGATTATTCCGGCACTCAGGCCTGCAAGGCGCTGAAGGAAGAAGGTTTTCGCGTCATTCTGGTGAATTCCAATCCGGCCACCATCATGACCGACCCTGACACAGCCGACGCTTGCTATATTGAGCCGATCGACTGGCAGACGGTCGCCAAGATCATCGAACAAGAACGCCCGGACGCTTTGTTGCCGACCATGGGCGGGCAGACGGCGCTGAATTGCGCGCTGGACCTGGACAGGCACGGCGTGCTGGCGCAATACGGCGTGCAGATGATCGGTGCTTCCAAAGACGCCATCGACATGGCGGAGGACCGGCAGAAGTTCAAGCAGGCCATGACCCGCATCGGCCTGGGTTCGGCCAAATCCGGCATCGCCCACAGCCTGGAACAGGCGCTGAAAGTGCTGGATGAAATCGGTTATCCCTGCGTCATCCGTCCGTCATTCACCATGGGCGGCTCCGGCGGCGGCATCGCCTACAACCGCGAAGAATTCGTCACCATTTGCGAGCGCGGCCTGGAGCTGTCGCCCACCAGCGAGTTGCTGATCGAAGAATCGCTGCTGGGCTGGAAAGAATTCGAAATGGAAGTGGTGCGCGACCGCAACGACAACTGCATCATCGTTTGCTCCATCGAAAATTTCGATCCCATGGGCGTGCATACCGGCGACTCCATCACCGTTGCCCCGGCGCAGACTCTGACGGACAAGGAATACCAGATCATGCGCAACGCCTCCATCGCGGTGCTGCGCGAGATCGGCGTGGAAACCGGCGGCTCCAACGTGCAATTCGCCGTCAATCCGCGCGATGGCCGCCTGATCGTCATCGAAATGAACCCGCGCGTCAGCCGTTCTTCGGCGCTGGCCTCGAAAGCCACCGGTTTCCCCATCGCCAAAGTGGCGGCCAAGCTGGCGGTCGGCTATACGCTGGACGAACTGCAAAACGAGATCACCGGAGGCGCCACGCCGGCCTCGTTCGAGCCCAGCATCGATTACGTGGTGACCAAAGTGCCGCGCTTCGCCTTCGAAAAGTTCCCGCAAGCCGACGACCGCCTAACCACGCAGATGAAGTCGGTGGGCGAAGTGATGGCCATAGGCCGCACCTTCCAGGAATCCTTGCAAAAAGCGCTGCGCGGGCTGGAAATCGGCGTGGATGGCTTGGTGGAAACCGTGGATTTGAAATCCGAGGAGGCCAAGGAAAAAATTCAGCGCGAATTGCGCCATCCGGGGCCGGACCGCTTATTCTACGTGGCCGATGCCTTCCGTTTCGGCATGGACGTGGAGCAGGTCTACCAGCTCAGCGCCATCGACCCCTGGTTTTTGGCGCAGATCGAAGATTTGCTGCTGGATGAAAAAAGCCTGTCCAAACGCACGCTGGCCACCTTGAGCGGCGAGGAAATTTTCACCTTGAAGCGCAAGGGCTTTTCCGATTCGCGCCTGGCCAGGCTGTTGGACAGCACCGAGACGGAAGTGCGCGCCGTGCGCCACAAATTCGGCATTCGCCCGGTATACAAGCGCATCGATTCCTGCGCGGCGGAGTTTGCTTCGGCTACCGCTTACATGTATTCCACTTACGAGGAAGAATGCGAAGCGGCGCCGACGGATAGGGAAAAAATCATCGTGCTGGGCGGCGGTCCCAACCGCATTGGCCAGGGCATCGAGTTCGATTATTGCTGCGTGCACGCCGCTTTGGCGATGCGCGAGGATGGTTACGAAACCATCATGATCAACTGCAACCCGGAAACGGTGTCCACCGACTTCGACACCTCCGACCGCTTGTATTTTGAGCCGCTGACCCTGGAAGACGTGCTGGAAATTGTGCACCTGGAAAAACCCAAGGGTTTGATCGTGCAGTACGGCGGCCAGACGCCGCTGAAACTGGCGCGCGCGCTGGAAGCGGCCGGAGCGCCCATCATCGGTACGTCGCCGGATTCCATCGATCTGGCGGAAGACCGCGAGCGCTTCCAGAAGCTGGTGGACCGCTTGAACCTCAAACAGCCGCCCAATCGCACCGCCCGCTCGCAGGAAGAAGCGATTTTGTGCGCCAACGACATCGGTTACCCGCTGGTGGTGCGCCCGTCTTACGTGTTGGGTGGCCGGGCCATGGAGATCGTGTTCAACGACGACGAACTTCGGCGTTACATGCGCGAAGCGGTGCGCGTGTCCAACGAATCGCCGGTGCTGCTGGACCGGTTTCTGGACGACGCCATCGAAATGGACGTGGACGCCATTTGCGACGGCAGCCACGTGCTGATCGGCGGCCTGATGCAGCACATCGAACAGGCGGGGATTCATTCCGGCGATTCGGCGTGTTCGCTGCCGCCCTACGACTTGAGCGCGGACCTGCAAAACCGCATTCGCGAACAAGTGAACCTGTTGGCCCATGCCCTGGGCGTGGTGGGGCTGATGAACATCCAGTTCGCCATCCAGGGCGACGATATCTATATTCTGGAAGTTAATCCGCGCGCTTCGCGCACCGTGCCTTTCGTGTCCAAGGCCACGGGCTATGCGCTGGCGAAAATTTCGGCGCGCTGCATGGTGGGCAAGAGTTTGCAGCAGCAGAACGCCGTGCACGAGCGCATTCCTGCTTATTATTCGGTCAAGGAAGCGGTATTTCCTTTCATCAAATTCCCCGGCGTCGATCCGCTGCTGGGACCGGAAATGAAATCCACCGGCGAAGTGATGGGCGTGGGCGCGACTTTCGGCGAAGCCTACGCCAAAGCCCAGCGCGCCGCCGGCGTCAAGCTGGTGAAGAGCGGCGTGATCCTGGTCAGCATACGCGACGCCGACAAGCTGCGCATGGTGCCTATCGCCAAGGAACTGGTGGCGCAAGGCTACGAATTGGTGGCCACGCCGGGCACGGCCGACGAACTGATAGCCGCCGACGTGCCTTGCCGCAAAGTGTTCAAAATGCACCAGGGGCGGCCCAACGTCGTGGACATGATCAAAAACGACGAAGTCCAGCTGATCATCAATACCACCGAAGGCAAGAAAGCCGTTTCCGACTCTTTCTATATCCGTCGCGAAGCGTTGCAACATCAGGTAACCTATACCACGACCCTTGCCGGAGCCAGGGCCACCAGTTTCGCCTTGAGCCAGTTGGATCAGGGCGGGGTGAACAGTCTGCAAGGACTGCACCGTGGATTATCTTAAATCGTAGACTTTTGGGAG
>SCQD01000158.1 GCA_004299145.1 Methylococcaceae bacterium | reverse complement strand
TCGGTTCCAACACCGCCATTTGCAAAATTTCGTTGCGCTTTTTCTCGCCGCCGGAAAAGCCTTCGTTCACCGCGCGGTAGAGAAAGCGCTCGTCCATTTCCACCAATTGCACTTTCTGCTTGATGATTTGCAAAAAATCCATGGCATCCACCGGGGACAGCCCCTGGTGTTTGCGTATGGCATTCAGCGCGGCCTTGAGCAGATAAATATTGCTGACGCCGGGAATTTCCACCGGGTATTGAAAAGCCAGGAATACCCCTACCCGGGCGCGCACTTCCGGCGCCATTTCCAGCAGGTTGCTGCCGTTGAACTCGACGCTGCCGCCGGTGACTTCGTAGCCTTCACGGCCGGCCAGCACGTGCGCCAAAGTGCTTTTGCCCGAGCCGTTCGGCCCCATGATGGCGTGCACTTCGCCGGGTTTGACGGTGAGATTGATGCCATTGAGTATGGGCTTGTCTTCGACGCGGGCTTGGAGGTTTTGGATGTTTAACATGGCTAAAAAACTTCAAATAAAGGAATCAAGCGAAATACTTGCTTCAGGCAGCTGCTGCATACAGTGGTTTGGATGACATGGGTACTGGCTCACCTGACCGTTCGCAAGCGCTTATCCATGTTGCAACAGCAGCGCGCAATTCTCCGATCGCAGCTTCTTCCGTTAGCCCCCAGGCTGAGCAGCCCGGCAAATCAGGAACCAGGGCGATGTAGCCTTCGTCCTCACCGCTCCAAAACAATTCGATGGGGTATTTATTCATCACGTCTCATAGACGTCGAAACTCCTCTCTCTGTAATATCCAAGCGTAACCAACCATTGTTTTTCCGTATCGCTAGCAAATATTGTTTTCGTAAAGATCAGCAACAGGGAAACATAAATCACACTCCCCCCACACCAAGTCTCCATTTTCAACGCTGAATGTTATAAATTTACTCTTATCGAGGTATCTACGTATTTGAGGATGAAACGATTTGGATAAAAACGCGCCGAAATCGATAACTCTTGCCGCTCCATCCGAAAACGATACCTTTAGCATGTAGTTATGTAGGTATTCCGCACCAACTACATTAATTACCGCGCCTTCAGTCAACATTTGACAATCTCCGCCGGATAGTTACAGGCGATACCTGTTTATGCAAAACAAAATAATCGATCCATTTCTGAATAATCTCATCCGCAAAAAAATGAACCAAAGCTTTGAAATCGGCTAAGTGACGCCCATCCAACGGTTTACGCCCACGCACTGTCGAGATGGTTATATCCACAACCTTGCCATCCACTACGATCAACGTCGCCTTACTTTCCTGATCACCGTACTTTCAATGAACATGAACGGGTTCATGTTCATTGGAATAGAACAGGATTATTAATCCGAAATATTCATACAACTTTGGCATAACCGCCTCACCCCACGCTCCCCTCCAAACTCACGCCCAGCAAATTCTGCGCTTCCACGGCAAACTCCATGGGCAGCTCTTTGAAGACTTCCTTGCAAAAGCCGTTGACTATCATGCTGACCGCGTCTTCGGCGGACAAGCCGCGCTGTTGGCAGAAAAACAACTGGTCGGCGCTGATTTTGGCTGTGGTGGCTTCGTGCTCGACGATGGCGCCGGGCTGTTTGACTTCGATGTACGGAAACGTGTGTGCGCCGCAACGATCTCCGATCAATAGCGAATCGCACTGGGTATGGTTGCGGGCGTTCTCCGCGGATTTCAACACCTTGACCAAACCCCGATAGGTATTTTGCGCGCGGCCGGCGGAAATCCCCTTGGACACGATGGTGCTGCGGGTATTTTTGCCGATGTGGATCATTTTGGTGCCGGTATCTGCCTGCTGATAGTGGTTGGTCAGCGCCACCGAATAAAACTCGCCAACCGAGTTATCGCCTTTCAGTATGCAACTGGGGTATTTCCAGGTAATGGCGGAACCGGTTTCCACCTGGGTCCAGGATATTTTGGCGTTGACACCCCGGCATTCGCCGCGCTTGGTGACGAAGTTATAAATCCCGCCCCTGCCCTGCTCGTCGCCCGGATACCAGTTTTGCACCGTCGAATATTTAATCTGGGCATTATCCAAAGCCACCAGCTCCACCACCGCCGCGTGCAACTGGTTTTCGTCGCGTTGCGGCGCGGTGCAGCCTTCCAGATAACTGACGTGGGAACCCTCGTCGGCGATGATCAAGGTACGTTCAAACTGGCCGGTATTGGCGGCGTTGATGCGGAAATAGGTCGATAACTCCATCGGACAGCGCACGCCCTTGGGAATGTAGACGAACGAGCCGTCGGTAAATACCGCTGAGTTAAGCGCCGCGTAAAAATTATCCCCGCTCGGCACCACCGCCCCCAGATATTGCCGCACCAGCTCGGGATATGCGCGCACCGCCTCCGAGATCGGGCAAAACAGCACGCCGGCCTCGGCGAGTTTTTCGCGGAAGGTGGTGGCGACCGAGACCGAATCGAACACCGCATCCACCGCCACGCCGGCCAACTTGGCCCGCTCGTGCAGTGGGACGCCGAGTTTCTCGTAGGTTTCCAGCAGCTTGGGATCGACTTCGTCCAGGCTTTTCAGTCCCTGGGATTTTTTCGGCGCGGAGTAATAGCTGATGGCCTGGTAGTCGATGGGCGGATATTTCACCCGCGCCCAAGTGGGTTCCGGCATGGTCAGCCAGTGGCGATAGGCTTGCAGCCGCCATTGCAGCAGCCAATCCGGCTCGGCTTTTTTCGCCGACAAAGCGCGGATCACGTCTTCGTTCAGGCCTGGTGGAAAAGTGTCGGCTTCCAGGTCGGTGACAAAGCCTTGCTGGTAGCCCTGGCTGATGATTTTTTCGAGGGTGGCGGCGTTGGCGGACATGGCAATTACTCAGTAAGTTCGGTAGCGCGTGGCAGCGTCAAGCTGGTTAAAGGGATGGAGACCTCCGCGCCATGATCGTTAGGAGGGCGGACCAGATCGGCCAGCGAGACCGATTCCAGCGCGCCGCGGATGGCCTGGTTGATCAAATCCCAGTTGCCGCGCGTGTGGCAGGCATCGGACTGATTGCATTGATGCTCGGCGATGCCGCATTCGGTGATGGCGATAGGGCCTTCCAGGGCGTGGATGACGGTGGCTACCGAAGTTTCCCGCGCCGGTCGGCAAAGCGCATAACCGCCGCGCACGCCGCGCAACGAGCGCACCACCCCGGCCCTGGTCAGCGATTTGAGTACTTTGCTCACCGTGGGCACGGCGATGCCGGTACCCGTCGCCAGTTCCGCCGCCGCATACACGGCTTCATGGCGCCCCCTGGCCATGTGGCCCAGCACGATAAAGGCATAGTCGGTCAATTTGCTGATGCGAATCACGATAACGGCCCCGCTGATGATTGGGGACCATTCTAGTCCTGTTTTATTTCCGAGTAAAGCGCCAAGGAATACGGAGGAAGGATGAGTTGCAATGCCGGTGAATTACAGCATTTTCAGTCTTGATGAGTGACGCAACGCGAGAGCAGGCGCTACAAACTTTCAATTTCCTGCTCAGTCAGCCCTGTTGATAATGCTATTACTGAAACAACAATGCCTTGAGATTTTAGTACCTTTGCGGCACTTTGCATTGCTTCAATTTTTCCTTCAATCTTACCTTCAATCTTACCTTCAATCTTACCTTCAACTTTGCCGTCATAAAAAGCCGTATCCAACGCTGCTTTCGCTTCGTTGTATTCTAAAATGCTTTTTAAATACGCATCATATTCATCACTGCTAAGGTGCGATACTTCTGCAATGTCAAAGCCTTTCTGAAAAATCGGTTCATTCAAAATCGCTGGAATATGATCAAAATCCTCCAGGTGCTTTAAAAAATAAACCCATTTATCGAAATGCGTTTCCAGCTCGCATTCTGCTTTGGTAAACAGCGGCATTTGTAAAAATTTGAAATGCAATTTGTCGTAAAAAATATCGCCATCCTGATCTTTTAAACATACGTCACGACGAAATTTGCGTTCTTCTTCTTTTTCGTCGTATTTAAAATCCAAAATTGCAATAAAATACACAGGCAGTAAATAGAAATCCCAAACCCCTTTCCTGCCTTGTTCCCGAACTGGAAAGGTTGAATAGAACAAAGAACGGTCTTTGAAAAACTGCATTTTCGCTTTTTGCATTTCTACAATGAAACGCTCGCCCGTCTTGCTTTGGCAGTATATATCGAAAATGGATTTACGCTCATCCATGGTGTTAGCCATATTTTCAGGATTTTTAAAGCTCAATTCGGCGATTTGATGCTGTGGAGGCAACAGTTGATTTAAAAAATCAACCAACAAATCCTTACTCGCTTCCTCGCCAAACAGTTTTTTAAAACCAAAATCGGTGTACGGGTTAAAGTATTTACTAATCATGGTTTCGCCTTGTTCCAAGCATTCCAATCTATACCCATAATTCTACCACCCAGCCACAACAAAAAACCGCCCCCGGTTTCCCAAGGACGGTTTTGTCAGTCAGGCAAGGCGCAAAATCGAACCGATGCGCTACGGCACCTGCGTCACCGGCGCCGCGCCCTGGAAAGGCTGAACGCGCAGATCTTCCTGCTTGAAATGATATTCCTGCGCGGCATTTTCCGCGCCGGTTTTGGCGATGCCGGTGAAAGGCTCGTTTTGGCGGATGACATCCCAGAGGTTTTTGCCGTCGTAGCGCGACAGCAGCTCCTGCTGCAATTCCAGCAGCTTTTTATTGGACTCGCCGCACTGCGCTATCCAGGCCTCCCGCTCCTGCACGGCGCTCAACAACAGCGCGTGATCCTGTTGGTATTGCTTCAGCGTGGCGGCGGTATTCTGCTGCACGCCCTGCAGCGCCGTATAAGACTGCGACAATCGGGAACGCTCCGCGCTTTCGCCTTGCAGTTTGTCGTTCAGCTCCTGCTGGCTGATCTGCAAGCGGGCAAAGTCGGTCTTGGTCGCCCCCAGTTCCTTGTCCAGTTTGGCCGCCTGCTGCTTGGCGGCTTCGCTGTCTTGCTTGAGCTTGGCGAGTTCCGCCTGCAAGGCGGTTTTTTCTTCCATCAGCTGGCGCAGCAAGCCCTGCGCCTTGCGCAAGGCCTGCTGGGAAGCCGCCCCCGCGTCGGCCTCCGCTTGCACGGTGAAACTGCCGCAAGCCAGTAGCAGCAGCAGACCAGTTGCCATCAATATGCGCATAATCATGCCTTAAAAATTGACGTTGACGTCGGCATACAGGCTGTCGACGGCCAGCGGCGGGCCTTGCAGCGAATCCGACGAGAAATAATGCACGCCCAGCCAGGCGTTTTTGGTCAGGCCATAGCTGCCGCGCAACACCCAGCCCTTGGCGTTGGTGCCGCCCAGGTGGAAGTCGGAATCGGTGAACGCATCCAGCACCGCATCGGCTTCCAGGTATTTGTAAGCCACGGAAACGTTCCAGTCGTGGGAGTTCAAGCCGGTGCCGAGTGAATCGCCGCCACCGTCGCTGGCCGGCGAATGCCCCACTTGCAGGCGCACTTGGTAAGCATTGGTCTGATCGGAAAAGTTCACGCCGCTGCGGCGAAACATGGCCTTCTGGTCAAAGCCCATGTTTTTGGTGTATTCGCCGGTCAGTATCACGTGCTTGTCGCCAAAGCCGGCATAGTCATAACTGGCGAAGAAACTGGCCAGATTGTAATCCGAAGCTAAACCGACCAGGCGCGGCTTGTTGGGGTCTTCGTTGAAGTCGTTGCTTACCGTGAACAGGCTGTTGCCTTTTTGCATCCATTGCGGGGAGGTCCAGTCGTTGGTGCGGCTGCCCAATGCGTTGCGCTGGCCTTGCAGATTGTTGTAATCGTAATAAGCCGCCGCCACCGTCAGGCGAGAATGATTGGTTTGCAGCCAATCCAAACCGACCTGCCCGCCGCCCATCCATTTGTTTTCCGATTGTTGCTGGTCGATCTGGATGGGGAAATAACCCAGGGTCATGAACAAGGTAGGCGAATTTTTGAGCTGATCGGCGCCGGCCTGGCCGCCAGCCAACGAGTAGCGGGCGGTGCCGGCTATCCCTTCGAAGCTCAAGTCCTGGTCCCAGACGTTGTCGGTGGCGACCCAGGGATTCGGCGTGCGTCCGCCCTGCAAAGTCAGGTACTTGAAGCCTTGGTCGTTTTTCAAATCCCACTTGGCATAGGCCTGATCCAACCCGATCTGGTAACGGCCGCCGGTATTGCCCATGGTCTGGTTGGTGGAAATCGGATCGCGCAGATTGCCGGTGGTGATACGTACGCCGGCCATGATGTCGTCGCTGACTTTGGCGGTAAGACCCAGGCGTACCCGTTCGCGCATCCAGCTCTGGTCGTTGGTGGTATTCATGAACGCATCCTGGCCGGCCTGGTCGACGCCGCCGGCGACATTGATGGCCTGATAATCGGGATAACTGAACGGCTGGTTTTCCTGGCCGTACCAGTTGCCCTGGCCGCGCAGGCGCAAATCGCCGGACAGCTTGATGCGGCTCACCCACTCCGGGAAAGAACCGGGCAGGCCCCATTTTTCTTCCTTGGCTTTGGCGATGACGTCGTTGACCACGTCGCCTTTCAACTCTTTGCGGATTTCCTGGCGAATCTGGTCTTTGACGAAATCCGGCACGTACGTCACGCGCACGGCTTTTTTCTCCGCATCGGGCAAGGCGGCTTCGGACCGCTGGGCCGCCTGGGCCTGCGTTGCCCTGCTTTCCGCCATGGCCTGTTCGGTGGCTTTTTTGGCCTTGGCTTCGGCGGCTTGCACCAATAACTTGGCTTTTTTGCCGTCCAGCACGCCCTGTTCGACCAGGGCGTCGATCAGGTTCAGCGTGGTGTTGCGCAGCATCATCAACTCTTCTTTTTCATCCGCCACCGCCAGGGACGCCATACTGCTCAACAGTAAAGCCATTAACAGTTTGTGTTGCTTGGACCTCATGCCAGTACCTTATATATATCTGAAACTTTGCTAAATTCTTCGGTTTAATCGTTCCCACGCTCTGCGTGGGAATACATCCGGCGACGCTCTGCGTCGCGTTGGCGTGGCGCAGATGACTTACGATTGCGCTGACAGGACGCGGAGCGTCCAGGGCTGCATTCCCACGCAAAGCCGCCGCGAAGCGGTATTACTAAGGCTTCTTGAAAGCGTGGGAACGATAAAAAAAACCCCGTACCCACCATACCGCCTTGACAATACCGGCTTTCTTTTCCCGCCTACTGGAAACAGGAGCTTCCAGGGCCGGGTTCCCAACCTGGAGGTTGGGAACCAGCAGAAACGCAGTCCGGAAAGCTCCGGCTTCCCGTCATAACCCAGCGCCATGTCGTAACGCCCCGCATAAACGCGAAGCAGGAGCTTCGCGAAGCGGATTCCCAAGCGGAGCTTGGGAACCAGCGGAAAGCGCACCAACCCACCCTACTTCCTGGCAACGATGCGCAACTTGACCGGCATTTTTGCTTCCGGCGGCGGCGCTTCCACGCTGAGGCGCGCCAATTCCGAACGCAGTTCGCCATCCAAATCCGCTTTGCCGGTGGAGTCCATCAGTTCCACCCGGCTGATCTTGCCGTCGGAGCTGATCCATAACTTGACCACCACGGCAAACGCTGCCTTGCGCAATTCCGCGTGGGCGGAAAGCTGATTCAAAATGCGCTGTTTGACTTTGCCGCCGTACCAGGCCAATACACTGGCGCTGCCGGCGGCGCTGCCGATTTCCTTGCCGCCTTTATTGCCGACCAAGCCAAATCCATCACCGCCACCCGAACCTTCCGCGTCCAGACCCAACGGCCCGGCAGGCGGTGCATCGGGCGGTGCTTCCGGAGGCGTTTCCGGCTGTTCGATGGGTTCGATTTTCTCCGGTTCCGGGGGTTTGATTTCCTGCGGTGGTGGTGGAGGCGGCGGCGGAGGCGGCGGCGCCTGCATCATGACGATTTGTTGCACGCTTTTTTTGTGCCGTCCGCTCTGGTCGAACGAGGTTTTGATTTTCCATATCGCCAGGATCACCAAAACCCCGACCAGGCCGCTAATCATCAAAGGAATCCACCTGCGCCAGCGTTTTTTATCCATGGCGGATTACTTCACCAGTTTCTGGGTAACCAGGCCGAGTTGGCGGATTTCCAAACGCGACACGATATCCACGACTTCCACCACGCGCTGGTATTGCAAAGTGGAATCGGCTTTGATCACCACCGGCAATTCCGGGTCGGCCGCTTTGTATTGCGCCAGACGGGTTTCCAGCTCCTGCAACGACACCACGTAAGTATCCAGATAAATGGTACCGTCGCCGTTGATGGACACGGCCTTGGTTTTCGGCTTGGCCAGGCTGACCGTGGCGCTGGCTTTGGGTAAATTGACGGTTACCCCTTGCACCGTGGCGGTGGTCATGATGATGAAGATGATGAGCAAGGTATACGCCACGTCCAGCATGGGCGTGATGTTGATGTCATCGTAAACTTTGTTTTCGGCTTGGACTTGCATGGTTAATCAATCTGCTCGGATAAGTGATGGACGAACTCGTCGGCAAATAAATTCATTTCCACCAGGATATCTTTGATCTGGGTGGTGAGGTAGTTGTAGGCAAACAGCGCCGGAATAGCCACCAGCAAGCCCGCCACGGTGGCGGCCAATGCGGCGGCGATACCCGGCGCGATGGCGTTGATGTTCACGTCGCCGGTAGCGGCGATGGCGGCAAACGTGATCATGGTGCCGACCACCGTGCCCAGCAGGCCCAGGAACGGCCCGCCGCTGATGGCGATGGTCAGCAATACCATGTTCTTGCCCAAACGTTGCGACTCGCGCGTCAATTCGGCGTCTATCACCAGCTTCACCCCGTTGAGCACGGCCAGGGTAATGGGTTTTTTATAGTCGTTGGTACGCCGTTTCAGTTCTCGGATACCGTAGTGATAAACGTGGTAGAAAGACGAGTTTTGAAAACGTCCGCCCGTCCCCATCAATGCCATCAATACCGGTGAATCGCCGAGGTCTTTATCGTCTTCGGTTTCGTCCCTGTCCAGCGACGTGAGCTTGTCTTTATCCAATTCGTGATAAGCGTTGATAAAGTCGCGGTTATCTTTATTGACGCGGATGATCAGCAGGGTTTTAAACACGATCACCATGACGGCCACCACCCCCATCAGCATGGTGGCGATGATCACCAGCCAGCCGTCCAGGGTGACGTTTTTCATGATGATGCCGATGTAGCCGCCACCGCCTTCGTTGGTTTCATCGGCGCCGAAACCGACGACGTTGAAATCGGCGCTTTGGCTGCGGGCCAGGGCTTTGATCCAATCCGGGCTGCGCGCGACGTTGGCGACGCCGGTTTCATCCAGCAGACCGTTAAACGCGGCGCCGATAGTGATGGTGGGATTCATGGGCGCCAACTCGATGGCGACGTTTTTGACCGGCGCGCCGTTCAGGTACAGCACCAAGCCGTCTTTTTTGGCGGCCACCGCCAGGTGTTGCCACTTGCCGGCTTCCAGCGCCTGCGGTTCCGTGTCGACGACGATGCCGTGGCCGTTGTCGTAGCGCAGCACCAGATTGCCGTTATCCAGCATCAGGCGCAGGCCCATGGAATACTCTTCTTCCTTGGCTTCGAGCAGGGTGGCGGTTTGCGGCTGCTCCACCTTGATCCAGGTCGAAAAAGTCCAGCCGTTGTCGGGATTGACGCTCAACGCCGGATTGGCGGCGATATGAATCCGGCCATTGCCGTCGAAACGCGCCGCCCCGTTGATCTGGCCGCCCGGCTCTATGGTCAGCGTGGCTTCCTGGGCATTGTTGCCGTAGGAGGTGGCGTCCACTGGCTTGGGCTCGCCGTTTTTGTAGTGATACAGCAATACCTGGTGGCTGTCGTATGTGGCTTTCACGTCGTCGCCGGCCGGCGCTTTTTCGTTACCGTAGTACAGAAACACCTGGTCCAGATTGGACAGGCTGCTGAACTGCGGCAGATTGATCCAGATCAGCGCGACTTCGCTGGTTTTGTCGAACGATTCGATGTGGTATTTCAGCGGCACCTGATCGTTCAAAACAAAGCGCAAATCCTTGCCGTTGTCGGCCAGGTCGGCAAAAAAGCCGAAATTGGCGGTATGCAGGCGCAGCAACAGGGGGAACTGCGCCAGATTGTCCTTGATGTCGGCGCCGGTGGCGCTGCCGTCCAGCGTCAGTTCCTTGCGCGATTTCCAATCGTTGCTCCACCAGGCGGAGCTGGCATTGGAAAATAACAGTAATGCGAGGGTTAACCAGGTAATAGTGTATTTTTTCACTTTCATATCCGCGTTATTTAAATTTGTATTTGCTGACCACTAAACTCAATCCCCCCACCCCAACACATCCACGTCGAGGATGGCGGTGGCCAGGCTGCTGTCGGCGAAGGCGTTCTTGTCGGTGGCTTTATCCATGGCGCCGCCGCTGGTCTGCTGGGCGCTCTGCGCCACGCTGCTGGCGACGTTGCCGGCGCCGGCGATGGCGCCGATGTTGACCGTCGGCGCCACCGGCACGCCGGTGGAACTGCCGCCGACCTGGATGTTGGTCGCACCGATCACCGCCGTGGCGCCGATGGTGACGTTGTTGCCGCCGATGCCGGCTTCGCCCGCGTCCACCACGCCTTGCGGGGCAAACAGATAAACGTCGCCCGGCGTTTTGTCCGCCGAACTGGCGGCGGTGCGGATGCCGCTGCCGGAAACCACCGGCGGGAATATCACTTGCAGATTGCCTTTGGCGTCGAAAGTGACGATGGGTGGCGGCACCGCCAGCGAGGTCTTGGCGCCGCGGCCGGCGTCGATGTTGCCGGCCGACGACCACAGCGTGATGTCGCCGCCGTCCAGGGCGAATACGCGCGACTGGTTGACCAGAAAATCGTCGTGCACCACCGCGTCGATGGCGCCGTAGCGCTGCGCCACGATGCCCAGGTCGCTGGACGGCTTGGCGCCGCTGAACGCCACCGCCAGACCGGCGTTGACCAGCCCGCCCGGCACCGCCAGGCCGATGTCGCCGCCGTCCACCGTGTGGATCTTGCTGAAAAACAGCGTCAAATCGCCCTGATAACCTTCGCCGGGGAACATGGCGGCGATGGCGTCGAAACCGCGCTGGTTGCCCAGCTTGGGGTCCTGGGCGGCGGCCGAGCCGGCCTCGCGCACTTCGGTATACATCACGTCCAGCAGGAATTTGCGCTGCGCTTCCACCGGCAAGGCTTTGAAGCGCGTTAAGGCCTCGCCGTGGCTCAGGGTTTTGCCGTCGTTGTAAGGCTGCATGTAGGCGATCAGCGCCGGAGCATAATCGGGATTTATCGTTCCCACGCTCCGCGTGGGAATGAATCCGGCGACGCTCTGCGTCGCGTCGGCTGGGGCATTGCCGGCTTGCGACCGCGCCAACGGCGTCACGGGACGCAGAGCGTCCCGGGCTGCGTTCCCACGCCGAGCGTGGGAACGATCCACGTCGCCCTCCAGATAAGTCTCGATAAACGCCGCATAAGCCCCGCTGAAATCCACCGTACCGTCCGCCGCCGGCGCACCGGACTGGTCGTCCAGCGTGGCGATGCCCTGGGCGGTGAGTCCTGCCAGCACGCTGATGGAAGCCCCGCCCTGCGGCAAGGCAGGGTTGGCCTGCGTGCCCAGCGTGAATATGCCTTGCGAAGAACCCAGGTCGATATTGCGGCCCGCCATGACTTGTAACTGGCCGGGACCGGATGCGCTGATTTCCTGGGTCAGGTTGAGCAGATTGCCGGTCAGCGGGTCGCGTTCGGTCAGGTAGCGTATGTCGCGGCTGGCGATGACTTCGCTGATGTCGGTAACGTTGTTGTTTTGCAGGTTGAAGCTGACGTCGCGGATATCGTGGCCGGCGTAGACCTTGGCCGCCGTCGCCAGCACGAAACGCAGCGGGTCGGTACCGGCGATGTCGCCGGTTTCCGCCAGAATCTCGGCGCGCTGCAGGTCGCCGGCGTGCAGCGGCGTTACGGCGTGCAAGAAGTCGGCGCTGCCGTAGGGCTGCAAACGGTTGTAGGCGTCAATCAGATCCTGCGCCGGCAATTGCACGTTGGGCAGCAGCAGCGGATCGGCGTCCGACTCGGTAATGGTCACGGCATTGCCGGTGGTGCTGGTGCCGATATTGCCGCCGGCCGCCAGCGCCAAGCGCCCCTGAGCGGAGGGGTACAACAAAAAATCGCGTTCGACGGTGATATCGCCCACCGGCGCCAAGGCCGTGACCTGAGCCGGATACACGCGCATCATTTGCGCGTCGTTGCTGTCGGCTAGATCGCCCAGGGCGGTGGCGGCCAGCAATTGATCCACGTCGTTTTGCAGCACCACCGAACCGGCGCGCGACACGAACGAAGCGGCGCTGTCCGCCGAATAAGTAAAGAAATAGGAGCTGTTCTGCGCCATGGTCGAGGTGGGCTGCGGCAGCATGGTGGGGTTGAACACGCCGCCCACCGTGATGTTGCCGCCGGCATCGACCGACAATTGCCCGTCGCCCAAGGCAAACCAGGGCGCCTCGCGGCCGCTGCCGCCCAGGCTGCCGCCCGCCGTCACCGCGGCCTGCCCCTGGCCGGTGTAGTACAGCCCGCCGCTGATATCGCCCGCTGCTTGTACGTGCAAATCGCCGCCGCCCTGTACCAGCACCTGGTTGCTGCTGAAGCTGACGTCGTAAATGCTGCCGGGATTGGCCGGCGTGCCCAGCTGCTTGCCGGTGGTGGGAATGACGACCGACAGATTCGCGATATTGCCGCCGGCCTGTACCGTGACGTTGCCGCCACCCAAGGCGCCTATGCCCTGATTGAAACCGCTGCCGGTTTCGGTGTCTTGCAGATTGACGGCCCAGGCGGTGGGCAGGGTGTTGCCGTCGGCGCCCGTGGCGCTCCAGGCGCCGGTGCGCACCAGCCAGTCCGAAAACACTTGGCGGGTGACGGCGCCCTGCACGTCGCGCCCGGCTTGAATGCGGATATCACCGCCGTTTTGCGGATATTCGCCGTAGAACAAAAACCCTACGATGGCGTCGCTGAAGCCGCCGTAGCGATTGACGGTGTCCGGCTGGCCGGCGGTGTAGATCGCCGCATTGCGGTCATTGCGGCTCGCGTCGTCGCCCAGCAGCAAGTCCTGGCCGGCATCCACCGAGATGGAACCCGTGCCGGTGCGCACCAGCACGCCTTTGTCCAGATTGACGTCGCCGCCCGCCACCAGGCGATAGCTCCAGGAAGCGCCCGCTTGCGGCAGATTGTCGCGCGTCACCTCGCCGAACGGCGTACTGATCACGCCGTCTGCGAAAGCGTCGCTGAGATCGGCTTGCAGATTGAGATTGCCGGCGGCCCGCAGCGTCAACACCCCAGGCTGGCCGTTGTAGCGCCAGGACAGCAAATCCCAGCCGTTTTGCAGGGTGAGATCGGCATCGCTGCGCACGTCCAGCGCCGGCACCAGGTCGACGCCGGCGCCCAGGCGGGTTTCGACCGCCGCGGCGTTTTGCATGTACTGCGCCGTGGCGCTTTTCCAGCCGGCGATGTCGCTTTTGGCGATGTCGCCGTTGCTTTGGTAGACCGCCACCGCTTCGGCGTTGATGCGCCGCGCGCCGATGATATCGCCGGCCAGGGCGTCGATGGCGATGTCCTGGCTGTCATCCAGACGCGGCGCGCGCAGCGTCACGCTGCCGCCGGCCACTTTGATGGAAGAGCCTTGCGCCAGCTGAATGCGGCTGTCGGCAAAATCATCGCCCACGCTGGCGTCCAGGATAACGTCGCCGCCTTCTGTGATTATCCGCGCGCCACCGTCCAGACCGACGCCGCGCCCGCCGGCCAGCGTCACCGTGCCGCCTTTATTCACCGAGGTATCCAGGGTGCCCGCCAGATTCAGCGCCCCTTGGTCGGTACTGAGCTCGATAACGCCGGCCTGGATGGCAGTGCCGGCAGCTATCGTCATGTCCCCGGCGCGCTGGCGAATGCTGATGGCACGCGCAAAGCCATGGTCGGCCAGATTTTGCGTCAGCGCCGCCAGCTGCTCCGAGGTCAGGTTTTGCGTGTCCAGTGCAAAGCCAGCGGCTCCGGCGTCGGAACTACCGGCCAGGGTGGCCCGCACGTCCACCCGGCCCTGCACGGCGCTGAGCGACACGCTGCCTGCGTTGCCGCCGCCCGCCGGGGCTGATACGTCCAGCAGCGCGCCGCCGGCCAGATGGATATCGCCTTGCCCGGCCGTGAGGCTGATCAGGCCGCCGTCGGCGTACAGCGTCGATCCGGCCAGCGGCAACGCCCGGCCGGACACGTCGAGCACCGCGCCTTCGGCCACGTCCAGATCGCCGCGCAAGGCGCTCAGGTGCAACTGTCCCGCGGGCAATACGAATTGGCCCTGCGTGCTGACGGCGTCGGCCTGGATATTCCAGCGCGCGCCCATGCCGGCGGCGAGGCTGTTGTTTTGACCGACGCGCGCAACAGAACCCTCACCCCGGCCCCAGCCCTCGCTTCGCTCTCCCAGAGAGAGAGGGGGAGAAGGATGCCGCAGTTTTTCACTTTCGACCCGGTAACCGGCGGCGTCGATGGCGGTGTCTGCGCCGTTGGCTCCGCCGAACCGGTCGGCTTGCAAGGTTAAATCCGCGGCGGCGTGCAGCGTACCGCTGCCCTCGCCCTGAATCAGATCGGTGCCGCGCAGCGTAACGTGGCCGTAGCCGTCCAGCGCATAATCGCCTGCACCCAGGATCAGGGTTTGGGCGGATACGCGCAGCGTGCCGGGGGTATCGGCGTCTCGCCCATCCATCGGTGCGGCGTTCTGACCACTGACCACTGACCACTGATCACTGTTGGTAAAGGTCAATGTATCGGCGCTCAGAACAGCGGTCTCGCCGGCGTTGTCCATGCCGGTCAATCCCGCGCTGTCCAGCACCAGATTGCCTTGTTGCAGTGCAGCGGCGCCATAGACCGCGATGGGATTGGGGCTGCGCAGCAGCAATTGCCCTGCCTGTACGTCTTGCAACAACGCCTGGCTCAACACCAGACCGGCAGTGCCGGCCGGCGCGTCGCCCAGGCTGATCCGGCCCGCCCCCAGCTGCACGTCGCCGCCGGCGCTGGCCAGGCGGCCATGCAGGCGCATATTGCCGCCGGCATTCAATAGCATGGAACCATCGGCGCTGAGTCTGGCGCCGGCCGCCACCGTCAGCGTGGCGTCGCCGCCGGCTTGGTCCTGGCCGGTCAATGCCGCCGGTGCGCCGTTGGAGAGGTGCAGCAAGGCGTTGTTGCCGTCTAAAAGGAAGGAGGTGGTTTGCGGGGCGGACGCATCCTCCGCGCTACCGCTGAGAACCGCGTCTGCGCCTATCGACAAGCTGTCTTTGGCGGTCAGCAGGATGTCGGCTTTTTGCAGCACGGTGCCCGCGGCCACCGTCACGGTTTTGGCGGTGGTGCGCACGCGCGTCTCGCCGTCCTTTTCGCTGCGCACGCCGCCCAGCACCAGGCTGGACAGGTTCATCTGCATCAAATCTTCCGCCACCAGGGTAACCGTGCCGGCAACTGTTTGCTCCCTCTCCCCCCGGGAGAGGGTTGGGGTGAGGGAATTGGCCGGCACCACCAGCAAGCGGGTGGCGTCGACGTCCAGGCGTCCGCCTATGCCGTCGCCAGCGGCCGCGGCCTGTACGCTGCCGTCCAACACCAGCGATTTGGCCGCTTGCAGCACCAACCGTCCAGCGTCTTGCGGCAACAGCGGCGCGGCGACTTCATCGCGCGCGGCTTTGTCGGCAAAAAACTGGTTGGCGTAGCTTTCCTGATATTCGGAATAAGTTCCGGCCAGGCTGCCCGGCGCCACGGCAAAGCCGCTCCAGCGCGCATCGTGCAGACCAGTGCCCGCCATGCCGCGATAACCCGCCACTATCACGGACCCGTCCGCCTGGGTCAGCGTTGGCTGCACCTGCGCGTCGAATGCACCACCCACCGCGCCATCGAACAGCGTGCCCTGCTGCGGCGTCACCAGGTAAGCCCCCGGCAACAGCGCATAGTGGGCCGGCAGCAGCGCATAGTTGCCCGCCGGCAGACCGGAACCCGCCGACAAATAGACGCTGTCGCCCACTTTCAGGCCGGAAGCGGGAAACTCCAGCGGGTCATACGGCGCAAACGCGCCTGCCTCGGGCAAAATGGCGAATTTAGGCTGGTAAGCGACGCTGCCGTCCAGCACCGCCGGGTCTTGCGGATCGAGCACGTCGACTGAGCCGCCCGGCCCTTTGATGAATTCAAACGCGAACAAATCGCCGCCGCCGCTCAAATCCAGGCGCGCGTGGTTTTGCAGGCTCACCGCCGGCGCATCCAGCGTGATGTTTTTCTGCGGCGGAGCGTCCAGCACCAGGTTTTGCAGACCCAGAGGATAAAGCCAATCCAGCCCGCCCTGGGTACGTCCGAACGGCACCAGGGCGCCGTCCAGGGATACTGAAGTATTGCTGCCGTCCGTCAACAGCACGGCGCTGGCGGCGTTTAAATGAATTTCGCCCTGCGGGGCTTTGAGCACGCCACTTTGGACTATGGTGTCGGCGCTGGCCGTCAATTTGCCGCCCACCGACCACACCGTGCCGCGTTCGCCGGCGCCGGCAAAATGCAGCGTGCCGTGCTCGCCGGTCACATCGATGGTGTAGTCGGACAAGGTGGTGGTGTAAACCTGGGCAGCTTCCAGGGTCAGATCGCCGACGCTACTCAACTGGCCGATAAAATCGCGCTCGGCTTCCAGCACGCGAATGCCGCGCAGCCGGATATCCCCCTGGCTGGTCAAATGACTGTCCGTAAAACCGTCCAAAGCCGCCGCGCCCAGCAGGTCGATCAGATCAGCCTCGGCGCTCAGCCTGCCCTGTCCCGCCGCCGGGTTTTGCAGTATTTGCCTGAACCGGCTGGAGCCGATGGCGATGTAAGCGGCATGCAGCGCCAGGTTGCCGGCTTCGCCGCCGCCCCACTGAATTTGCGGCGCGTCCAGCGTCAGGCGGCTGGTGACGGATAGGGTCAGGGTTTCGTTGGCGCGGATGGCATTGGTGGAATTCAGCGTCAACTCGGCCAACTGCGCCTGATCGACCTGGTCGGTGGACAAATAAGCCTGGCCGTTCAGCGTCAGCGGCAGGGTATGGGTATCCCACTCATCCTGGGTCATCACATCCTGTGGACGGCGGTTCAGCAAAATGACCGGCGTGGTGCGTAAAAACTGCTGTTCCGGCGGCAGCGGTTCAACCGGCTCCAGGCGCAGGTTGGGATTGAGCGTGATGCTCAAGCTGCCGCCGGGCAGCGTTTCACCGGCGCCCGGCCCGGCATTGACGTTGCCGCCCAGGATTAAGCCTTCGGCGGTGGCCAGGGTAATGGAACCGCCCGCCGAAGCCAGGCGAGTGGCGACCGGATTAGCCGCTTGTCCGCTACGGGCCGCGCCGGGAATGTCGATCATGGCCGAGCTGCCGGATGCGTCCAGCACCGAACCCGGCGCCGTAGCGATATAGCCGCGGTTGGCGGTCAGGGTAAGGCGTCCGCCGTCCAGCACGCGGCCCTCGGTCAAACCCAGTTCGGTGTTTTGCAGCAGCGCTGTGCCCTGCACGCTCAAGCGGCTGCCGGAGTCCAGCCAGATGCCCTGATTCGGCAGAAAACCCGGTTCCACGGCGCTGGGCGGAGTGATAGTGAGCGTCAGCGTACCGGCCGGCGCCGTGACACTGCCTTTGACAAAAATGGAAGCATCGGAAGCCAGCGTGATGCTGCCCTGCGCGTCGCTGACCAGGCTGGCGCCCTGGCCGACGCTGATGCCGGCGTCTTCACGGCCACGCCCCACGCTCTGCACCAGGCTCAACGACAGATCGGCCGGTCGGCGTAGCGACTCCGGCAACAAAGCTGTGTGAGTGATGGCGCGCATGGCGCTGCCGCTGCTCAGCAAACGCGGGTCCTGGTTGAACAGCAGATTCAGCGTTTGCGGGTGAATGTGTGCGCCATCCGCCACGGATATGCCGTTGAGGTTGGCCGCCAGGTTGTACTGGCTGAAACCGCCCTGGCGAAAAAAATCTTCTGATAAATGCAACGGCGTTAAGGTGCGATCCTCACTGACCACTGACCACTGACCACTGACCACTTCCCCCTCAGCCCCACCCAGCAAGAACTCATGGGTCGTCAAATTCAGCGTGCCGCCTTGCAGCAATGCATAGGCGGACAGCTCGCCGCCCAGCACCAGGTTGGAGCCGTCGATGCCGGCCGCCGTCAAAGTGATGGCCCCGCCGCGCCCGGCGCTGGTGCGGCCGCTTTGGTCCAGCCAGGCGCCGCCGTCGGCGTGGATGGCGGCGTATTCAGCCACCGTCAGGTCGCCCTGGTCGGTTTCGATGCTGACGCTGCCGCCGTGTATGGTGGCCGGTTCGAAAAGGTGTTGCGTCCGCAGCAAGCCGGTGTCGTTGACGAACACGCCGCTGACGTCGATGGACGAACCGGGTTGCAAGGTAATGCCGCCGCTCAGCACGCCCTGGGTGGTGCTGGTCAACTGAGTTTGCAGCGCCACGCTGCCGCCGGGCACGGTCAGATTTCCGGCCACCGCTATCTCGCCGCCGCTCGCGGCGAAGCTGCCGCCAGACTGGAGTTGCACCAGGGCATCTTTGGCAATGCTGATGATGCCGTTGGTTTTGAAACTCAACCGGCTCAGGCCGTCTTCGACAAAGCGCTGCGCATTCAGCAGCAAAGGCGCGGGGCGTTGCTCGGCGTCCAGAGGAAATGGTGCGTCCAGCGCCAAAGCCGCCGCGTCCTCGCGGAATAACTCAGGCTTCTGGAAAGCCGCCGCGTCCTCGCGGAATAACTCAGGCTTCTGGAAATCGGTCGGTGTCGCTTGTTGCTGGAACAAAATGCTTTGCAGGCTATCCGGCGCGCGCGCCAAGTCGATGTTCAGGCTGCCGCCCAGGGGCTGCACGGTAAAGCGCTGCTGCAAGTCCAGCAGGGTGGCGGCCAGGACGCGGCCGTCCAGCAACAGCTGGTTGGCCTGGATATCCACGCTGCCGGCGTTTTTGCCCTGGGTATAACCGGCCTGGAACAGACCCTGGCCCATGGGGCCGGCCAGACCCCAGCGTTCGGTCACCCCCCAGCGCTCGTGCGTCGCCGATAAATCGCCCAACACCGCGATATAACGCCGATTGGGATCGGCATCGCCGATGTCGACGACGGAACCGTCGTCCGCCACCAGCTGGCTGGTATGAATGGCGCCGGCCTGGTAATTCACCGCACCGCCGGATACGTCGACCAAGGCGCCTTGCTGGGCCACCACGGCACCTTCCGAGTACAGCGCCACGCTGCCGCCATCACTGCTGCGCTCGTCCACGCCGCGCGCAATCTGCGCCACCGCGCCGGAAATATCCGCCAGCGGCGTACCGCGGCGCACGTCCACGTACACGGTCTTGCCGTTAAGCATGCCCGACTTTTGCAAAGGGGAGTCGCGCAGTTCGTTGCTGCGCAGTTCCAACGCAACCACGTTGCTGCTCATGGGCAGCTCGACGTTTTTCATCCCCGCCACGTCGATTTTGCTGCCTGCGGCCAGATAGACGCGGCTGTCGTTGCTGACGCCGGCCTGGCCCGGATTATCGGGATGTTCAGTAGCGGTCAAACTCACCTTGCCGGCCGGTGCGTGAATCAAGGCGCCGTTCGCCATGCTCACCACGTTGCCTTGCAGCGTGACGCTGGAAGGGGTTTGCGGCTGTGAATCCACGGCGGTGGTGGCATCGGCGCTGTCCGGCAAAACTTCGGTCACGCTGGCCCCGCCCAGCGACAGCGTCGCTCTGTCGCCCAGGCCGTCATCGGCTGCAACCGCGCGGCGCGTCGTGCCTGGCTGCAATTGCCAGGTCTGGTCCTGCTGCAAAGTCTGGGCGTTTTCGCGCGCCAGCAAGCGGATGCTGCCGTTGCTGCGCACCGAGGTTTTGGCCGATACCAGACCGTCCTGATTCACCGCGTAACCCAGCAGGGTGGCGTTGCCTTTGCCCACGGCGATGCTGCCGCTGTTGCGGGCTTCGCCGCCGGTTTGCACTTCCACCAGCAAGCCGCGTATATCGCTGTCGCTGCCGGCTTCCTGCAGATACACCTTGTCGGTGCCCGCCACCAGCAGGGTCTGACCGTCCGGCGTGGCGATGCTGCCCTGGTTGTCCACTTTGGGCGCCGCCAGCAACACGCGGCCACCGGCGCTGCTGCTGATTTGCGCGCCCGGCGCCAGGGTAATCTGAATTTTTTGCCGCTGGCCTTGCGCGTCCAGCAGGTAATTGCCGGCGGCGTCGCGCAAATACACGGCACCGCTGCCGTTCAGCGCCGCGCTGCCGTCCTGGCCCAGCACCTTGGTGATGCCGCGCTGCAGCGTGTCGTCGCTGATGTCCAGGTTGGTGGCGACCAGGGTGTTGGCGTCCACGCGGGAGGCTGCACCGAACACGAAGCCATTGTGGTTGACCAGGTAAATCTGGCCGTTGGCCGACAAGCGGCCCTGAATGTCGCTGGGATTGGCCTGATCGATGCGATTGAGGGCGATGGAAGTCGCGCTGGGCTGCTGGAAGGCAACGCTGGCATCCTTGCCGATGTCGAAGCTGCGCCAGTTGAGCGTCACACGGTCGGTGGCCTGCTGGATGGTGAGCTTGTTGCCTTTCACCTGTTGCGCCGCCTGGCCCGCGCTCACCCAGGTCTGGGCCGGCAGCGGCAGACGGTGGTCGGCTGCCTGACCGGCGGGCGCCAGGCAGAACAAGCCACTGGCAAGAATGCAGCGTATCGCCACGGCCAGGGGGGTGGGGGGCATATCGTTCCCACGCTCCGCGTGGGAACGCAGCCCGGGACGCTCCGCGTCCCTTATCATCAGTGATTCCGCTTCACGATAGGTGGCAGTTGCAAGGCACGCAGTGTCTGCTTCGCGGCAGAAGGTACGCACAGCGTACCCTACGGGCTGTTGGTCCTCTTCAGCGTGCGATTGCGCCAACGAAGCGACGGGACGCGGAGCGTGGGAACGATGAGTCACGGCTTTAGAAGTCATAGATCAAGCTGAAATCAATGCGTTGTTGACCGACGTCGACGGTGTCGGAGCGAATCAGCGGATAGGACCAGTCCAATTCGGAACTCAGGTGCTTGAACAACTGCACGCGCATGCCGGTGCCGAAGCTGGCCAGCGAGTAGCCGCTGGGCGTACCGCTCAAAGGCCGGTGTATCCACAGCTTGGCCGCTTCGGCAAAGGCCAGGAAGCGCCACTGCTGCATCCAGTCCCACTCAGCCTTGCGCAGGTTCGGCGTATAGAGTTCCGCCGAATAGGCCACGCCGTCGTCGCCCAATTGCTGGGTCTGGTGATAACCGCGCACGCTGCCCACGCCGCCGGCGGTAAACTGTTCGTTACTGATGAGCTGGGCATCGGCCATCTGGCCGCTCAGGCGGGATAAAAACTTGAAATCCCAGGGCAGCATTTGCAAGTGCTTTAATTCGCCTTCCGCATAAATGTAATTGGAGCGGGCGCCCAGCCGCTTGTCGTCGAATTCCTGGC
>SCQD01000157.1 GCA_004299145.1 Methylococcaceae bacterium | reverse complement strand
CAAGGTGGCGTCGCGATCAAAACCGTGGTGGAAAGCCGCCAAGGCGTGGCCCAGCACTTCGCGCAAATCGAAGTCCAGGCCTTTTTCGATGGCGATGCGCACCACGCCCAGCGCCGCGCGGCGCAAAGCGTAAGGGTCTTTGTCGCCGCTGGGGATGAGGCCGGCGCTGAAGATGCCGGTCAGGGTATCCAGCTTTTCCGCCAGCGACACGACTTGTCCCACCTGGCTGGCGGGCAGCTCGGCGCCGGCGCCGCGCGGCTGGTATTGTTCCTCGATCGCCCAGGCGACGGGGTTGGGTTCGCCTTCGGCCAGTGCGTAATAACGCCCCATGGTGCCTTGCAGTTCCGGGAATTCACCGACCATTTCCGTGAGCAGATCGGCTTTGGCCAGATAAGCCGCGCGTTGCGCCAAAGCGCCGTCGGCGGCTAGCTGTTCCGCCAAGTCTTTCGCTAGGCTTTGCACGCGATGGGTTTTATCCAGCAAGGTGCCCAGCTTTTGCTGAAACACGATGTTGCCCAGCGCAGGCACGCGGTGTTCCAGGGTTTTTTTGCGGTCCTGGTTCCAGAAGAATTCCGCGTCGGCCAGGCGCGGGCGCACCACCCGCTCGTTGCCGTAGCGCACCGACGCCGGATGGCTGCTGTCCAGGTTGGCGAAGGTGATGAAGTGGGGCAACAGCTTGCCGGCGCTGTCTTTGACCGGAAAGTATTTCTGGTTGGCCTGCATGGTGGTGATCAGCACTTCCGGCGGCAGCACCAGGTAGCGGGTTTCAAAACCGCCCAGCACCGGCACCGGCCATTCCACCAGCGCCGCCACTTCGTCCAGCAGGTCTTCTTCGATGTGCGCAATACCGCCTACGCCGGCGGCGGCCTGGTTGGCCAGTCGGCGGATTTGTTGGCGGCGTTCGTCGAAGCTGGCGATGACTTTGGCGGCGCGCAGCTTATCGGCGTATTCGCCGGGATGGTGCAGGGTGATGCCGCCCGGATGGTGGATGCGGTGGCCGTAGCTGGTGCGCCCGGCGCGCACGCCGAGGATGTCCGCGTCGATGACGTGCTCGCCGAACAGCAGCACCAGCCACTGCACCGGGCGCACAAACTCCGCTTCCCCGGCGCCCCAGCGCATGCGCTTGGCGATGGGCAGGCCGGCCAGCGCCGTGCGCACGATATCCGGCAACAATTGCTGGGCCGCTTGGCCGGGAATGTGCTGGACATAACCCAGCCATTCGCCTTTATCGGTTTGCAAGCGGATCAGCTGGTCCACGGTCGTGTTGCAGCTGCGGGCGAAGCCTTGCAGCGCTTTACTGGGCTGGCCGTCCGGCGTGTAAGCCGCGTTGAGCGCCGGACCGCGTTTTTCCACGGTTTGATCGGGCTGTTGTACCGCCAGATTTTTGATGGCAAGGCTCAAGCGGCGCGGCGTGGCATAGGCCACGATTTCGCCGAACGGCAGGGCGGCCTTGCGCAAGCCGGCTTCCACCCCGCTTTGCAGCGCGCGCGACAGGGTCAGCAACGACTTGGGCGGCAGTTCTTCCGTGCCGAGTTCCAGCAGGAAATCCAGGCTGTCGGTTTGTGGGCCGATATGAAAGCCGCAGCATTCTTTGTCCCCCCAACCCTCGCTTCGCTCTCCCTGTGGGAGAGGGCCGGGGTGAGGGCCGACCTCGACCGGCGTCGCATTCAGCATGGGAAAGCCCAGGCTTTCACGGCGCTGGTAATAGTTTTCCGCCACCGACTTGGCCAATTCCCGCACCCGCAAAATAAAGCGCTGGCGTTCGGTGACGGAAATCGCCCGGCGCGCGTCCAGCAGGTTGAATGCGTGCGAAGCTTTCAGC
>SCQD01000156.1 GCA_004299145.1 Methylococcaceae bacterium | reverse complement strand
GGTCAGGCTGGCAATCAAGATCGACTGCATATCCCGCGCCCAGTATTCAGCGATGGAATCGGCCACCACGCGCGCCGGATCGCTGCCGGCCAGTTCCCCGGCCAGACTCATGGAAGACCAGCTCTTGTTACGAAAATGCTTAACCGCGATGTCCTGATCGGCGTTGATGCTGGCCGGCGTGGAATGTACCGACGGATTATCAGAACCTACATTGGATTCGCCTTCCAGATCGTTCCAGAACGGCAAGCGCACCAAGTCGCCGCCGCTGGCCGCCGCCGCCGTCAATTCCTGATCGGGAGCGATAACGCCGGAACGGTACAGCGCCGACAGTTCCAGCGTTTTCTGCTGGACATACGGGGCAAAAGTGCTGGGTACAACAACATCAGAAATCTGTGTGACAGGCATGGTTCAAGTCTCCTGGGTTAAACGCCCGCCGCCGCTTTCAAGCGTGCGGCTTCGGTGGGATTGTCGCGGGCAATGCGGGATTGTTCGGTTAGGTTCAGGTGTTCCCGGCGCCAGGGGTTTGTCGCGTAACCCGCCATCGTTCCCCCGGAAACTGGCGCGCCGCTGCCGGCGCCGCCTGTTGGCTTCGCCATGAACGGGTTCGCTTTCAAAAACGCCTCCACCGCCTCCTTGGCGGGCTGACCATTGATCGAAACGCTACCATCCCCGGACACCACCGCTTGACCGCTGAGCAGGGTCAGCACCATGTCCGGGTTGATCGCCTGGCCGGCAGACGCCAGCACAGCGGCCTTGATGCTGGTTTGCTCGTAGAGCGTGCGATACATGGCGGCCTCCTGGGTCTTGGCTTCCGCGCCTTCCTGAGCCTGACGCTGAGCGGCCAGCAGTGCGTCCAGCGAATCATGGCCGGTGGCCTCCTTGATTTGCTGCTCGATCACGGCTTTTTGTTCGGCCAGGGCGGCTTGGATTTCCGCCTGCACGTCGACAGCGGGCGTTACGCCTTCCTGCGCCGCGTCGGGCGCTGGATCGTTCGGGGGATCGGCCAAGGCTGAAGCATCAGCCTCGGCGGTTTGCGTTGAAGTCATAAATGTCTCCAGTGGGTGAAAGGGTTACCGCGCCGGCAATGCGCCGGCTTCCTTCAAGATGTTCCCGATATGCCGCTCGGTCATATCGAAAGCGCGTGCCAACGCTCTGCGACTCAAGCCTTCTTCCTGATGGCGCTGCACGATTTGCCGATTGCGCACCGTGCGGCGTAATTGGCTGGCCTTGGGAATTTCCAGGTGTCCGCCGCCAAAAACGCACGCCAATGCCCGCGTCGCGTCCTGGCCGATGACCGTGGCCAACTCGCTGGTTTCCGGCAACACCTTGGGGACATAGCACGTACTGCCGCCGTAGCGTTCCACCAGGCGCATGATGGCATCCTTGGAAATGTAATCGGCCAACTCCAAAAGCGAATCGGGTAAAGCCTCAAAGGGCAAAGATTGCGTGCTGATCGTCATCGCCGATACCTGGAATGAAAGCTGCGAAGACATCCAGCATAGAGAGTCGCTGCCGGTCGTTTCAGGGTGAAATCTTTCCATAGGAAACGCCGGCATGTAACGCGGAAGTGTTTCCGCTGTGGGCTTGAGTGGCGGGGAGTTGTGCCAAAACGCGTGCAAAAAACGGCGTGAAGTTTTGGAAGTGGGTGGCGAGAAGCGAAAACCGCCGCCGCCCTGTAATGCCCTACAAGCGGCTTTTTTTCTTTCTGCTACCCTCGGTATCACTTGCACCGCTTTCGCGGTTGTTAACCGGGGTTTAACGGGGTTCTCGTGGCTGCTCGTCAGGCCGTGGGAGCCACCCCACGACGACCGGGACCAAAATGCCCGGTTTCGCTATTCAAATCACCAGCAATTCACCCAAGCGCCTGGCTTTTTCCTCGGTGACTTCGATCATCAAAGAAATACGGCTCGTGAACTCCGCATCCGTCAGGCTTTGGTCCATGCGGCCCAACAGCATCAGCCGCGCCCCCCAGGCTACCGCTTCGATTTTCCGGGCTTCGCAGTAGGCGGCCCCAGCGGTTTTTTCCGTGGGGACCACCGTCTTTGCCGTACCATGCCCGGCTTCTTGCAAGCAGTCGGCAAGTAAGCGCGTGATTTCCCATTGCAGAGACTCTTCATGATCCCGATTGCTCATACCTTGCCCCCACGCCGCACTTTGGCCAATCGGATCAAGCGTCCGCGCACGCTCTGTATCGCCGGTTCCACGCCTTCCCGCTGCCGCAATCCGGCGGCAATACGGTCGGCGTCGGCTTCCGTTACTGCGCCGTAATAGCGGTCATCCAGAGTCAGACAGCGCCTGCACAAGTCGCCGGGCACGCGATAACCGATATAGAAGCTCATGCCGCACCCCCTTGGCTTGCCTTGGCGGCTTTCTGATCGGCCCAGCGTTGCAAGCCGGTAATCACCTTGGAAACCGTGGTCCGGGTCAGAAAGCGCGGGCTGTCCACCTTCGCCACCCGACGTACAAAAGTCGCCAGTCCGGCATCTTCCAAGCCTTCGTAACCCACGTCCCGCGCCAGCTTGTCCAGCCAGGCCCATTGCTTGGGCGTGGGTCGATCCAGGCCGGCCCCACCCTGAAACTTTTTGGCCGGTTTGCGCCGGTCTTCCAATGCACCCGCCTCCCTAAACTCTTTCACCAATTGATCCAGTTGGTCATCACTCAATTCTTTGCACGACCGCTTGCCGGTCATCTTTTCCAAAAGATCCCGATACTCGGCATCCGAATAATTCAGCCGGGCGAATGCCAGATGCACCAAGCCGATCAAGGTATTGCGCATGCTGGTTGGTTTGGCGGGTGTAGTGCTTTCGCGTTTGCTTTTCATGATTCAATCCCCAATACCTTGCCGGCGGCCTTCAGCATGGAAACACTGACCGCCGTGTTTTCAGACATGGCCGACAGTTTGGCGGGCCGGATCACGTGATCCAGCAAGCGCAAGCCGCCGTCCAGCGACGCCACCCATTGGCAATATTCCCGTTCCTTGCGCCCGCTGATGCCGTGGGCCTCCATGATCATGTCCACGTCTCCCGGCTCCGGCTGGCTCAGCTTGACGCGGATGCCTACCCGTGAGGAAATTTGCGGCAAGCTGGATTTCTTCTTGCCGCCGATGCGGGAATACATCTCTTCGTTACCGGCATAAGCAATGCCGACGTCTGCCTGGTCAAGGAAGGCGCGGATGGTGTCGTAGGCCGGTGGTTTCAAGTGTTGCGCTTCGTCGATAATCAACAGGCCGTTGATGTCGGAATCCACGCGCGTTCGGTTCCTCACGCACCGTAGTGCTTCCCTGTACAGAACGTCCGCCCGTTGCGCAGAGCCATAGGCGTCGAATCTATCCAGTAGTTCACCCAGGATGGATGTGGTTGTATGGCAACACGGCGATGCCGTAACCAACCACGTGTTGGGCCGGGTTTCGGCGAAGTGTCCCAGAGCCTTGGTTTTTCCAACACCGGCGCTGCCGTAAATGACGGCAATGGTTGGCGTGTAACGGGCATAGTCCAGGGCATCCATGATCTTTACAGCCGTGGGTGTTTCCACCCAGGGCGGACTGTTGAGCGGCACCGTTGGCGCCCTTTCGCTATCGCCCGCCAACCAGGATTCCAGCTTTTCCAGCATGACCGGCTGTGGCGCTTTGTCCCGATCTTCCAGCCAGGCGGTCAGTTCAGCCCGGTTGACACCCGCTTCCACGGTAATGCGATGGGGCGAAAAACCTTCTTCTGCCATCATCCGCCGGACTGATCGCCGAAGAGAATAGGGCGACATACCCACATCACCGACGCCCCCCTTGTCTACCGTCGCAAGTTTCATTAGTATGATCTCCGCGTTTTGTGTGGGCGGCCATTGGCCGCCGTTGTTATTTCCGCCCGCAAGTTGGCGCTTGCGAGTGGGCCTTTACCTTGGCGGGTTCGTGGCGTTTTTACGTTGTTGCTCCACGGCCCGCCGCATTAATTCACCAGGGTTGATGGTCGGTCCTTCTTCGGCGACCGCCGCCGGTTTCTGTTGCAATCTCACCAGTTCCGCCACTTTCGGCAATGGCGGCTTGTTGAGGATTTCCCCGGTTTCAGGGTCGACAGTCACGCCATCCTCGGTGGTCCAGCGTTCGGCCCTGTCCATCCCCTCCATTGCTTTCGCCTGCTCCTTGCGGCTCTTTTTGAACCGGCTGCGCGAACGGGCATGCTCCTTGGCCGCTTCCTGATTGCGGAAGCCGCTTTTTGACACAATCGGCGCATCGAACAGAAAGGCTTCACCGTCGTAGATGCTGATAGGCTGGCTGGCGTCTTCCGGGTCAAAGCGCACGATGTAGGCCACCCCTGCGTCCAGGTCGGCGCATTTCTCGGTCCAATAGCGGTTGTTCAATACCCAAAAGGCGCCGTCCTTTTTATCCGGCTTGACCGCCTCGGCAGCCAGCAGACACAGGCGTAACTGTGCCGCCGTGGGCTGGCGTACTCGGGTTTGCGGCAACAGTTCTTCCATAACTTGGTAAGGGCTGCGGCCATGCATGCTGTCACCCCGGTGGGCACGGCGGTTGTGGGCATAAACCTCTTCAGCCAGTGCCGTCAAAAACTGCTCAATGGGCACCGCCTTGGCTGAATCAAATTCCTCGGGCTTCGCGTCCGGCTTGTTGCCGCAATAGGCGCCCTGAAATTCGGCGCGTTTGCATACCCGTTCAGGCACGAAGCGCCAGCCGGGTTCTATAGGTTTGGCCTGTCCATGCCCCGGCGTGGCCCAGTGCACATCAATGCCCATCACCTTGAAAATGCCGGGAATATCCTCGTCCTTAACCTTGAACCGGTAACGGTTGGGAATGCCGCCGGTCAACAGCTTCGAAGCAAAACCGCGCCCGTTGTCCAACAGCATGTGCCAGGGTATGGCATGGGCATTCTCGGCGGCCTTTTTGAACGCCAGGCGGATCAAGTCGGCGCTTTCCACCCGGCCCACGGCATAGCCCAGGAAATAGCGGGAACGAATATCCATCCAGGCCACCACGATGGGACGCCCGACCGTCACCTTGCCGTCAACCTCCACCCAGCGGCAAAAAAGGTCCGCCTTATGGCCGTCGGCGCACCACAGCTCATGCACCGCCAGGGTGCTGTAGTCGCGTTCCATGGCCGGATACAGCGCCGCCAATGCCTTGTCGCCTTCGCGCCGGTAAACCTTCCACCAGCGCGGCTGGGCGTCGATCCGATCCCGTACCGTGTCGATGCTGGGAATTACCCAGGACTTGGCCGACGCCATTTGCCGGGCGTGGTCCACGATGGGCTTAAGCTTCGGCTTGGATTGCTGCCCCCAGTGTTCCTTGATCCACAGCCAAGCGTCTTCGGTAAACTCGGCCATGGCCGTGCGGCCCTTCCACTTGGGCGCCAACAGCGGCAACCAGAGGTGCGACGGCTGGCCTTTGATGCGCTCCCGTAACCGCCAAACCGTTGGTTCGGACACACCATATTTGGCGCGTAGTTCCCGGACAATCGCCCCCGGTCTGGCGCCGGCCTGCTGCAACAATTGGTGAGCCAGCATGATTTCCAAGTTTTCCTTGGCCTCCCGCTGCACACCAGCCGGTGAACGCTGAAACCAGTCCCACAAAGCTTCGGCTTGCTCCTGGCTGAGGGGTTCGATCACCAGCGGCTGAACCTTGCGCTTCCGCTTGCCTGCGGCGGCATCGGCCAGCGCTTGTTCCCTCGCCAAGGCTTCGGCTTCATCATTCAGGGCACGAAACTGGTCCGGGTTTTCGGCCATCTTGGCCGCGTCGGCCCGCGCCTGCTCCAAGTGGTACTTGTGCTGCGCTGTTTCGGGCAGGCTGGACAGCAGGATGCGGTATTGTTCGCCGCCGTTGGCGTTGGTTTTTGTCAACCCAGGGTATTTACCTTGCGCACAATAACGCTGCACAGTTCTCGGTGTGGCACCCAATAATTCGGCGACTTCATCAACCGAAAGCCGTGGGCTTTCACCTTCGGTGACTGTCGCACCTTTGTTGATATCCGTGTTCGGAGATTTATTGCCTTTCATTGCGTTAAACCCTTACCTATCAAGGTGTTGACGAGGTGCGACAGATCGAAACATAAAAACATTGACGTGTCGCAGCTTGTTGCGCAGAGGTGCGACAACTATTCGGTGACTTCCCCGTCTTTGATACCCAGAAGGACGGCTGCTTTGTGGCTTTTTCCGATGCGTGCCGGACGCTTACCCTTTAGTACCCCATGCACTACGGCAGGATGCAGCCCGTGGTCTTTAGCCCACTTTGCAATACTGATTCCCTTTCGAGCAAAGTCGTCCAGCACCGCATCTCGAGTGTTCAGTTGTTTCTGTACCATTTGTGTACCCCTCTGCTAAGATTGCGTATCGCGTTTGCGAATAAATATCACGAAAGTAACTCTATATCGCGTTTGCGATACTGTCAATGAAAATTTGAAGAGGGGGAGGGGATGGAAGGATTCGGAAAGAGACTGAAGGAGGAACGAGAACGCCTTGGCCTAAGTCAAGCCAAATTTGCGGAAGCATGTGGGGTAGGCAAAACCGCCCAATACACTTACGAAAAAGGCGCCAGGCAGCCTGATTTTTCGTATCTGGATGCAGCAGAAAAGCTTGGTGTAGACACAGAGTACGTCATGCGTGGCACTAAAAAAGGGAGCGATTGGCTTTATGCCCGTGCATACAAGCGCGTGCTAGATTCAATGGAAACATTCCTGGAGCTTGAGAAAGATCGGCTTGAAAATATTGCCATGTTGGCAGGCAAGTGCGATGAGACGCTCAACGCCAGCGTCCCTCTTAATTCGTATGGGTACTACAATATGGCTGTCCTTGACTGGTTGAGAACCAGTAAGAAACCAGAGAGTTGCATTGATCTTGATTTGTTTACGAACACACTTACTGAACTAGAAGCCGCCATAGCCAAAACAGGCCAGACACTAGCACCCGAGAAAAAAGCCAGCGCGACGGTACTGCTCTACCGTGCGTTTAAGGCCTGCGGTAAGATTGATGAAAAGATGATTGAGGACGCCATCAGCCTTGCCACCTGACGACGGGCAATTTTTAACACTGGTGGCTCTATTCGGGCAGGAGAGTTTTTGCAGGCTTTTTGGCACTGCCCAGGGGATGAGCAGCGGTGCTTATGAATGATCGTCGGACAATCGAACTTGGTTTGAAATCCGCCGAAATCTGACTAAAATCCCTTCGTTCCATGATCGTTTTTGTCTTAAAAACTGATCGAAATTATCAAAATCTTTCAAACCTCCTTTCAGCCTAACAAGTCGCCAAGTGGTTGATTTTTATACACTTCGGCGCAAAAATTTTCTTAATCCTTTCTTTCAGAATAACTACCACCCCACAATTGATGACGGGCGGCACTTGCTTTGAAAAAGCGCGGAAAAAGGTTTGAAAGAAAAAAGGCGAAAAACCTTAAAAACACATCGAAACAATCAAAATCTTTCAAACCTCTTTTCAGCCTAATAAGCCGCCAAGTGTTTGATTTTTCTATACTTCGGCGAAAATTTTTTCTTTTCCCACTCTTTCAAAATAACTACCACCCCTAAAAAACGATTGAACCCGATGGATCTTTGCCATGAACGCCTCATTCGACGTCGCCAAACTGAATAATCCTTTGTATACCGTGCGCTGCCTGGGGCAGGGCTTGAAGCTGCTGGCCCGTCCGGAATTGCGCCATTTTGTCTGGATTCCACTGCTCATCAATTTCGTGCTGTTTGCTTTGGGCTTGTGGGCCGTGCGCCATTATTTCGACGCGGTTATCGCCTATTTTTTGCCCGACTGGTTGATGTGGCTGCGCGGCTTTATCTGGCCGCTGGTGGCCACCAGCTTTGTCATCCTGACCTTGTTCAGCTTCACTTTGCTGGCCAATATCGTGGGAGCGCCGTTTTACGGCATTTTGGCGGAAAAAGTGGCGGTGCTGCTGGGCTTGCCGGCCGTGCCTGAAGTGCAGGAACCCTGGCCGAAAGCCGTGTTGCGCAGTTTGCAAGCAGAAACGGCGCGGCTGCGTTATTACTTGGTGCGCGCCGCGCCCATGTTGTTATTGTTCCTGATCCCCGGCGTCAACGTGTTTGCGTCTTTCTTGTGGCTGGCTTTCAACGGCTGGTTTTTGGCCCTGGAATATACTTCCTATCCTCTGGAACGCTATGGTTGCGGTTTTGCCGAGCAGCGCCAATTGCTGGGCAAGGCTCGCATCATGGCGGCCGGTTTCGGCGTGTTGGTGGCTTTGGGGCTGGCGGTGCCGCTGCTCAACGTGCTGATGCCGCCCGCGGCGGTGGCCGGGGCGGTGATTTATATTGCCGGCGCGCGCCGTGCCGATTAGGTCCGTGCAGGTATAATTAAGCCATGGTTTTTTAGCGGATGAGATCGAGATGAACGCCCTGGTTGCCGATGAAGGCCGCAGCGAAAAGTTTCTGCTGGAAGCGGAGCGGCGGCTGGCGACCAAGATTGTCGAGCTGAGTCCGGTCAGCATCATGGTGACGGATAGAAACAGCCGGATACTGATGGTCAACCCTGCCTTTACCCGGGTAACCGGTTACAGCGCCGATGAAATGCTGGGGCAGTCGCCTCACGTGTTGAGTTCCGGGCGCCAGAAACCGGGGTTTTATACGCGAATGTGGCGCGATCTGCTCGAACAAGGCTATTGGGAAGGCGAATTGTGGAACCGCCGTAAAAACGGCGATGAGTATCCCGAATGGCTGGCGATTACCGCCTTGCACGACCATCAGGGGGAAATCGAAAAATTCATCGCCGTGTTTACCGATATTTCCCAGCACAAGCAGGCCGAACAGCGTCTGGAACACATGGCCCATCACGACCACTTGACCGGCTTGCCCAACCGCTTGGCGTTGATGGACCGGTTGGAGCGCGACATCAAACGGGCGCGCCGGCACCGCAGTCTGTTGGCCGTGCTGTTTATCGATTTGAACCAGTTCAAGCCCGTCAACGACCGCTATGGGCATGGCGAAGGCGATGCCGTGTTGCAGTGCGTCGGACAGCGTTTGCGGCAATGTGTGCGCGAAGTGGACGTGGTGGGCCGCATGGGGGGCGATGAATTTGTCGTGGTGTTGGGTGATTTGCGCGAAAGAACGGTGATTGCCCGCATTGCCCGCAAGATGCTTGGCGTACTGGAAGCGCCCATCGGCAGCCGGCAGCACCGGATTGGCGCCAGCATCGGCGTGGCTGTTTATCCGGGCAATGGCGATAGCGCCGAGAGCTTGATCAACGCGGCGGATACCGCCATGTACGCCGCCAAGGCCGGCAGAAGTTCCCGTTTTATGTTTTTCGATGAACTGTTGCCGGAGCAGCGCACCGCCTTGTCGCCTCGAACGCCCCTGGACGACCCCTTATCTGCGGCGGTGCACGCCAATTTGTTTCAGGCGGAATTGTTATGCAGGACAGCGGACAATAAAAAAAACTGCGGCGACCTTGCTCTCCCTCTCCTTTTGGGAGAGGGGCGGGGTGAGGGAAACGATCATGGCGCGCGTGACGCTTGATGTCAGGGGTGGCGCGCGCGCCATGATCGTTAAAGTTGGACGTGACCACGCCGATAGATCAGCCAAATATTTCAAAAGTGGGTCACAACAATGAACATTAATACAAAAATAGTCGGGGGGGGGAGGCCGATTATCCCTGCTTCCGCACTTTCCAAAGGCGGTGTTTCTGCTTCCAACGCGGTATCCGGCAGTACCCCAACCCGGGAAAGCGGTGGCGTCACGGTCGATTTGACGGATGCCGCCAAGCGTCTCGCCGCCAGTGTCAGCCAAGTACAGTCTCAGCAAGATACTTCCGTCGATCCCGCCCGTCTGGCGGAACTGAAGGATGCTATCGCCAGCGGCCGTTATCACGTGGATGCAAAGCGGGTAGCGGCAAAATTCATGGGATTGGAAGCGCAACTCGGATAAAGAGCGGTTCGGTCTCATGACTACCACCAACGACATCAGCGCCATTCTGGCCCAGGCTCAGCAATCGTTGCTCGTGCTGGAGCAAACTTTGCGGGACGAGGCCCAGGAACTGGTTGCTCACACCAGAAACCCGCAAGCCATCAGCGCCATCGCCCAGCGCAAACAGCAGTTGGTGGTGGGAATCAACGAATTGGTGCGGACCGGGGACCGCTGGCTGCTCAGCCAGGGGCTGGCGGTAGGGCGCGAAGGCGTGGAGGCGTGGCTGCAGCGCTGTCCGGCCACACATCCTTCGCGTCAGGTATGGCAATCCATTATGGACTTGTCGGCGCGCTGCAAGCTGATGAACGAAACCAATGGCGTCAAAATCGGCCTGCTGAGCCGGCGTTCACAAGAAGCTTTGGGCGTTTTATTCCAGGGTCTGGGCGTGAATGAAGGCTATGGGCCTGATACTTATGGGCCCAAAGGCATAGGCCGCATCTCTTCCCCTTTTCAAACCTCCTATAAAGCCTGATTGCGTACGGTATAATCGGTACTCCCCATTACCGACTACCTGCCACGCCAAGGCGCTGCTTGATCCCTTATTTCTCTTATTTCCCGTTGTCTTCCGTGGCGTCAATCCGCCATGGGTGCCATGAAAGTCGCGGCGACCTTATTCCCCCTCTCCCCGCGGGAGAGGGCCGGGGTGAGGGGAACGATCATGGCGCGCGTGACGTTTCATGCTCAGGGGCGGCGCGCGCGCCATGATTGTTAGCGATTTCGTGGTGCAGGCCGACGGTTTGTGCAAGCGCTACGGCGATGCTTGCGTGGTAGATCGTTTGTCGTTGCGCATTCCACGCGGCCAGTTCTGCGGCATACTCGGTCCCAATGGCGCGGGTAAAACCACCACTTTACGCATGATGGTGGGCCATACCCGGCCCAATGCCGGCACGTTGCGCGTGCTGGGCTATCCGGTGCCTGGCCGTGCCCGGGAAATGCGCGCCGCCGTGGGCATTGTGTCTCAGCAGGACAGCCTGGATCTGGAATTGACGGTGCTGGAAAACCTCCAAATCTATGGCCGCTATTTCGGCTTGTCGGCGGCAGAGGTAAAGCGGCGCATTCCCCGATTATTGCAGTATGCGGCTTTGCAGGACAAAGCCCGGCAGCGTATAGCGCAACTGTCCGGCGGCATGAAACGGCGTCTGTCGATTGCCCGCGCCTTGATCAACCGTCCGCAATTGCTGATCCTGGACGAACCCACCACCGGCCTTGACCCGCACATCCGCCAAAACATCTGGCAACTGCTGCGCCAGTTGCAACAAGACGGCCTGACCCTGATTCTCACCACCCACTACATGGACGAAGCGGAGCGACTGTGCGACCGGATTGTGCTGATGGATCACGGCCGCATCCTGGCCGACGACACGCCGCGCGCCTTGATCGAACGCCACATCGAAAGCCACGTATTGGAGGTGCACGGCGCCGATGTCGCCAACTGGCAAGCCACGCTGCCCGATACCGAAGGCGTGCGCTCGGAGCCGTTGGGCGACAGCCATTTTTACTATGGCGATCAGCTTCAGCCTTTGGTGGCGTCGCTGGATGACTGGCCGCAGTTGCGCTACGTGTTGCGGCCCGCCAATCTGGAAGACGTATTTCTGCGCCTCACCGGCCGGGATTTGCGCGATGTTTAGCGTGCGCATGCCGCGTTTTATCGCCGTATGGCGACGCAACATGACGGTGTGGCGCAAAAACGCCCTGCGTTCACTGCTGGGCAGTTTTATGGAGCCCTTGACCACTTTGCTGGCCTTGGGCTGGGGGCTGGGCGTGCTGGTCGGCGAAGTGGAACACATGAGCTATCTGGCGTTTCTCAGCTCCGGCATCCTGGTGATGAGCGCCATGAACACGGCGACCTTCGAGGGCTTGTACCTGGCCTACACCCGCATGGAAGTGCAACGCACCTGGGACGGCATGCTGGCGGCGCCGTTATGCTTGACGGACATCGTGCTGGGCGAAATTTTCTGGATGGGCACCAAAAGCCTGATCAGCAACAGCGCCAT
>SCQD01000012.1 GCA_004299145.1 Methylococcaceae bacterium | reverse complement strand
TCTGGTCTTTCGATTGATAACCTTATGCCTTTCATGACACGCTCCTTGAGAATAAGCCAACATGAAATTGTGTGCTACTTGCGCAAATTATAGTAGATTAGATTGTATGACTATAAAGCGGTATTTCTATCATTCCCACGCTTCGCGTGGGAATGCATCCAGGGACGCTCCGCGTCCCGAATGATATCGCTACCAGCCCAATTTGCTTTTACGTAGAACGGGATATATCTTCAGGTGAGTTTTCAATTAAACCTTGATAATTCCGGCGAGTTTTTATCGCTACGACACGGGACGCGGAGCGTCCAGGGCTGCGTTCCCACGCGGAGCGTGGGAACGATAATGAGTGGAATCTGATCAACGCCGGCATCCATGAAAATCAACGCTTTTTATTACGACGGGTTAAGTTCTTCGCGACAGCCGGTGGAGGTTTTATTTTCCGAATCCGCCGAAGCGCATATTCACGGCGCGAATATCGACAGATACTGCTCGTTGGGCGATTTGCGCATTAGTCCGCGCATCGGCAATACCGCCAGGCATATTTATTTGAACGGCGGCGGCCAACTGGAAACCGCCGACAATGACGCCGTCGATGCACTGGCACGCGGTTTCGAACACGGCAAGGCGCACCGGTTGGCGCATCGCCTGGAAAAAAGCTGGCCCGTTGCGCTCGCCGCATTGCTGCTGGCGGCTTTGGCCATCTGGGCCGGCATTGAGTATGGCGTGCCGGCCACGGCGCGCTGGGCAGCGGCCAATATGCCGGAATCGGTGCGCGTGAAAATCGGCGCGGAAAGCCTGGCAACCCTCGATAAAGTCTGGCTGCATGCGTCGGCACTGGACGGCGGCGTGCAGCAACGGTTGCGCGGCCGTCTTCGGCATTTCACCGCAGCACTGCCGGCGCAGCCGGTTTACCGTCTGGAGTTTCGCGACAGCGGCGCATTGGGCGCGAACGCCTTCGCGTTGCCGGGCCGCACCCTGGTCGTCACCGATGCGTTGGTCAAGCTGGCCGACAGCGACGAACAAATCATCGCAGTGCTGGCGCACGAAATCGGCCACGTGGAATACGACCACGGGCTGCGCACGCTGCTGCAAAACTCGATGACCGCGCTGATGGTGGCGGTCGCCTTGGGCGATATCACTTCCATTTCCTCGCTGGCCGTTACCCTGCCGACGGTTTTGGTGGAAGCACGCTATTCCCGGCAGTTCGAGTGGGAAGCCGACCGTTACGCGCTGACCGTGCTTAAAGCCGAACACATCCCCGTCAGGTTTTACGCGGAAATCCTTGAGCATTTGCAACGCTCAAACCAAGACAGCAGCGCAGCCGATTATTTTTCCAGCCATCCCGACCTGCAACAGCGCATCGACCGGATTCGGGAACAACAATAACTTTGTTGGGCCAAGATCGGTACAATCCCTCTCCTATTGGCAAACACTGAACACAGTGAGGCAAACATCATGGGACTGACACACGTCACGGTTTGCGTAGAGTGCCTGGCTAAAACCGGCGAACCTTACGAAAACGAGTTTTTGGTGGATACCGGTGTGATCGATTGCCTGGCGCCCGCCGCTGCGCTCGCCAAAGCGGGCATTCATGCCGAAGGCAAAGACGTCTACGAATTGGCCAATGGCGAAATCGTCGAGTATCCGTATGGGTTTGCCCGTATTCGCTTTATGGGTTCGGAAACGGTCTCCAAAATCATTTTGGGACCGGATGGCGTTGAACCGATACTCGGCGTCGTTGCGCTGGAAAGTACCGGCATCGGCGTCGATCCTGTGTCGAATACGCTGAAACACATGACGGCCAAACCGCTGAAATCGATTTTTTCGAGGTAGGGTACGCTGTGCGTACCTTGCGGCGCCAAACGGTACGCACTGCGTACCCTACACAGATCCCGACTCATGAAAACGAACCTGACACAACTCGTATTATTCGCACTCATCGGCAGCGGCGCGCTGTTCAACCTGACCGCCTGTAGCCTCGCCACGGCGCCGCCTTCCGAAGCCGCGCGCGCCGAGCCCGCCGCCAAAGTGGAGGAAACGCATGCCGCCAGCAGCGCCTCACCGTGCAGCGCCGTTGCTGAAGCCGTGGCGCACGGCACCTGCCATCAGCAGGTGTTCACCGGCCATCACGGTGGCATGTGTCAACCGCAGAGCATCCCATACGCTCGTTGCCGCAGCCATATTTCCAGCTGCAATCTGGGCAATACCGGCCCAGTGCAATTGTTCAATTGTGAACAGCAGCGCGGCTATACCTCCGCCACCCCCAAGCCGGGCATGCTCATGTCCATCGGCGTCAACCATCTCCACCACATGCCTACCGGGCATACTTTGTACGTGGAAGAAGTCTGCCCGAACCCGGACGGTACCTACAAACTGCGCGTGTCCCACACCAACTACGACCGCCATTGCCACCTGGAAGAAAACGCCTGGGTGCACTACGATCCGCGCACCATGCACGCCGATTTCGACACCGGCCACTGGTCGGCCTGGGGCAAGCGGCTGCCGGTGCAGGGTTTCATCGGGCATGAACCCAGCGGTGAAACCATGACTCCCATCACCCGACCAACTTCCGTAACGCGCGCGAAACCCACCGCCAAAGCCAGGCGCCGGAAATAGGCCGTCAATGCGCCATTCACGCACAGCGCGTTTGCTACAATTCGAAGGGTCAATCTTTCTACTCATAAGGCAATCTCATGAACGCACAAAAAATCATTCTGGCGCTGGCTTTGGCATGGGGTATTGCCCCCGTTACCGATGCCGTCGCCGCGAGAAGAGCAGCCCAGCAGCAAGGCCGGGACGTTGAAATCGTCATCGCGAGCAAGGTTGGATTCGACACCGGTTCCGCCTCGCTTGCCAGAGCTTATTACCCCAATTTGCGCAGCGTCGTCGACGATCTGAAAGCCTCGCCCGATGCCTCGATAGTCATCAGGGGACACACGGATGCCGAAGGCGATCCCAGGTCGAACATGGAGTTGTCCAGAGACAGAGCGCAAAGCGTTGCCGACTATTTGATCAGTCAAGGCATCGCTCGCAGACGCATCGAAGTTTACGGACACGGCGAGAAAAAGCCCGTTGCGCCCAATACCACCGAAGAAGGCCGCGAGAAAAATCGCCGCGTGGTGATCAGAATTCACTATCCCAAATAAATAGCCACCGGCAGTTATTTGGCCGCAAGTTTTTCGACATCTGTCCATAACGCCGGCAGCTGAGCCGGCGTTATGCCGTGATAAAACGCCCCGCCCGGCCCGGTGCGCACTACCGGCCCATGCTCGCAGTGACCCATGCAGGGAGACTGCTCCACCGCGACCCCGCTGCCTGCCGCCAACCGCTGCAATGCCTGCAAAATTTCCCCGCTGCCGCGCGCGGCACAGGATGGCTGATCGGCGGCTTGCCGCAGGTTGGTGCAGACCCGGATAAATACGTCGGACATGGTGGGCGGTTATCGATGCAATACGATGAGGATATAGAGCGATGGGATTAGTTTATGCCGATTTGATCCTGAAAAACCCCCGCACCGGGGCGGAAATGGCGGTCCGCGCCATGGCCGACAGTGGCGCGCTGTTGATGTGCATTCCGCAACACGTCGCCATACAACTGCAACTGGATGAGCTGGAGCAGCGCGAAGTCACGCTGGCCGACGGCAACCGGCACTTGGTGTCTTATGTCGGGCCGTTGCAAGTCCAATTCGCCAACCGCCGCTGCTATGCCGGGGCGCTGGTGCTGGGAGACGAAGCTTTGCTGGGCGCGGTGCCGATGGAGGATATGGACGTACTGATCAACATGGCCAGGCAACAACTGGTCGTCAACCCGGAAAGCCCGAATATCGCCGTTGCGCCGGTAAAGTAGCCTGCAAAATTTTTCGACAATTTTTGCGCAGTTGTGCAACATTTGTCGCAATGGCAACCGAAAAAAACGCGCAAAATCCAAGCGTTACCGGCGTCGCTGCCCATGGCACGAAACCTGCCTTAAGCCAAAGCACATGTCTTACTACCTGAACGGCATGTATTTACCACCCGGCGGCAGGACACAATCCCCCCCTTCACTCAGCGCCGCCGGTCTTTTTTTGCGCTCCTGCCTACGCCAAACCAGGCGATCAGCAAGGCGGACAGCGACACCCAAGCCGCCGCCTGAAATTCCCAGGTCGCTCCCCAGGACAGCCACAAGGCTCCGCTCAAATAACTGCCCAGCATGCCGCCGGCGCCGAAGCTGGTGCTGTTGTACAAGGCTTGGCCTTTGTTGTGGTGGACGCCGCTGAAATGGCGGTGCATCAGGTGAATCGCCACCACGTGGGTGATGCCGAACGTGGCCGCGTGCAACAGCTGGGAAGCCGCCAGCAGCCAGGGTTGATCCACCACCAGCGGGATGACCCACCAGCGCAGGCTGCCCAGCAACAGACCGCTCAACAGCAACTGGCGCAACGCCACGCGCTTCAGCCAGTGGGTGACGCACCAAAACAACACGATTTCCGCGATTACCCCCAGGCTCCACATCCAGCCGACGGCGCCGTCGCTGTAGCCGTGGCTTTTCAGATAGACCGTGAAAAACACGTAGTACGGGCCGTGCGCGACTTGCACCAAAAAAGACACCAGCAGGAATGCCAGCACTTCGCCGCGCCATAGCAGGTGCCAAAAGCGCGGCGTGTCTGCCTGACGCGCCATAGCCTTGCCGGCAGGCACCAGCAGGCTCGTCAGCCACATATTGATCAACATGGCGAGTATGGCGTAGGGCAGGTCGGCGATGGGGAACAGGCTCAACAACCCGCCCACGGCCAGCACGCCGCCGATGAAGCCGATGGAACCCCACAAGCGCACCCGGCTATAGCGTTCCGACTGTTCCTGCAAGTGGTGCAGGGTGATGGCTTCGAAGGCGGGCAGGGCGGCATTCCAAAAAAAGCTGTAAGCCCCGGTGAGCAGCGCCATGGCGGTGTAGTCGCGGTTGCCGTACAGCGCGCAAAAACTTAGCACGGCGCACAAAGCGCCCAGACGGATCACCGTCAGCGGGCGTCCGCTGTGATCGGCGATCCAGCTCCAGATGTTGGGCGCGATGATTTTGGTGCCGGCCAGGATGGCCATCAGCACGCCGATCCGGCCGGGATCGTAGCCCAGGCTTTGCAGATACACAGGCCAGTAAGGCAGCAAAGCGCCCAGCGCGGCGAAATAGAAAAAATAAAAGCCGGACAAGCGCCAGTAAGGCACGCGCGGCGGCTGGTCGGCAGGGTGGGCGCCGCCCACCAAAGCCGCCGCGAAGCGGTATCGCTCAGGCTTCTTGAAAGGCCTGCACATCAAGCCAAGCTTCATGACTGCATATTTTTTGGAATGTCGAGGTTGTGGTGGGGTAATCGTTCACGCCCCCACCTTTATCCCCCTCTCCCTGCGGGAGAGGGCTGGGGTGAGGGCATAAAAGCAGGGGGGCGTGAACGATTACGTGGTGGGCAATGCCGCCCGGAAAAACCCAGAACTGTCTACTTCACGAAACGTTTAACCAGATTGTCTGTATAAGCCGTGATTTTCGGAACCATGGCCAGCAGTGATGGCGCCAGCTGGACGATGGCGAGATAGATATCCGCCATTTTGTCGGCAGCGTATTCGTGGGCGATCAGATTTCTGAGTTCTCTGATTTGGATGAGCTGGCCGGCTTGATCGACCCAGCCACGCTTTTCCGCGCGGTGAATACGGTCCAGCAGGCTGCCGTCCGGGGTGAGTTCAAGGTCGTCGATCAGACGCATGACCCGTTGCGTGACCATGTCGGCAAGCCGTGCAAACCGGCTAGCCAGCGATTCCAGGCGTTCCAGTTCTTCTGGAGACCAGTTTTGTTGTTCCAGCAGTGTGTGGGTTCTATCCATGGAGTATTGAAGGTAATCCGCGGCTTGTTGCAAGTTATTCAGTTCTTCCCGGAGTATGAGCAGTTTGTTTGTATTCATAGACTTACTCCATTTTTGTGGGCCAGGCGCGCAAACGGATGCGACAAATCGGCATATACCGCCAGATCGATTTTTTGTTCGCCCAATGCCTGGTGCAGCTTGGCGAGTATGTCGAGCTTGGTCATCAGGTTGATGCTTTGTGAAAGCACCAGCAGGTCTATGTCGCCGCCTTTGGCGTTATCGTCCGCGCGTGAACCGAACAGGTAAACCGCTGCATCGGCATCCGCCGCGGCGATGGTTTGCCGGATGATTTGCCGCTCGCCGGCGCTAAGCCGCATCGTCAATCCCGGCCGGCGGCCAGCGGCGGATGCCGATGCAGCGGTTTACCTGTTCGGTTCACGCGCGGACGATAACGCCAAAGGCGGCGACATAGACCTGCTGGT
>SCQD01000155.1 GCA_004299145.1 Methylococcaceae bacterium | reverse complement strand
CCGTCGTTCCGCCAGGGATGGGCGGAACCCAGTGCCAGGGAGGGCTAGCCTGCAAGCCGCATCCATCGCCGATTCGAGCGCGGATGTCATCGCAGCGTTCACATCCATGTGCCTGGATTCAAGAAGCCTTAATAATTCCGCTAACGCGGCGGCTTTCAAGAAGCCTTAGCTTTTCCGCGAGGACGCGGCGGCTTTCTGGCCGCCGTGCGGGCGGGACGCCCGCGCTCCCAGGGGAAATTGCGCCCTTATCCTCACGCCGGCGTTATTTCCGTGGTTGGCGCGCCGCCAGCGCCTGGATAAAAATGGCCGCGCTGGCTGAAACATTGAGCGACTGCACCCAGCCGCTACCCGGAATGGTCACGATAAATTCGCAGGCGGCCAAAGTTTCCGGCGCCAGACCGCTTTCTTCGTTGCCCAGCACCAAAGCGATGGGACGGCCTTGCGGCGGGATTTGCGTCATGTGCAAGGCGCGCGGACTGAGGCTGGTGCCCAGCACCCGGTAATCGGGGCGCAGCCGCTTGAGGGTCTGCGGCAGATGGCAAGCCCGGTAAACGTTCAGGTATTCCAGGCCGCCCTCGGCGATGCGGTGAGCAGCGTCGGACAGTCCGGCTTGCGCCGGATGGTCGGAAATAACCAAATGGCGGAAACCGAAAAACGCCAGGGTACGCGCGATGGCTCCCAGGTTATGGGGATTGCCGATGCCATCCATGATGACCAAAGGCTCTCCGTTCTTGGCCCAGCGTTTGGCGGCGTTGAGGTCCAATTCCGGTACGTCGCGCGGCAGCGCGGCGGCGACCAGGCCGCCGTGCAGCGGCGTACCGGCGATGCGGGTAAGATCGTCGGGGTCGACCAAGCGATAAGGGCGGCGCAGGCGCGCCAATTGGGCGCAAAACGGGCCGGCAAGATTTTTGGTGCTGTCATCGTAATACAAGCGCATGACGCGCTGTGGATCGCGCTTCAGCAAGGCCGTAACCGCTTGCAGCCCGGCGATTTTGGCCAACTTGTCGAGGCTTTCGGCGGCGGGAGCCGGCTCCGGCGGCAAAGGGCGCGGCTTGCGCAAACGGGGCTTGCTGCTGCCGGGTTCGGCGGCCGGGCCGCGATGAAACTTTTTTTGTCTATTCACTTACTCACCAGAATATCTTCCATCACCAGATACGGCAGATCCGAGCCGAAAAACATATTGAGCGCATCGGCCGGACTGCACACCATCGGCTCGCCACGCCGATTCAAGGAAGTATTCAGCACCACCGCATTGCCGGTATAACGCTCCAGCGCTTCGATCAGGGCGTAATAGCGCGGATTGGTGGCGCGGGTGACGATCTGGGCGCGGGCCGTGCCGTCTTTGTGCACCACTTCGGGTATGCGCTGCCTCCAGCTTTCCGCCACGTCGAACGTGAACGTCATGTAAGGGCTGGGGTGTTCGGTCTGCAGGATGTCCACCGCCACCCTGTCCAGCAGGCTGGGACAAAACGGCCGCCAGCGCTCGCGGTATTTGATCTGGGCGTTGATGAGATCGGCGACGCCGCGCGACGCGGGATTGCCCAGGATGCTGCGGCAGCCCAAAGCGCGCGGACCGAACTCCATGCGGCCTTGAAACCAGGCTACCGGCTGGCCTTCGGCCAGCAGCTTGGCGGCATGCGCGGGGGCATCGTCCAGGCGTTGCCACTGCGGCTGGGCCGGGTGCTGTTCACAGGCGGCGATGCACTGTTCGGTGCTGTAGCTCGGCCCCAGGTAGACGTGCTGCAAAGCTTCCACGGGCACGCCGGCCTGCACCGAGGCGTAGCTGGCGGCGCCGATGGCGGTGCCGGCGTCGGACGCGGCGGGCTGCACAAACAGTTCTTTGACTTCAGGCAGAGCGATGATGCGCTGGTTGAGCTTGACGTTGAGCGCCACCCCGCCGGCAAAGCAGATTTTGCCGGTTTCGCGGATGATGTCCCCCAGATAGTGGTCGATGAGCTTGAGCGCGGCATCTTCCAGCAGGGCTTGCACCGAGGCCGCATAATCGACGTAGGGATCGTCAATCTCATCTCCTTCCCGCATCGGCCCCAGCCATTTGATTAACTCGGGGCTGAAAAAATAGCCTTTGCCGTCTTTTTTGTAGCGCCTCAGCCCGACGCAATTGACCAGGCGCGTGTTGATCCGCAAATCTTTGCCGTCGCAAAACAACAGGCGCGATAAATCAAAGCGCCGCGGGTCGCCATAGGGCGCCATGCCCATGACTTTGAATTCCCCGTCCAGCATCTCGAAGCCCAAAAACTCGGTCAGCGCGCCGTACAAACCGCCCAGGGAGTCGGGATCGTAAAACTCTTTGATCTTGTGGATGCGGCCATTTTCGCCGTAGCCGAAAAAGGTGGTGGCGTATTCTCCCTTGCCGTCTATGCCCAATATGGCGCATTTTTCGCCAAAGCCGCTCAAGTGGTAGGCGCTGCTGGCGTGGGCCAGGTGGTGTTCCACCGGCACAAACTTAACCCGACGGGCGCCGATGCCCAGCTCGTCCAGCAGCGCCATCAGCCGGCGATGATTGCGCCAGTAGCGGCGGTTGCCGTTGCACAGCGCGCTGAACGCCCGGTCCGGCGCATACCAGTGGCGCGCCGCGTAGTGCCAGCGCGCCGGGCTGTTCCACAGGCCGATTTGCGCATAAGGAAACGCAACGATATCCACCTGATCGGGGCGGATGCCCGCGAATTCCAGGCAGAAGCGCGCCGCCTCGCGCGGCAACCTGCCCTTGGCGTGTTTGTCGCGCAGAAAGCGCTCTTCTTCCGCCGCCGCGACCAGCTTGCCGTCGATATATAAAGCGGCCGATGCGTCGTGGCTGACGGCGCCCGACAGTCCCAAAACGATCATTGCAGCTTCTTTTTCAGCAATTCGTTCAATTGCGCCGGATTGGCCTTGCCCTGGGTGGCCTTCATGGCCTGGCCGACGAAGAACCCGAACAGCTTGTCCTTGCCGGCGCGATATTGCGCCAATTGTTCGGGATTGGCGGCGATAATGCCGTCGATGATGCCTTCGATGGCGCTGGTATCGGTGATTTGTTTCAAGCCTTGTTTTTCGATGATTTCATCCGCCGTGCCGCCTTCGTGCCACAGCGTTTCAAAAACCTGCTTGGCGATTTTGCCGGAAATGGTGTCGTCGCTGATGCGCTGGATCATGCCGGCCAATTGCGCGGCGCTGACTTTGCTCTGACCGATTTCCAGGCCGTCTTCGTTGAGTTTGCCGGATAACTCGCCCATGACCCAGTTGGCGCACAGCTTGGCGTCACTAGCGGCGAGCTTGGCCACGGCTTCGTAATAATCGGCCAATTCGCGGCTGGCGGTCAGCACGGCGCTGTCGTAATCACTCAAGCCATACTGGCTCTGGAAACGGGCGCGCTTGGCGTCCGGCAGTTCCGGCAAGCTGCCGCGTACTTGCTCGATGAATTCGGGCGCAATATCCAGCGGCAACAGGTCCGGATCGGGAAAATAACGGTAGTCGTTGGCCTCTTCCTTACTGCGCATGGAGCGGGTTTCATCCTTGACTGAATCGTACAGCCGGGTTTCCTGGGTGATGGTGCCGCCGTTTTCGATAATCTCGATCTGACGTTCCACTTCGAAGTTGATGGCTTTTTCGACGAAACGGAACGAATTGAGGTTTTTGATTTCACAACGGGTGCCGAACTTGCTTTCGCCTTTGGGGCGCACGGAAACGTTGGCGTCGCAGCGGAACGAGCCTTCCTGCATATTGCCGTCGCAAATTTCCAGATAGCGCACCAGCGAGTGCAGCTTTTTCATGTAAGCTACCGCTTCTTTGGCGGAGCGCATATCCGGTTCGGACACGATTTCCAGCAGCGGCGTGCCGGCGCGGTTCAAGTCGATACCCGATGCGCCGTGAAAATCTTCGTGCAGCGATTTGCCGGCGTCTTCTTCCAAATGGGCGCGGGTAACGCCGATGGTTTTGCTGACGCCGTCGACTTCGATATCCAGACGGCCCAGGCCGACCACCGGTAAATCGTACTGGCTGATCTGATACCCCTTGGGCAAATCCGGGTAAAAGTAATTTTTGCGGGCGAATACCGAGCGCGGGGTGATTTTGGCGTCTATCGCCAAACCCAGTTTGACGGCCATGCGCACGGCTTCCTCATTCAGCACCGGCAGCACGCCGGGAAATCCCAAGTCCACGGCGCAAGCCTGGGTATTGGGTTCGGCGCCGTAAGCCGTGGCAGCACCGGAGAAAATTTTGGATTTGGTGGCAAGTTGGGCGTGGATTTCCAGCCCGATGACGGTTTCCCATTGCATGTCGGTATAGTCCGGGTAAAGTTAAAAATTAGAGTCATGATCGAATTCAAACTCGATTGTGGCCAATCCCTCGCCACACTCCTTGGCTCCCTGTTCATCCAGCCAGGCATAAAGACTTTCATAATCCCCGCCCAAGGCTATGTCAAAAGACAACCAAACCGTTTTTTTCATACGCTGAACCCTTTCAGCTTCATCTTCGGCATATACGGGCTTTCCGGGTTGACTTCGATGGTCTGCGCGCGCGGATTCAGCACCACGTCCATGTCTTCCATGGGAATAGCGCCCAGCAACACGTCGCTGTCGCGGGTTTGCACCGCGTTGCAGATAGTCTGGCGATTCTTGAAGCGGATGTGTACCGGCCCCACCACCGGCATGGTCTGCTTGGAACCGTCAGCCAGCTCGAACTCCCGTTTTTCGATAAAGCTTAAATCCAACTGGGCAACGAGGTGTTCCGGTAAACCCAGGGTGAAAGCGCCGGTATCGACCAGGGCGGTAACTTGCAACGTATGCACTTCTTCGGCTTTTTTATAACCATGCCGGACCATACCCATGTCATCGGCATTGGTTAACGTCAAATCGGCAAAAATCATCCCCATATTTCCCTCTTTTAAGCTGACATATAACGCCGGCAAAGGCATGGGCATGCGCGGCGGATTCGGGTGTTCAATTAAACGCATCACGATACTCTCCCAACAGTCATGGAACACTTATCCCGTAATCGTTCACGCCCCCTACTTTTTATGCCCTCACTCCAGCCCTCTCCAGAAGCCTTAGTAATACCGCTTCGCGGCGGCTTTCCCGGTGGGAGAGGGGATAAAGGTGGGGGGCGTGAACGATTACCTTATCCCCAGCGGGGTTTCATCCATTTCCCCTACATGGATCGTTTGCATCATTGCGCGCACATGGCCGATCATTTGCGCCGATTTCAACCGGCCTTGCTCGATCAACCGATGCACTTGATATAAAGCCCAGCTGAACTTTACCGCAGCCGCCGCATGGGTCATATTGCCTATAGCGATTGCCCCTGCTTCGATAGCGGCAAGCCCCGGCGCATAACGGGAATGCAGCGTGGCATTGGCGGCAAAAGGGCTGACCAATAATACGGGCTTTTGCAACGCCGTTGCCAGAACAATAAATTCTTGCCACGCATAAACTCCCTCGTCGGGAATATTCCCCGCGCCAAAGCCTTGCAGCATGACGCCCCGACAATCCTGGTGCTGCAACAGCGCCCCCAGCATGGCCGGACGCAAACCGGGCGTTATGCCTATTTGCAAAATCCCATCGGAAAAATGGGGTTCAAACTGTACCGGTGGGCGCTGGGCATCCTTTTTCCGTGCGGTTTTATTGAGCAGAATATACTCTGTCACATAACCCAAAGGAGGTTCAGCAGGCGATACAAAGGCATCGAAACGCCGTTCGTCCTTTTTTTGCACCCGGCAACCGCGAAAAATGGCGTCACCGAATACCACCACTACTTCCGCCAAATCTTCACAGGCCACTTTGACGGCCCGCAGCAAGTTGACGCGCGCATCGCCGTAAACCACCTCGGCAGTCGTCTGCGCACCGGTAAATACGATGGGATGATTCAGGTTTTTGCCGAAAGCAAACGCCAGCGCCGATGCCGAAAAATGCAGGGTATCCGTCCCATGCACGATCACGAACCCCGCATAACCGCAATCCAGACGCTCATACACCGCTACCGCCATGCGGGTCCAATCCTCCGGCACGATATTGCTGCTGTCCTTATTCATCAACTCGACAAAATCCACCTCGGCCAGGGCAGCGACTTCCGCTTCGACTTGCAAATGGCGAAGAAAGTTTTCTGCATCGTCGGGCGGACACAATACATAACCGCCCTGCCCCGTCGGACGACGACGCATGCCGATGGTGCCGCCGGTGTAAATCAGGCAGATTTTCGGTCTGGACGACATGGGCTGCGGTCGATCCGCATCAGCAAGCGCGTTTTGTGTGCCAATCGCTGTTTTGTTGATAGCGATGCGCCGCCTTCAGCAACAATCCTTCCTGCCAATAGCCGGCTATCATTTGCAAGCCCACTGGACGCTGGTTGTCGCCAAAGCCCACCGGGATGGACATGCCGGGCAAGCCGGCCAGGTTCAAGGGCAGGGTATAAATATCTTCCAGGTACATTTGCACCGGGTCGCCGCTGTGCGAGCCCAGGTCAAAAGCGGTGGAAGGCGCCACCGGCCCCATGATGACGTCGCACTGCTGCAAAGCTTGCTGAAAATCCTGGGCGATCAAGCGGCGGATTTTTTGTGCCTTGAGGTAATAGGCATCGTAATAGCCGGCGGACAGCGCATAAGTGCCGATGAGAATGCGGCGCTGCACCTCGGCGCCGAAACCTTCGCCGCGCGAACGCATGTACATGTCCAGCAGGTCCTTGGGATTTTCGCAGCGATGGCCGTAGCGGGCGCCGTCAAAGCGCGCCAAGTTGGACGAGGCTTCCGACATGGCGATGACGTAGTAGCAGGGAATGCAGTACGGCGCGTGCGGCAGGTCGATGTCCACCACGGTGGCGCCCAGTTGCTCGAACTGGCCGACGGCGGCGCGCACCGCTTGGGCGACGTCGTTGCTCAAGCCTTCGCCAAACCACTGGCGCGGCAGGCCGATGCGCAGGCCGGCAATATCGTCACCCAAGCCAGCCGTGTAATCGGGCACCGGCTGGTCGACGCAGGTGGAGTCGCGCGGGTCGAAACCGGCCATGGCATTCAGCAGCAGCGCACAGTCTTCGGCGCTTTGCGCGATGACGCCGCCCTGGTCCAGCGACGAGGCGTAGGCGATCATGCCGTAGCGCGATACCCGGCCATAGGTGGGTTTTATACCGGTAACGCCGCAAAAGGCCGCCGGTTGGCGAATGGAACCGCCGGTGTCGGTAGCGGTGGCAACCGGCGCCAAACGCGCCGCCACCGCCGCCGCGGAACCGCCGGAGGAACCGCCGGGCACGGCGTTCAAGTCCCAGGGATTTTTGACGGGGCCGTAATGGCTGGACTCATTGGATGAACCCATGGCGAATTCGTCCATGTTGAGCTTGCCCAGCATGACCATGCCGGCGTCGTTGAGCTTGGCGACCACGGTGGCGTCGTAAGGCGCGGTGAAATTATCGAGCATTTTCGAACCGCAGCTGGTCTTGACGCCCTGGGTGCAGAATATGTCTTTGTGCGCCATGGGGATGCCGGTCAGTGGGCCGGCCTGTCCTTGCGCGCGCCGCTGATCGGCGGCTGCGGCCTGGGCCAGCGCCGTCTCTGCCGTGACGGTGATGAAAGCGTTCAGTTGGGGATTGTGTTGCTGGATGCGCGCCAGAAACGCGGCGGTCAGTTCCCGGCTGCTGTATTGCCCAGTGGCCAGGCCGGCGGATAGTTCGGTGAGTGTTTTGTTGTGCATGATGGTTGGAAATATCGATAAGGTTGTGGTGAAGCCTGCCCTCACCCCAACCCCTCTCCCCACGGGGAGAGGGGCTAATTCATCGTTCCCACGCTCGGCGTGGGAACGCATCCTGGGACGCTCCGCGTCCCGAATGGCGTTACGACCAACTGCCCATGGGCGGCATGGGCTGATCGCACAAAGCAAGCCGTTGTCTTCAAACAGGTTTCCCGGGTTACGATACGGGACGCAGAGCGTCCAGGGCTGCGTTCCCAGGCCGAGCGTGGGAACGATAAATATCGAAAGGTTGTGGCGAGGTCAGCCCTCACCCCTCTCCCACCGGGAGAGGGGCTACTGCGCTATTCAATGACTTTGGGCACCAGATACAAACCGGCTTCCACCTTGGGCGCGATGCTCTGAAACAGTTCGCGCTGGTCGGTTTCGCTGACCAGATCGGGGCGCAGCCGTTGCGATAAATCCTGCGGATGGGCCATGGGCATGACATCGGCGGTATCGACCGCGTTCATCTGCTCGACGAACCCCAAAATGCTGGACAGGTCACGGGCATAAGCGTCCACCTGGTCCGGGGTGATGGCAAGGCGCGCCAGCCAGGCGATTTTGTGCACTTCTTCAGCGCTTAACGACATGAGTCACACTCCGTAGCATTAGCAATCAATGGATAGGGGTTGCTGATATAATACATCGCTTGCCATGCAACGCGCGCGCCGGGTTGCTGGCTCCCGACTTTCACCCTTAATGACAACACCTTGGCTTTGATCCATGTTCAGACGACTGCGCGGACTTTTTTCCAATGACCTGTCCATTGATTTGGGCACGGCCAACACCCTTATTTACATGCGCGGCCAAGGCATCGTCCTCAACGAGCCTTCGGTGGTGGCGATACGCGAGGACCGCGCCCGCGGCGCCAAAACCATCGTCGCCGTGGGCAGCGACGCCAAGCTCATGCTGGGCCGCACGCCCGGCAACATCACCGCCATCCGCCCGCTGAAAGACGGCGTTATCGCCGACTTTACGGTCACGGAAAAAATGTTGCAGTTTTTTATCCACAAAGTACACGAAAACCGCTTGTTCCGCCCCAGCCCCAGGGTGCTGATCTGCGTGCCCTGCGGCTCCACTCAGGTTGAACGGCGCGCCATCCGCGAATCCGCCGCCGGCGCCGGTGCCCGCGAAGTGTTTTTGATCGAAGAACCCATGGCGGCGGCGGTGGGCGCGGGCCTGCCGGTCAGCGAAGCCAAAGGCTCCATGGTGCTGGACATCGGCGGCGGCACCTCGGAAGTGGCGGTGATTTCGCTCAACGGCGTGGTTTATGCCACGTCGGTGCGCATTGGCGGCGACCGTTTCGACGAAGCCATCATCAGCTACGTGCGCCGCAACTACGGCACGCTGATCGGTGAAGCCACCGCCGAACGCATCAAAAAAGAAATCGGCACGGCTTATCCCGGCAACGAAGTGCGGGAAATCGAAGTGCGCGGCCGCAACCTGGCGGAAGGCATTCCGCGCAGCTTTTTGCTCAACAGCAACGAAATCCTCGAAGCCTTGCACGAACCGCTCACCGGCATCGTCGGCGCGGTACGCGAAGCGCTGGAACAAACCCCGCCTGAACTGGGCGCCGACGTGGCCGAACGCGGCATCGTCCTGACCGGCGGCGGCGCGCTGCTGCGCGATCTGGACAAACTCATCGCCGAAGAAACCGGCCTACCGGTGTACGTGGCGGAAGATCCTCTGACTTGCGTGGCGCGTGGCGGCGGCCGCGTGCTGGAAATGCTGGACGAAAAAAGCAGCGCCGGCTTCATGGCGCTGGAATAGTTTCCAGGTAGGGTACGCTGTGCGTACCATGATGCGGAGCGTTGCGGCTGATGTTGCCTTTGGCCCCTGGCGCTGGCACAGCCGCCGTAGCGTTGTGGCTCGAAAGGTACGCACAGCGTACCCTACACCGATAGACGTAGTCGGAAGGTTGTTTTCAACCCAATCCTGACCAGCTAGCTGATTTTTTTGCATTGAGGCCCCCGCCATCGGTCGCCACCTATTTGCCAAAGGCCCCTCCACGGGTTCCCGTGCACTGATCGGAGTGATCGCCGCCATACTCATCATGGCGGCCGATCACCGCGCCGCGTTGAACGACGTGCGCGCTTTGTTGGCCGTGGTGATTTACCCGCTGCAACAACTGACGGACGTCCCCATCCGTCTGTTGGAACGCATGGGTGAGTCGTTCACCCGCTTTAACGACCTGCTCGACGAAAACCGCCGCCTCAAAGAATCCGAGTCGTTTCTGAAAACCCGCCAGCTCAAATACGCCGCGCTGGAAAAAGAAAACATCCGCCTGCGCGGCCTGCTGGACGCCGCTTACAAGCTGGAACGGCAGGTGCTGGTGGCGGAACTGCTGGCCATCCGCCTCGACCCCTACCAGCACGTGGTGACGGTCAATAAAGGCAGCCGCATCGGCATCAAGGAAGGCCAGCCCGTGCTGGATGAAAACGGCGTGGCGGGCCAAGTACTGCGCACCACGCCGTTCACTTCCGAAGTGATCCTGATCACCGACCCCAACCATGCCATTCCGGTGCAGGTCACGCGCAACGGCCTGCTCACCATCGCCGTGGGCGGCGGCCACATCGACCAACTGGTCCTGCCGTATCTGCCCAGCAACGCGGACATTCAAGTCGGCGACCTGCTGGTCACGTCCGGTCTGGGTGGGGTATTTCCGGCGGGTTATCCGGTGGCGACGGTAAACCGCGTACAACCGCAGACCGGCCGGGCGTTCTCCATGATCACGGCCACCCCCCTGGCCAGCCTGGACCGCAGCCGCGAACTGCTGATCGTGGCACCGCACGTGACCGATACCCCCGTCGACGCCAATGCCAAACCATAGCCGCACCGGCGTTATTGTCGCCAGCTTTGCCGTGGCCATGATGCTGCGCATCATTCCCTGGCCGGACGACTGGGCGGCGTTCAACCCCGACTGGGTATTGCTGGCGCTGATTTACTGGTGCATCGCCCTGCCGGAGCGGGTGGGCATTGGCGTAGCCTGGGGACTGGGATTGCTGTGCGACGTGCTGGGCGGAAAAATCCTCGGCCAGCAGGCGTTGGTGTATACCGTGGTCGCCTATTTGTGCCTGAAAATCTACCGGCGCCTGCGCCTGCATCCCATCACCCAGCAGACCCTGGCGGTACTGGGTTATTTGCTGTTCGCCCAGTTGCTCAACTACTGGATACTCAACGTCAAGGGTTTGGGTCCGATTCCCTGGAACTACTGGCTGTCGTCGGTCTACGGCGCGGCTTTCTGGCCGCTGGTGTTTTTGCTGTTGCGCTATCTGCGGCGCACTTTCCACGTGCAATGACGACACAACTCACCATACGCGACAATTTTCTGGAAACCCGGTTGTTTCTCAACCGGATCATCGCCGCGCTGGTCTTGGTGGTGCTGTCCAGCATCGGCCTGGTGGTGCGCCTGGTGTATTTGCAGGTGGTGGGCCACGAGCACTACGCCACGCTGTCGCGCGAAAACTACATCAAAATCGCACCGTTGCCGCCCACGCGCGGTCTGATACTGGACCGCAACGGCGAAGTGCTGGCCGACAACGCGCCCACTTACAGCCTGGAAATCATCCCGGAACAAACCACCAATCTCAGCGCCACCCTGGAACAGCTAAAGGAACTGCTGCACCTCAGCGAGGAAGACGTCAAGCGCTTTCAAAACCTGCGGCTGCGCCACAAAGGTTTTGAAAGCATTCCGCTGAAAGTGCACTTGAGCGACGAAGACATGGCGCGCTTCGCCGTCAACCTACCCAAGTTTCCCGGCGTTTCCATCCAGGGGCGTCTGGTGCGCTACTACCCGCAAGGCGAACTGACCTCGCACGTGGTCGGCTACGTCGGACGCATCAACGAACAGGAACTGCAAAACCTGGACCCGGCGGAATACCGCGGCACGTATTACATGGGTAAAACCGGCATCGAAAAAACCTATGAAAATGAGTTGCACGGCAAAACCGGCTACGAAGAGATGGAAACCAACGTACAGGGCCGCTCCATCCACGCCGTCGGCACCACGCCGGCGCAAAGCGGCGCCAATATCCATTTAAGTCTGGACATCAAGCTGCAAAAAACCGCCTACGATGCGTTGGAACACTACGACGGCGCTATCGTCGCCGTGGAACCCGCGACCGGCAGGGTACTGGTGCTGGCCAGCAAACCCGGCTTCGAACCCAACGGCTTCGTCACCGGCATCGACGACGCCACCTACACCGCCCTGCAAAACGCCGAAGACCGTCCTTTGTACAATCGGGCCATTCGCGGCCACTACCCGCCGGGCTCCACCATCAAGCCGTTCATGGGGCTGGCCGGCCTGGAGCTGGGCGCCGTGGACGCCTCGCAGCGGCTGTTTTGCCCCGGTTATTACCAGCTGCCGAACCAGGAACACCACTACCGCGACTGGCGTAAATCGGGACACGGCACGGTGAACCTGACCGACGCCATCACCCAGTCCTGCGACGTGTATTTTTACGAACTGGCGCATCGCCTGGGGATAGAGCGCATGCACGATTTTTTAAAGCAGTTCGGTTTCGGGGAAAAAACCGGCATCGACCTGGCCGGCGAAACCGGCGGCGTACTGCCCTCGCAAGCCTGGAAACGCAAGCGCCGCCACCAAGCCTGGTTTCCCGGTGAAACGCTGATCGCCGGCATCGGCCAGGGCTATGTGCAAGTCACGCCTTTGCAATTGGCGCGCGCCGTGGCGATATTGGCCAACCGGGGCAAGGTGGTGCAACCGCATTTGGCGGACCGTTTGCAATCCCATATCGGCGAACAATACCCCAATCCCCACGTCGAGGCCGACACGAATACTTTCATTCCGGCCAGCAGCGGCCACTGGAAAACCATCGTCGACGCCATGATCGACGTGGTGCACAGCGCCCACGGCACGGCCAAGGGCATCAACTACAATCTCACCTACCAAATTGCCGGTAAGACCGGCACCGCGCAGGTGTTTACGGTGCGCCAGGACGAAGAATACAAAGATCTGCACGTTTCGGAAAAGCTGCGCGACCACGCCTGGTTCATCGCTTTCGCCCCGGCGGATCATCCACGCATCGCCATCGTGGTGCTGGCCGAGCACGGCGGCCACGGCGGCTCGCTCGCCGCCCCCATGGCCAGACAGGTGATCGAGCAGTATTTGGCCGAGACCGGGCAATAGCCGGAGTTTATCGTTCCCACGCGGAGCGTGGGAACGATAGAAGTTATTTTCAACCATATAAAATACGCCTCGTGAAATTCGACCCTCGCCATAACTATCTCCACCTCAACCGCCAGCAGCGCCCTCCCCTGCTGCGCCGGCTGCACCTGGATTTCCTGTTGCTGGCGGGACTGGGCTTTCTGGCCTGCATCGCATTTTTGATTTTATTCAGCGCCGGCGGCCAAAGCAGCGAACTACTGGTGCGCCAGATGGTGCGCCTGCTGATCGCCGGCGGCGTCATGTGCGCCATCGCGCAAATTCCGCCACGCCTGCTCAACCGCTACAGTCCGGCTTTTTATATCGGAACGGTGGTATTGCTGTTGGCGGTGCTGGTCATGGGCGAAATCGGCAAAGGCGCGCAGCGCTGGCTGGATCTGGGGATATTGCGCTTCCAGCCTTCCGAGTTCGCCAAAATCGCCACGCCCATGATGGTGGCCTGGTATCTGGCCGAGCACCCGCTGCCGCCCAGTTGGAAACGGCTGGCGATGGCCGGTGGCTTGATATTGTTGCCTACCTTGATGATCGCCAAACAGCCGGATTTGGGCACCGCCTTGCTGGTGGCGGCGGCGGGCGCGGCCGTGGTGTTTTTCGCAGGACTGTCCTGGCGCATCATGCTCGGCATGGCCGGCGCCATCGGCGCGCTGCTGCCGGCGATCTGGTACAACCTGCACGGCTACCAGCGCGACCGCATCCGCACCTTTCTCGACCCGGAAGCCGATCCTTTGGGCAAGGGCTATCACATCATCCAGTCCAAAATCGCCATCGGTTCCGGCGGCATTTTCGGCAAAGGCTGGCTCAACGGCACCCAGGCGCGCCTGGACTTTCTGCCGGAAAGCTCCACCGACTTTATTTTCGCGGTATTGGCCGAAGAGTTCGGCCTGTTCGGCTGCCTCAGCCTGCTGGCCGTCTACCTGCTCATCATCACGCGCTGCCTGTTCATCGTGCTGGAAGCGCAAAACACCTACAGCCGCCTACTCAGCGGCAGCCTGACGCTGACGTTTTTCGTTTACGTGTTCGTCAACATCGGCATGGTGATCGGCGTCTTGCCGGTGGTCGGCGTGCCATTGCCTTTGATCAGCTACGGCGGCACCTCCATGGTGACCCTGCTGGCCGGTTTCGGCATCTTGATGTCCATACTCACCCATAACAAGCGATTGCTGGCAGGAGGGAGCTTATGAAGCTGAGGAGACTAACCGCTCAAATCGTAGGGTACGCTGTGCGTACCATTCGGCTGAGGGCGCGTGCCGCACCGAAAGGTACGCACAGCGTATTCTACCCTCTGCTGTGCGGCGGCTTGATGCTGATCATGACCGTGGCCGTGGCGGATGAAAACCGGGAACTCCCGCCGGCACCGCGCGCTTTCATCGCCGACATGGCGCGCAAACACGCTTTCGAGCAAAACGCATTGATCCGGTTGTTCCAGCAAGTCAGCCCACAGCCGACCATACTGGAACGCATCGCCAAACCGGCGGAAGCCAAGCCCTGGCACGTATACCGGAAAATTTTTCTCACCGAAGCCCGCATACAAAACGGCGCTGTGTTTTGGCGTGAACACGCCCAGGTATTGAGCTGGCTGCAAGACCGCTATGGCGTGCCGGCGGAAATCATCGTCGCCATCCTGGGGGTGGAAACCGGTTACGGCCAGAACACCGGAGGATTCGGCGTGCTCGAAGCCCTCTATACCCTGGCCTTCGAATATCCCAAGCGGGCGGATTTTTTCCGGGCCGAGCTGGAAGCCTTTCTGCTGCTGTGCCGGGAAGAAAACGTCGATCCGCTGCAACCCAAAGGTTCCTATGCCGGCGCCATGGGCTTGCCGCAATTCATGCCCAGCAGCTATCGCCGTTATGCCGTCGATTTCGACGGCGACGGCCGGCGCGACATCTGGCGTGACGCCAACGACGCCGCCGCCAGCGTGGCCAACTACTTCACCGCCCACGGCTGGCGCGCCGGCGAATCCATCACGCTGCCGGCGACGGTCGCCGGCAACGGTCATGGCGCGCTGCTGGACGGCGATTTGAAACCCCACCACCCTTGGTCCGCACTGCAAGCAGGCGGCATACAGACCACGGTCGATTTGGCGCTGGGAACTCCGGTCAAGCTGCTGGCTTTGGAACAACCCGACAGTGTCGGCTATCAACTGGCGCTGCATAATTTTTATGTAATCACCCGTTACAACCACAGCCCCCTCTATGCCATGGCGGTATATGAACTGGGGCAGGCCATCAAGACACGGCTATGAACAAAGCATTACTCATTATCAAGAAGCCTTACTTTTTCCGCTACGCGGCGGCTTTCGGACTGCTGACCCTGGCATCCCTGCTAACCGCCTGCGGCACCACCCCCTCCAAAGGCGGCCACGGCTACAGCCGCGGCGGCGCGGTGGACCTCAGCCAAATCCCCGACGCCGAACCCAAAGTGGAGCCTTTGGCGCGCTACGGCAACCCGGACAACTACAGCGTATTCGGCAAGCGCTACGACGTCATGCGCGACAGCCGCGGCTATGTTGAACGCGGCGTCGCCTCCTGGTACGGACCGGGTTTCCAGAGCAAGCCCACCTCCACCCGCGAAACTTACGACATGTACGCCATGACGGCGGCCCACAAAACCCTGCCGCTGCCC
>SCQD01000154.1 GCA_004299145.1 Methylococcaceae bacterium | reverse complement strand
GAGGTATAAGCGCAGCGCGCCCGCGTCCCGGTCCAAAACCAATATTTGCCAGTGCCATGCCCCGTCCGTGGCATATCCGTTGGGATCATTTTGGCCGGCCGTTACCCCGCCACGGCTACCCATGCCTCCGGCTATATTGGGGTTTGCGGTCGAAGGACTGGAACCTCCCGCCATGTAATTCATTGCAATATCATTATTGCTGCCGGAATAATGCCCAAACAACCGTCCATTAGCCTTGTCGGTATCAGTGGATTTGTATTTGATTGCGATGGTAAAGGAGGAGGTTCCCAAGTCCATGGATGGCAGATGAATATACTGAGTGCCCGTTGCCGAGTGATAGGGATTATTGATATACACGGCGCCGTCCGACTCCCCCGCAACAAAACTCGGCGTTCCGAATAACGTGCCATGATTGTTGTTGCCGCTCGTGTCATTGGTATTTCCATTGAAGTCGTAATGAACGAGCAAATTGGCCGAACTCACATTCGCGTTGCCGACCGTGGCAAAATCCAGCATGGTGGCGTTGCTGATCCCCGCATAAGCATTGCCCGCCGTATCCTTGATAACGCCAGAGGCCAGTTGCACGTTGTACGCACTGCCCCCGATCAAATCCGCCGTCGGGTTGATGGTCACGGTGCTGCCGCTGACGGTGACTTGGCTGGCATCGGTCACGGCAATGGTGCGGGTGTCCGTACCATTGCTGATGACGATGTTGCCGCTACCGGCTTTTACCGTTTCATTGAAAGTCAGCACGATATTGCTGCTCACGGCCACTGACGTGGCATTATCCGCCGGGGTGCTGCTGGTGAGTGTGGGCGCCGTCGTATCTGCCGTTGAAAAACTGAACGTCGATTCATCGCCGATTCCTGTATAAACATTCCCCGCCAGGTCCTTGAACACCCCGCTGAGTAATTCCTGCACGTTATAAGTGCTCCCGGCTTTCCAATCCGCCGTTGGGTTAATCGTGACGGTGTTGCCGCTGATGCTCACCTGGCTGGTATCGGTCACGGCAATGGTGCGGGCATCGGCGCCATTGCTGATCACGATATTGCCCGTGCCCGCCTGCACCGCTTCACTGAAAGTCAACACGATGTTGGAACTGACCGCTACAGCCGTGGCGTTATCAGCCGGGCTGCTGCTGGTGAAAGTCGGCGCCAGGGTGTCGATTTTCAGGCTCAGCGTGTTGCTGCTCGCCGCGCCCGGCGTGCCCAGCGGATCGGTATAACTGCCCTGCGCTAAGCTGATGGCGCCGGTCAGGCTGTCGATACTGGCGGTGGGCGTGAACTGGGCGGTATACACCTTGCCGGTATTGTCCGCTGTCGGGCCGCTGAGCGTACCGCCGCTGACGGTGACATCGGAGGCGGTAAATCCCAGCGGCGCATCCGGGAAGGTGAAGGTGATGACGGCGGTTTCGCCAACTTTCAGATGGGTTTTGTCGCTGCTGAGCACCAAACTGCCGGTTGCCGCCGTGGTGAAATCGAGCTGGCCGGCGCTGCTCAGCCCGGCATAGGGGTTGCCCGCCAGGTCTTTAAACACGCCGCCGGCCATTTGCACGCTGTAGTGACTGCCGCCACTCAGGTTGGTCGCCGGGTTGAGGGTGACGGTGTTGCCGCTGATACTCACCTGGGTGGCGTCGGTGATGTTGAGGGTGCGATTGTCGCCGCCATTGCTGAGCGTGATGCCGCCAATACCGGCTTGCACGGATTCACTGAAGGTCAACACGATATTGCTGCCCACCGCTACCGCCGTGGCGTTATCCGCGGGAGTGCTGCCGGTTAAGCTCGGCGCCAGGGTGTCGCCGGTGAGGCTCAGCACATTGCCGGCAGCGCCGTTGTTGCCCGCCGTATCGGTATAGGTTGCCGCGGCCACGCTGATGGCGCCAATCCAGCTGTTCGTGTTGGCGGTGGGTGTAAACGTCGCCGTATAGATTTTGCCGGTGGCGTCCGGCGTCAAGGCTGTCAAAGTGCCGCCGGTGACGGTCACGCCGCTGCTCGTGAACCCCGTTGGAATTTCCGAGAAAGTGAAGAATACCGTAGCGGTGTCACCCGCTTTGAAGCTGGTTTTGTCGCTGCTGATGGTCAAGCTTGACGCTGGGCTATCGTCGTTGCTGATCGCCAACGTGGCCGTGGAAGCGGTGCCGCTGAGCGTGGCGTTGCGGGGTGAGGATAGTTTCACCAGCAGCGTTTCATCGGTTTCCTGCAGCGTGTTGCCGAGGATGGGCACCATCAGGGTTTGGCTGGTTTCGCCGGGCGCAAAAGTGAGTGTGCCGCCGACCGCCGTATAATCGCTGCCCGCTTTGGCGGTGCCATCGACGGTGGCATAGTTGACGGTGACGGCCTGGGTGAACGGGGAAGACAAGGTGACGGTCAGGCCGGCGTTTTTGCTGCCGCTGTTGCCTTCGATGACTGCGGTGCTGGCGATGGACAGCGTCGGCAACTCATCTTTGATGATCGTAACCTGGGCACCGGCGGCAGCGCTGTTCAATTCAGCGTTGCTTGGCGAGGCCAGTTGCACTTGGAAAGATTCATTGTCTTCCGCTTCGGTGTCGCCGCTCACAGAGACAGTGACGGTTTTGCTGGTTTCGCCGGACGCAAAAACCAGCGTGCCGTGGGTGGCGGTGTAGTCGCTGTCCGCCGTGGCCGTGCCGTCGGCGCTGGCGTAGTCGACCGTGACGGTTTGGGTGGACGGAGACGACAGCGTCACGGTGAGATTGGCGCCACGGGTGCCGCTGTTGCCTTCCATGATCGCCGCGCCGGCAATGGAGAGCGCCGGCAGGTCGTCGTTGTGGATGGTAATGGTGGCGTTGTCGGCGATGGCGCTGAGCTTGGCGTTGGCGGGATCGCTGAGCAGCAGCCGGAACGTTTCGTCTCCTTCTACCGTGGTGTCGCCTTTGACGGTGAGCGTGAGGTTTTTGGCCGTTTCGCCCGGCGCAAAAGTGAGCTTGCCGCCGGCTGCGCTGTAATCGCCTGCGCTGTTGGCGCTGCCATTGGCCGTGGCGTAGTTGACCGTGACAGGCACGCCGACGGCGGCGGACAGGCTGACGCTGAGCGTAACGTTTACGGTGCCGGTGCCGCTGTCGCCTTCGTCGACCGTGGCGCCGCTAATCGACAGCGTCGGCCAGTCATCGTTGATGAGGGTGGCGGTGGCGTAGCCGTTGCCCAGTTGCAAGCCGACGGCGTTATCCAGCACCAGGCGCAGGGCTTCATCGGGTTCCACCGTGCTGTCGCCCAGCAGTGTTACCGCCACGGTCTTGCGCGTTTCACCGGGCGCGAAGGTGACGGTGCCGCCGGCGCTGTTGTAGTCCTGCACCGGCTGGGCGCTCACGCCGCTGGTGGCGTAATCGACGCTGACCGGCTGGGCGGCGGCTTCGGAAAGCGTGAGGATGAATTGCACGGTGCTGGTAGCGGCGTCGCCTTCGCTTTGTTCCGCATCGCTTACCGTGAGGATGGGCAGGGCAGGGCCGGCGCTGACGTCCACGTTCTTGTTGCTGAATTGCACAAACTCGATATTGCTGAGCTGATCGGCCTCGCCGCTGAGGATGTCTTTGATGATCCAGGTATTGCCGGCGGCATCGTACTGGAGATCATAATTGCCTTTCGGGCCGTTGTAGCGCGCGGTGTCGCTGCCTTTGCCGCCGTCCAGCACGTCGCTGCCGGCGCCGCCGGCCAGCGTGTCGTCCCCCAGCCCGCCGGCCAGGGCGTCGTTGCCGGCGTCGCCGCTGAGCAGGTTGTTGCCGTTGTTGCCGATCAATTGGTTGGACAGGGGATTGCCGGTGGCGTTGGTGTTTTGCTCACCGCTCAGCACCAGGTTTTCCAGGCCGATGCCGAGGGTATAGCTGACCGAGGTTTTGACGCTGTCTTTGCCGCCGTCGGCGCGGGGGCTTTCGATCAGTCTGTCGGTCACGTCGTCGATCTGGTACAGGTCGTTGCCGCCACCGCCCACCAGGG
>SCQD01000153.1 GCA_004299145.1 Methylococcaceae bacterium | reverse complement strand
GGAGCTGGCCGACGCGCACGATGCCTTGGTGCGTGAAGTGGCGCGCTATGCCGGGGAGCCGCTGGAGGGGGCGCTGAAGCAGCGCTTGCGCATCATCGATGAAATGCAGGCGCAGCTGGATCAGCGCACGGCGGATTTTGCCGCCGGCACCGATATGTTTAGCGGATCGGCTTTCATGAGTAACGCGGGCCTGGGGTTGCAGGGCGCTGCGCAGGCGGCGCTGCCTACCCTAAGCAATCTTCAGGCGGCTACCCAGCGCAGCCTGCCGACGGCCAAGGAACAGACGGCTCTGGATAAGTCATCCGCGACCATGGCGGTTGCGCTGGCCAGGCAAGCCAAGGATATGGGCGCGCTGACCGACGCTTACGCGGCTCAAATCCAGGCGGAGCACGGTTACTCCGATGCCGTGGCGCGGACCCTGGCGCAAGATAAAGTGCGCGAGGATCAGTTGCAGAGCAGCGCCAAAACCTTGGCCAACACCAAGAACGATGCCGCCGAAACCATGGCCGCGCGCCTGGCCGCCGTGAAAAACGGCCTGCAATTGGAAAGCCAAACACTGGCGCAAGCGCGCGATTTGGCACGGCTGAAAGCGGGCGAGGATGCCGCCGCCAGGCTCAAGATCGAAAAAGATTACCAGGATAAAAAGCTGGCGCTTGAACGTAAAGGCTTGCAGGACGAACAAGCGCTGCTGCAAGCGGCGGCAGCGCGTGAAACCGATCAAGGCAAACTGGCGCAGACCCAGCAGCGCCTGGCCGACTTGCAGGCCCGGCTGACACAGAACGATGCCTCCCGGCAATTCCTGGGTGAAAAGTACACGCTCGAACAGCCGCGCGCCGACGCGGCGGCGCAGATGGAGCTGCTACAGCGCAAGCTGGCCGCCGTGCAGCAGGCCGAGCAGCGCATCCAGGTACTGTCCCAAACCGGCGCGATTACCGAATTCCAGGCGCAAGAGCAGCTCCATACATTGCACGAGCAAGCGGCTGGCGATATAGAAATCATCGTGCAAAAGTTGGACGATCTTGGTAATACCACCGGTTTGGAAACCATCCGCATCCAAGCTGTCGGCGCCAGGACCGAGTTGCTGCGCCTGAAAGACAGCGGCTTCACCTGGATGAAAAACATCGAAGGCAGCGCCGTGTCCAGCCTGGCCGACAATCTCAAGGCCGTCGCGACCGGCGCCAAAACGGCGGGCGAGGCGATGCAGGGGTTCGCACTGGACGTGGTTGAGGCGCTGGCGAAGATCGCTGCGCAAAAGGCGGCGGAGTCGATGCTCGGCGGTATTTTTAGTGCGCTCGGCAGCGCGGCGGGGGCGTTTGGCGGTTTGGGCGGCGGCGCGATGGGCGGGACCAGTACGGCGTTCGCAGCGGATGGTTCGATGCTGTCATCCACCATGACCTATGCCAACGGCGCGTCGTCGACGTTTACCCCGATTGCGGCGCTGGCGCGCCCCCTGCACCGCCAGCCTGACGGTTACGAGCCCCGGCATTTGCGCGATCTGGCGCGGTTCGGCGCTGGCCCCCTGCCGGAGATTTACCAGCACGGGCCCGGCGTGTCCTGGCAACGTTTCGGCGTCAACGAGCCGGCGGCGCCCGGCGTTGCCAGCGCCACCACGCGGGATGGCGCCGGCCAACCGGTGACGGTCAACGTGCCGGTCACCATTAGTAGTGGCGGCGACGGCGCGCGACCATCCATCACCCAAGGCCAGGCTGACCTGGCGGGCAAGCAGCTCCAGGGGCTGGTGCAAAAAGAGATCGCCCGCATGATGCAACCCGGCGGGCCATTGGCCCTGCGTGGGAGATAGTCATGGCGCTGCCGACCGGAACCATACAACAACTGACAGCGGGCGGCATCGTGACGCTGTACGAGCTGGACCTGTCGCCCATCGACCGCACCCTGGCGAATCCGATTCACCGGTTTTCACCGCACGCGTCCGAACTGGAGACGGCCATCGTTTGGCAGGGCCGCCATTACGATAAGGTCCCCATCGAGGCTGAGGGGTTTGAGCAGTCGTCCTCCGGCCCGCTGCCGCGCCCGAAGCTGCGCGTGTCGAACATTGTCAATGAACAGATCAGCGGCGCCATGTCGGCGCTGTGCCTGGCCTACGAGGATCTGGTGGGTGCCCGGTTGACCCGTACCCGCGTGATGGCCAAGCACCTGCCGACGGTCAATTTTGCCGACGGCACAAATCCTGCCGAAAACCCCGCGCTGTATTTTGAACCCGAGCTGTGGTGGGTCGAACAAAAGACCTACGAGGGGGACGATTTTGTGGAGTGGGAGCTGGCGTCGCCCATGGACATGCAAGGGCTGATGTTGCCGCGGCGCCAGGTGCTGCAAAACATTTGTCCCTGGGAATACCGTGGGCCGGATTGCGGCTATGACGGCTCTCTGTCTTTCGATGCACTCGACAGGTCCGTCGACGATCCCGCGCTGGACGTGTGCGGCGGGCGTTTTCGGAGTTGCAAGCTGCGTCATGGCAATCATCAAACCATTCCTTTTGGGGGGCATCCCGGTGCCGGATCTATCTCTTTTTAATGACGTCGCGCCGTCGGTGTTTACGGACGCCGTGCTGCACGCCCGGGCCGAACTGCCACGCGAAAGCTGCGGCCTAATCGTGCGCATCGACGGCGCGCGGCGCTATTGGCCGTGCCGCAACGTCAGCGCCACGCCCGCGGCTCACTTTGCCATCGACCCGGTTGACCAGGTGGCCGCCGAGCGCGTCGGCACGGTGGAGGCCATCGTGCACAGCCATGTGCTGTCCGCGCCGGAGGCCTCCGAGGCGGACCGCTTATCGTGCAACGCCAACGGTTTGCCCTGGCTGATTGTGTCCGCCGATGGCCGCCATGGCTGGCTGGAGCCGGTGCCGGGCGCACCGGTTCCGCCGCTGGTGGGGCGGGCGTTTTACTACGGGCTGTCGGATTGCTTGACGTTGCTGCGCGATTATTACGCACTGGAGCTGGGCATTGCGCTGCCGGACTTTGACCGGGGTGCGCCGGATTGGTGGCGGCGCGGCGAAAACCGCTTCGTCGAGAACATCCAGGCGGCGGGCTTTGTGGAGGCGACGGGGCGCAGGCAGCCGCACGACGTGCTGCTGATGCAGGTGCTGGGCAGCAATGTACCCAATCACTGCGCCATCTGGATCGGCGATGGCCGTATTTTGCATCAGGTGGAAAACCGTCTGTCCGGTTATGCCGTGTTCGGCGGGGCCTTGGAAAAGGCCACCGCGCGGGTCTGCCGGCATCAATCGTTCATTGGGTGAGCGTATGCTGATCGAGGTCCATCTGCATGGGTTTTTGGGGCGAACGTTCGGTGCGCGGCATCGGCTGGACGTGCGCAGCACCGCCGAAGCCATCGGCGCGCTGGACGCCAACTTTCCGGGATTCCGCCCCGCTTTGGTGGCGTACCGATGGGGCTTTCATGTGCTCAGGGGCGAGGAGTGCCTGGACGCGCAGGAGCTGTGTCTGGTCGGCGATGATAGGCCCTTGCACCTGATCCCGGCGCTCCAGGGCGGGCAGGACGCGCTGCAGATGATTATGGGGGCGGTGCTGATCGTCGCCGGGGCAATGATTCCGGGCGCTCAGATGCTGATGTTCACCGGCGCGCTGATGCTGGCCGGCGGCATCTATTCGCTGGTGTCCGGGCCGCCCCAGGGTTACGACGGGGAATCGAAGAGCCGGGATTCCTACGGTTTCGACGGCCCCTTGCAAACCGTCGGCGCGGGTAATCCAGTGCCGGTGGGCTATGGCGAGTTGTTTGTCGGCGGGGTGGTGATCAGCGCCGGGATTTTTGTGCAAACCGACGGCATTGAAACCGTGGCGTCGAACACGCTGCCGCCCGTCGGCGGCTGGCCTGCCCGCACGGCGATTGCCGGCGCCACCACCGGCGGTGATCACGTGCCGGTCGAGATAGCCGACAATATCAGTTCGACGGCCTCCATTTCCGCGCTCATCGCGTTGTCCGAAGGGGCGATTGAAGGGCTGGCCACCCCCGATTTTCCGCTACGCTCGGTCTACCTGAACGGCGTGCCGGTGCGCGGCCCCGGCGATAGCTACAATTTCCCGCGCGTCAGGCTTTGGCATCGGCTGGGGTATCCCGATCAATCCCCCATCGAGGAAATGCCGGACGTGCGTTCGGAGATGGACGTGGGCGTGACGGTGACTCATGCCGCGCCCGTGCCGGTGACGATTTTCGAGGCGGGCATCGATAAGGTGCAGGTCACCGTCAACTGCACCGGGCTGTGGCGCATGACCGGCAAAGGGGATATCGTCGGCCATTCGGTCACCTGGGCCGTGGAGGTTGCGCTGAACGGCGGCCCGTCGGTCGAAAAGGTGCGGGAAACGGTGTCGCGCAAATCGTCGCGCGGCTTTATGCGCGCGCTGACGGTGACGCTGGATGCGCCGACCGATGGGGTGCATGAGACCCGGGTCAAGTTGGTGCGCATCAGCAACGACGATGCCGACAGCAAGCACCGCAGCGAGTTTGCCTTTTACAGCTACACGCGGATCATCAACGCGAAGCTGAACTATCCGAACACGGCTTTGGCGCTGATCAAATTTGATGCAAAGTCGTTTTCGCGCATTCCCACCATCGCCTTCCACTTGAAAATGCTCCGGGTGCGCGTGCCGTCGAATTACGATGCGGCGACGCGGCACTACGACGGCGTGTGGGACGGCACTTTTAAAATGGCGTACACGCGCAATCCGGCCTGGATTTTTTACGACATGGCCACGGATACGCGCTACGGCGCCGGGCGCCACCTGGCCGGCGTCGTGAATAAGTGGTTGCTGTATCAGGTGGCCCGCTATTGCGATGAGATGGTGGACTCGGGTTTTACCAATGATGCCGGCCAGGTCGTTCTGGAGCCGCGCTTTCGGTGCGATGTGTATCTCCAGACCAGGGACGAAGCCTATACGGTGCTGAACAATCTGGCCTCGGTGTTTCGCGGCATTTTGTACTGGGCGGGCGGCGAATTGCGCTGTGGCCAGGACAGGCCGGGGGATGCGGAGTGGCTGTTTACGCCCGGCAACGTGGTCGACGGGCGGTTTGTGTATGCCGGCCCGGCCCGGCGGTCGCGTATTACCGTGGCGCTGGTGGCCTGGAATGATCCCAACGACATGGGCCGGCGCAAAATTGAGCCGGTCTCCGATCCTGATGCCGTTAAAAAGTATGGCTGGCGCGAGTCGCAGGTGGTGGCGGTCGGCTGCACCTCACTGGGCCAGGCGCATCGCGTCGGGCGCTGGATGCTGAGTGCCGAAGGCGACACCGTGGCGTTTCAGGTGGGGCTGGAAGGGGCGGCCATTTACCCCGGCTGCATCGTGCGCATCGCTGATCCTAAGCGCGATGGGCGGCGCACCGGGGGGCGCATCGCCTCGGTGTCGGAAGATTTGCGACAGGTGATGCTGGACGCCGACGTGCGGCTGGTTTCGGGCGCTTACCGGCTGGCGGTGATATTGCCGGGCGGCGGTTTGGCGATGATCGAAATTACCGATCCCCCCGGCACCTATCGCATGCTGACCCTGTCGGCGCCATTGCCGACCCAGCCGGTCGAGTGGGCGGTCTGGTCGCTGATCGACGGCGACTTGCGGCCATCGCTGTGGCGCATCATGAGCATCACGCCGTCCAAGGCCGGCCACACCGCAGACGTCAAGGCGGTGGCCTACAACCCGGACAAATACGACCGCATTGAAACATTTACCGTCGACCCGTCCGATTATTCGTTTCGCATTCCGCAGACCATCGACGCGGTCGATTCAGCCACGTTCGGCTCGCGCGTCAACGCCGTCACGCAGGCCGTGGTGTTTGCCGCAGGGGCCAAGACGGCGGGCACGGGGCAGCAGTCGCGGACATTGACAATCTGGTGGGCCGAAGTGCCGTTTGCCGCGTATTACGAATGGCGGTGGCGGCGTGATGAGGGCAAGTGGAGCGCGATGCAGATATCGGATGACGGCGAGGTGGAGATTCCTGTGTTCACCGAGGCGGACTCGCTGTATTACGTATCGGTGGTGGCCGTGTCGGTTTTTGGGCCGAAGTCGCCCGCCGTTGAATCGCCGGGGGTGAGCGGGTAAAAAACAACGAAGAGGGAGCGGCGACGGGCTGTTGACGCAGCCTGCCGCCACCCGATACACAGAGCGAGCTGTGAACCCGGCCTGGGGCTCCCTGCCATGACGTCACGGCGGGTGAACTCTAGCAGATTTCAAGAAGCCTTAGTGTTTCCACGAGGACGCGGCGGCTTTCACACAGCAATTGATTTTTATGAACCCGATGATTCCCTGGATTGGCGGCAAGCGCCGCTTGGCCAAGCAAATTTTGCCATTGTTTCCGGCTCACTCCTGTTATGCCGAGTCCTTCAGTGGCGCGGCGGCGTTGTATTTTATGAAACCCCCTGCCGAGGTGGAGGTGCTCAATGATGTAAACGGTGAGTTGGTGAACCTGTACCGGGTGGTCAAGTATCACCTGGAAGAATTCGCCAGGCAGTTCAAGTGGGCGCTGGTAAGCCGGGCGATGTTTGAGTGGCTGAAGGTAACGCCGACCGAGACGTTGACCGATATTCAGCGCGCGGCGCGGTTTTACTACCTGCAGCGCATGACGTTTGGCGCCAAGGTGGTGGGGCAGACGTTCGGCACCTCGACCACCAGCCCGCCGAAGCTCAATTTGCTAATTCTACTTTGTCAGATTCACTCCCGCGCTACCTGAGAGCGTCTGGCGTGGGATTCCTTGGCCTGTCGGCGCAAGCGGTGGCGTTTATTGATGATGCCAGCCAAGTCCTCGG
>SCQD01000152.1 GCA_004299145.1 Methylococcaceae bacterium | reverse complement strand
GATCCAGCAAGCCATCGAAAAAGCCAATCAGGCCATCCACGACACCGCCGCGCGCAGCCCCGCCTATGAAGGCATGGGAACCACCATTGTGGTGGCGACGTTCAACGGTGGCCGCTTCAACGTGGGCCACGTGGGCGATTCGCGCTTGTACCGCTTGCGCGACGGCAACCTGGAACAACTCACCACCGATCATTCGCTCTCGCACGAGCTGATCGCCAAAGGCTATTTTCAAAACGTCGAAGAAGTGGCCGCCGCCGGCCTGAAAAACGCCATTACCCGCGCCTTGGGCTTGGATACGGCGGTACAGGTGGACCTCATGGAAAACGCCGTACAGGCTGACGACATTTACCTGCTGTGCTCGGACGGCCTGACCGACATGGTGCCAGACCCGCAAATCCAAAGCATTCTGGCCGACCACGGCGCCGACCTTAAGCCGGCGGTGGATAAATTGATCGAGGTAGCCAAACAAAATGGCGGCAGGGATAATATCTCGGTAATTCTGGTGCGACCGCTGGCCGTCAAAACCCGCCCGGCAATCACCACATGGCCCCGGCGCTTGATCCGCTGGTTTGGAAATTTCTTCGCTACGGGCGAGTGACATGGCGAAATTAGTGCTTAGCTTACAAGGCCGGATGCTTTCCGAATTCGAGTTGAACAAGGAAAACATCACCATAGGACGTAAACCGGACAACGATATTCACATCGACAACCTGGCGGTGAGCGGTCACCACGCCGTCGTGCACACCCTGTTCAACCAGGCATTTCTGGAAGACTTGAACAGCACCAACGGCACCTTGGTCAACAACGAAACCATCACCAAACGCGCCCTGAAAGAGGGCGACGTGGTGACGATAGGCAAGCACGAGCTGAAGTATGTGGCGGGCGGCGGCGTTGCGGAAGAAGACAATCCGTTCGACCGCACCGTGGTGATACGCTCGCCGCTGGCCGGCGCTGCTCCGCCTCCGCCCAAACCCGCCGCAGCGGCTTTCGACCCGAATGCCACCACCCAAACGAAATCCACGCCCGCTGCCGCACCGGCGGCTTCGGCGATGGTGGCCAAAGTCGCCATTCTGAGCGGCCCGGACAAAGGCAAAGAGTTTTCCTTCACCAAGCCGGTCACCACCTTCGGCAAAAAAGGCGTACAGGTGGCGGCGGTATCCCAGAAACCCGAGGGTTATTACATCCAGCACATGGAAGGCGCCAGCACGCCGACGGTGAACGGCGAGTCCATCGGCAGCCGGACGGTATTGCTGAAAGAGTACGACGTGCTGGAAGTCGCCGGCATCAAAATGACGTTTTTGGTGAGTTGATGACTTTAAAACCGGGGTAACGACCCAGGATGATCAAACGCACTTTAGAAGCCATATTCCGCCTGCTGTTCCGCGTCAGCGTCCACGGCGCAGCGCCCGCGCCCGGTTCCGGCAAGCTGTTGATCATCGCCAACCACGAGTCGTTTATCGACGGCATTTTGCTGGGGCTGTTTCTGCCGCTGGCCGATACGCCGACCTTTGTCGTGCACACCAGCGTGCTGAAGAATCCTTATTTCCGCCTGGTACTGCGCTTTGTGCCGCATCTGGCGGTGGACCCGGCCAGCCCCATGGCGATGAAAACGGTGATCCGCCTGCTGGATGCCGGCAAGCCGGTGGTGATTTTTCCGGAAGGGCGCATTACCGTCACCGGCAGCCTGATGAAAGTCTACGAAGGCCCGGCCTTCGTCGCCGCCAAATCCGGCGCCGACATCCTGCCGGTACGGTTGGACGGCCCGTCCCGCTCCTATTTCAGCCGCCTGTCCGGCGATTATCCGCGCCGCCTGTTGCCGCGCGTCACGCTGACCCTGTTGCCGATCACCGCCATTCCCATGCCGGCTGCGCCCACCGCCAAGCTGCGCCGGCGCCGGGCCGGGGAGAGCATGCGCCGGCTGATGCAGGAAATGCTGTTTGCTTCCAGGCCGGTGCAAACGCTGTTCAGCGCTTTTTTGGACGCCATAGCCATTCATGGCCGCCGCGTGCCGCTGCTGGAAGACGTGCGCCAGCAGGAAGAAAGCTATGGCCGCTTGCTGCGCAAGTGTCTGGGCCTGGGCCGTCTGGCGGCCAAGTTCACCGCCCCCGATGAAATCGTCGGCCTGCTGCTGCCCAATATCAGCACCACCATCTGTCTGCTGTTCGGCTTGAGCGCCTGGCGGCGCGTGCCGGCCATGCTCAATTACACCGCCGGCAGCAGCGGGTTGAACAGCGCCTGCCGGGTGGCGAAAATCGCCACGCTATTTACGTCGCGCGAATTTGTGCGTAGCGCCCGCCTGGAACAAACCGTGGCGGAATTGACCGAAGTCCGCGTGCTGTATCTGGAAGATGTGGCGAGTGCGCTGACCTGGATCGACAAAGCCTGGGTGCTGGCGTATGCGCAGTGGCTGCCGCGCCTGGCCTTGCCGCAGGGCCAAGTGGACGAGGCGGCGGTGGTGCTGTTCACCTCCGGCTCGGAAGGCCAGCCCAAAGGCGTGGTGCTCAGCCACGGCGCGCTGCTGGCCAACGTGGCGCAAGTGCGCGCCGTGGTGGACTTCTCCCCTCTGGACAAGTTTTTCGTCGCCCTGCCGGTGTTCCACGCTTTCGGCCTGACTTGCGGCGTCATCATGCCCATGGTCACCGGCAGCCGCTTGTTTCTCTATCCCTCACCGCTGCACTACCGCGTCATTCCCGAACTGGTCTACGACCGCAACTGCACGGTGCTGTTCGGCACCAGCACGTTCCTGGGCAATTACGCCAAGTGCGCCCATCCCTACGATTTTTACCGCTTGCGCTACGTGGTGTCCGGGGCGGAAAAGCTCAGCGAGGAGGTGCGCATCGCCTGGCAGGACAAATTCGGCATCCGCATACTGGAAGGTTACGGCGCCACCGAATGCGCGCCGGTGCTGGCGGTGAACACGCCGATGAGCTACCGGGTCGGCACGGTGGGCAGTCTGCTGCCGGGCATCGAACACCGCATCGTGCCGGTGGCCGGCATTGCGCACGGCGGACGGCTGTTCGTGCGCGGTCCCAATTTGATGCTGGGCTATTTGCTGGCGGACCAACCCGGCGTGCTGGTGCCGCCAGCATCCAGCGCGGGCGACGGCTGGTATGACACCGGCGATATCGTCGAGCTGGGCGCGGACGGGCACTTGAATATCCTGGGCCGGGTCAAGCGCTTCGCCAAAATTGCCGGGGAAATGGTGTCGCTGGGCGCGGTGGAAGCCATCGCCGAGCAGGTTTCGCCGCAGCACCGCCACGCCGCCGTGGCCCAGGCCGATGCCAAAAAAGGCGAGGCCATCGTGCTGTTCACCACCGACACCGGCTTAACCCGCGAGTTGTTGCAAGCCCAAGCCAAAGCCTGCGGCCTGCCGGAAATCGCCGTGCCGCGCCGGGTGGTGACGCTGGCGGAATTACCGTTGCTGGGCACGGGCAAAACCGATTATGTGGCATTGCAGAGGGGGGAGGGGCTGTAAGAAGCTGTCTGGCAAAAGAATATCTGGTAAAGTCAAGAATTTTTTGCGTAGCGGGCAAACCATGACATATCCGAGTAATCTAACCGACGCCGAATGGGTACTCATTCAATCGCACTTCCAACCTGGCGACAGGCGCGGCAGCGCATGCCGCCATGCACGCAGGTTGATCGTCGATGCCATCTTGTATGTTGTGAAG
>SCQD01000151.1 GCA_004299145.1 Methylococcaceae bacterium | reverse complement strand
GTCGAAACACATATAACGCCTGCGCGCAGCGTTGCGCAGCTTGTCCGGCGCGTCACTGTGTACCTTGTGGCATGTGCTGCAAGTAAGCTCGCCTTTCCAGTCGAGCGGGTAGGCAGCCGGGATAGTCTTTCCGGGTGCTGGTGCGAAGCCGCTGGGGTGGCTCATTTGCATGGTATTGTCATGGCATCGACCGCACAATTGCTCCTGGCTTGCGACAAGTTTTTCGGCATTGGCGGCAGTGGTGTCGATGCCCGCCAGGTGGCAGCTTATGCAAGGCTCGTTAAGCGGATGCAGGCCGGGTTGGGGTGTTTGGGCATAACAGGCGGATGAGCCAAATACCGCCAGCGCGGCGAATGCGGCGGCCAGGCACTGCTGCAAACCGTTCTGCGTCAGCGCGGCTTTGGCGATGGAATGCCAGCACAGAAAAAAGTGCGATCCGCCCCCAGATTTTTGGTCGTGAGCCATGTTGTACCGCAGCGTGTTGAATGGGTTTACTGCGAACCCTGCCCGCACTGCACGGGCAAGCGCGGGTAAGTGCATGTAAGTAGAACCTATCCCGTGCTTTGCTGTCAAGGCCAAAATGCGGGAAGGCAGCGGGTAAACGGCCCGATTTATTTACTGCCCGATATCGCCGGAGACGCGGCATCCGCTATTTCAAAATGGCCTGACCGCGCCGGTTTATTCCTTGACTGCTTCGACAGGAATCGTCAGGGTCACTTCGTCGCTCACATATGGCGCATGTTTGCCGGCGTTGAATTCGGAGCGCCTGATTTTGGCGGTGGCGTTGGCCCCGCAGGCATCTTTCTTGAGCATGGGGTGGGGCATGCAATGGAAGGATGTCACCGTGAGCGTCACCGGCTTTGCCACGCCCTTGACGGTCAGCTCGCCTTCCACGGCAACCAGCTTGTCGCCGTCGAATTTCAGTGTCCCGGATTTGAAGGTGATGGCGGGATATTTCGCGGTATCGAAGAAATCTTCGCCCTGGATATGCTCATTGAAGAGCGGGTAGCCGGTATTCACGGATTTGGCGTCGATCACCACATCGACAGAGCCCGTCCCTGCGGCGCGGTCCAACGTGATCTTGCCGCTGGCTTTGTCAAACCGGCTGAGTTGCGTGGAGTAGCCGAAGTGGTTGTACTCGAAGCGTGGCAGGGTATGTTTGCCGTCGATGATGTAGGTTTCGGGTGCGGCAAGGGCGAAGGAGGACAGGGAAGCGGCAACGGCAAATGCGGCGACTTTCTTCATGATATTTCTCCTGGGTGGTTGGTGGGGGCGGGGTTATTTCTTGGCCGACACCGCGTCGGCCACGATGTGAAACTTGACCTGAATTTCATTGGCGACAGCACTCGGATCCGACCAGGCGCCTTCACCGATCGCATAATCCAAGCGATTCAGGGTGAACGCGCCGTCAAATACGCCGACCGAGCCTTCCTGCTTGAAGGTGAAGGGGGCAGAAATGTCCCGCGATTTGCCCTTGAGGGTAAATTTGCCGAGCACTTCATAGCGATTGCCGCCCAAGGCCTTGACGCCCGTGGAAACAAATTGGGCGGCGGGGTATGCCTTGGTGTCGAACCATTGTTTGCCCAGCACTTCGCTGTCGGCCTCGCCAAAGCCGGTGTCGATACTGGCGGGATCGACTTCAAACCGTGCCTGGGCGGCATCTGCTCTGGCTGGGTCGAAGGCGATGCGGGCCGTAAATTTGTGGAAGCTGCCTTCCATCGGCACGCCCATCTGTTTGTACGCAAAAGCCAGCGTGCTCTTGCCGGTTTGCACCCGGTTGAATTCGGCGGCTTGCGTGTGGAACGGCGCGCCGGCCAGCAATAATCCGGCCAGCGGCAATACATGGCGGCACAGATTTTTCATGGCTGAATTCCTTTACCGGAGGGCAGCATGCGGCGCAGCGTGGAATCGCGGTCGATAAAGTGGTGCTTGAGGGCCGCGGCGGCGTGCATACCGACCAGCGCCAGCAGCCCGAAGTTCAGTACCTCGTGAATTTCTGCCAGCAGATCACCCAGTGCCTTGTCTTTGCCGACCAGATCGGGCAATTGCACCAGCCCCAGATAAACCACGGGAACGCCCTTGGCCGAACTCATCAGCCAGCCCGAAAGGGGAATGGCCAGCAGCAGCGCATAAAGTAAAAAATGCAGGCCGTGCGCGGCGCGTTGCTGCCAGGGCGGGATGGTTTCCGGCAGCGGCGGCGGGGTGTGCGCCGCACGCCATGCCAGGCGCATCGCGGTCAGCAGGAAAATCGTGACGCCCAGCCATTTGTGGTAGTTGACCAGCTTCAGCTTGAGCGGCGAAAGCGCCAGTTCATGCATATAAACCCCGAGCGGAAAGTTGGTGAAAATGAGCAGCGCTGCCAGCCAGTGCAGGGCGATGGCTGTTGCGGTGTAGCGGTTTGCGGGGGTCATGGCGTCTCCTTTCCGCTGCTGCGCGCAATTTATCGCGCCTTTTGTTCCTGCCATTGCCGGAACAAAATAATTTGCCTACAGGGTTTCGAGCGCCGCGCAGCATTCACCGACCAACGCCGGGCCGCGGTAGATCAGGCCGCTGTATAGCTGCACCAAAGCCGCTCCTGCGCCGATTTTTTCTGCGGCGTCCGGCCCGCTCAGGATGCCGCCCACGCCGATGATGGGCAGCGCGCCTTGCAGTTCGGCGGCGAGCTTGCGGATCACGGCTGTGGATTTTTCGCGTACCGGCGCGCCGCTCAGACCGCCGGCTTCCGTGCCGTGCGGCAGATTTTCCACGCCCTCGCGCGACAGCGTGGTGTTGGTGGCGATCACGCCGTCAATGCGGTGCCGCACCAGCAGGCGCGCGATTTGCGATATCTGTTCGCCCTCCATGTCCGGCGCGATTTTCAGGGCGATTGGCACATATTTTCCATGCGTGTCGGCGAGTTTTTGCTGTTCGGCCTTGAGCGGCGCCAGCAGATTGTCAAGTGCGCCCTCGTCCTGCAACTGGCGCAGGTTCTTGGTGTTGGGCGAGGAAATGTTGACGGTGACGTAGCTGGCGTGCGCATACACCTTGCGCAGGCAAATCAGATAATCGTCCACCGCATTTTCGATCGGCGTGACGGCGTTTTTGCCGATATTGATCCCGAGGATACCGCGATAGTCGGCGCGCCGCACGTTCGCGATCAGCTTGTCCACACCGCAGTTATTGAAGCCCATGCGGTTGATGATGGCCTGCGCCTGCGGCAGGCGGAACAGGCGCGGCCTGGGGTTGCCGGGCTGGGGCAGCGGCGTGACCGTGCCGATTTCGATGAAGCCGAAACCGAGCGCCGCCAGGCCATCTATGCAGTCGCCATTTTTGTCGAGCCCGGCGGCGAGGCCGACCGGGTTGGGGAAATTCAGCCCCATCACGCCGCGCGGGCGACCGGGCGGATGCGGCGCAATGATGCGGCTCAAGCCCGATGAATACGCGGCTTGCAGGCCGCCGAGCGTGAGGTGGTGCGCGGTTTCCGGGTCAAGCCGGAACAATGCGGGGCGGAGCAGTTGGAACATGGTCAGCTTTTTTTGACGACAACGGGAATCGGGAATTTTTTCTTTTGCCGGAACAGTTCGCCGCGTTGTTTGCCGCGCCAGTTTTCCGCGACGACATCGCCGAGCTGCAGGCATAACAAGCCGAATAAGGCATAGCCGGGCTGCGCGGACAGCGGGCCGGGCAGGTTAAATATCAGCTTGCCACCCGCCGCATGATAGCTGGTTGCGGCGAGGTTGCAGACCATCAGGCCGGACAGCGCGGCGCATGTCACGCGCCCCCAATCGCCGGATTTCAGCCCGGAAAAAACCGTGCTTTCGCCCCACAACAATTGCAGCGCAAGCAACAGCAGCAGCGGCGCGGCCCACAGCAGCCAGAATAATTGCGCGGGCCATGCGGCGCCGCCGAGCAGGCCCAGCACAGCAAGCGGTATCAGGGCAAAAACCAGCG
>SCQD01000150.1 GCA_004299145.1 Methylococcaceae bacterium | reverse complement strand
CCCCCACCCGGATTCCGCTACACTGTCCCCGCCCATTTCCCGTTTGTGAGGAGCCTTCCCATGCAAAGCCTATCCCTGGATGATTTCCGAGACCTTGCCGGCTGGAGTACGGTCAGCTCCGGCCAGGCCAAGCTGACTATAACCCCGGACCAGGGCCCGGACGGTCGCGCCGCCATGCGCCTGGATTTCGACTTTTGCGGCAGCGGCGGCTTTGTGGTGGTGCGCAAGCCGTTCGACCTGTCCCTGCCGGAAACTTACGCTTTTGCCTTGCAGATCCGCGGTGAGGCACCGCGCAACAAGTTCGAGTTCAAGCTGGTCGATGCCGGCGGCCACAACGTGTGGCGCTATCAGGAAGAGGCTTTCGATTTCACTCCCGAATGGCGCACACTGAAAATCCGCAACAGCCGGATCGATTTTGCCTGGGGGCCGGCGGGCGGCGGCGCCATGGCGCGAGTCGGCGCCATCGAAATGGTGATCGCCGCCGGCCCCGGCGGCACCGGCAGCGTGTGGATCGCCGATCTGGAATTTGTCGATCTGACCTATCGCGCCACTCCCCAGGTACAGGCCTCCAGCTTTTTGCCCGGCTGCGAACCTTGCTGCGTGCTGGATGAGTCGGCCGCCAGCTATTGGCAGTGCGCGCCGGATGACGCACAACCCTGGCTGTTGCTGGATTTTCTGGAAGAGCGCGAATTCGGCGGGCTGGTGCTCCACTGGGCCGGTAGCGGTGCCGAGGCTTTCCAGGTATTCACCTCCAACGACGCGGAACAGTGGTATTGCGTATTCGACGCCAATCTGGCGGAAGGCGGGCAAAGCCCGCTCTATCTGCCGCAGTGCGCGGCGCGCTATCTGCGCATCGACACGGCGGGCGGCATCGCCCATATTGCCGTCAAACCCTACGATTTTTCCCGCTCCCTGCACGCGTTTTTCCACCACTTGGCCCAGGACGCGCCGCGCGGCCATTACCCCAAATACTGGTGCGGCGAACAAACGCTGTGGACGCCGGTGGGCGTGCCGAACGGCAACACCCGCGCCATTCTCAACGAGGAGGGCATGCTGGAAGTGGACGAAGGCCGGTTTTCGCTGGAGCCTTTGGTCTATTTGGATGACGGCCCACTGCTCACCTGGGCCGACGCCCAGCCGGTCCAGCTGTTGGAGCAAGGCTATCTGCCGATTCCTGCTGCGCGCTGGAACCTGGGCGAACTGGCGCTGACCATCACCGCCTGTGCCGACGACGCATCGGGTAAAGCGGTGTTGTACGCGCGTTATCGCTGCGAAAATGTCGGCAACCGTCCGCTGCCGCTGAAATTGTTCGTCGCCATCCGCCCATTCCAGGTCACCCCGCCCTGGCAGGCCTACAAAAACCTGGGCGGCGCCAGCCCGATACATCGGCTGGTGTATCGGGACGGCGCCGTCTGGGTGAACGACGAGCGGGCGGTATTGTCGTTGGATACGGTGAACCGCTTCGGTTGCGCGGCGTTTGAACAAGGCGACATTCTCCAGTATTTGAAAAAAGGCGCACCCTTGGCCCAGCTCGGCATCGACGACGAGTTCGGCTACGCTTCCGCCGCTTTTGCCTATGAGTTCACGCTGGCGCCCGGCGCCGTGCGCGACGTTTACCTGGCCGTTCCGTTCGGTACCACCAGCGCCGCCGAGGTCCAGCGCTTGAAAAGCTTCCCCGGCGCCAAAGCGTTCGGCAACGCCCAGCGCGCCTGGCAAAACCAGTTGGCCGGCGTGGACATCCGCCTGCCCGGCGACGCCCAGGCCGGTTTCGAGGCGTTTAAAACCGCCGCCGCCCACATTCTCATCAACCGCGACGGCCCGGCGATTCAGCCGGGACCGCGGCGCTATACCCGATCCTGGATCCGCGACGGCGCGCTGATGGCTGCGGCCTTGCTGCGCCTGGGTTGCGATGCGGCGGCGCGGGACTTTATCCGCTGGTACGCGCCTTACCTGAACGACGAAGGTTGCGTACCCTGCTGCGTGGACAGCGACGGCGCCGACTGGCTGGCCGAGTACGACAGCCAGGGCGAGTTTGTGTTCGTGGTAATGGAATATTTCCGCTTCAGCGGCGACCTGGCGTTTTTGCGGGAGCTGTGGCCCAGCGTATGCAAAGCGCTGGATTATCTGGAAAGCTTGCGCAACCGCCGCCTGACGACTGCTTATCAGCAACCGGACAAATCGGCCTGCTGGGGTTTGCTGCCGGAGTCGGTGAGCCACGAAGGCTACCTGGCCCACCCGGTGCACGCTTATTGGGACGATTTTTGGGCGCTACGCGGGCTCAACGACGCGGTGGAGATGGCCGAAGCATTGCAGGACAACGCGCGATTGCAGCAATGGACGGCCTTGCGCGATGATTTTCGCCGCACCCTGGCGGTGTCGGTCACGACCACCATGCAGCAGCGCGGCATCGATTTCCTGCCCGGCTCGGTGGAATGGGCCGACTTCGACCCCACCGCCAGCGCGATTGCCGTCTCGTTGCTCTACGATGAGCTACCCTGGCTGTTGCCGCCGATTGCCGTCGAGCGGACTTTTGCCAAATACCTGGACAATTTCCGCCGGCGTTGCCGCGACGAAATCGCCTGGACCAACTACACGCCGTATGAAATCCGCGTGGTCGGCGCTTTGGTGCGGCTGGGACAGCGGTCAGCGGCGCTGGAACTGCTGGCGTCGCTGCTGGCGGATAGGCGTCCGCCGGCCTGGAACCAGTGGCCGGAAATCGCCTGGCACGATCCCAAAACGCCGGGACACGTCGGCGATTTGCCGCACACCTGGATAGCCGCCGAATACATGCTGTCATTCCGCAGCCTGTTTGTGTTCGAACAGGAAGCGGAACACGCGCTGGTGATCGCGGCGGGCCTGGACGGCCGGTGGCTGGCCGATGGCTTTGAAATCCGCGTGCGCAATTTGCCCACCTACTATGGCTTGCTCAGCTATGCTTTACGCCAGGAAAGCGACGACAGTCTGTCCCTGCATGTATCCGGTGATTTTGTATCGACGCCGACACGGATCGTGATCAAACCGCCGCTGCCGCGCGCATTGCGGCGGGTTGAAGTCGACGGCAGCCCACTGCGGGAATTCGGCACCGACAGCGTCAGCTTAAACGTTGCCGGCGCACCCATCGAAGTGCTGATGGTGTATTGACGGCGCGTTTTCGTTTTTCTACGACAGGAACATCAACACTCAACTTGCGGAGATTTCGCCATGAAAACCATAGTCCACTACACCGTTACCTTATTTTGCTGCGCTTTGCTGTCCGCCCCCGTGCTTGCCGAACCAACCCCCGCCCCGCCACACGGCGGCATGGGGATGATGGGCATGATGGGTGGCGGAATGAACGATCAGCACATGCGGCAGATGCAGGATCAGATGCTGAAAATGCACGACATGATGCACCAGATCCGCGACGCCAAGAATGACGCCGAGCGTAACCGCCTGAAAGACGAGCAGCTCAAACTGATGAAAGAGCACCATGACAACATGATGCAGATGATGATGCCCATGATGCAGCATGGACAAAACCAGGGAGCGCCGGCGGGGCACGACGCCCATCAGGGCGGTGGCGCCAAGCCTTAGCCCGGATGCCGCGCGGGGAACCCGGACAGCTGGTGCTTCCGGGCTCCCCGCGCCACGTTTAACCACGGAACACTCGCGGCAAGGCTGGGTTGCCATGAAAATCGCGGCGACCTTGTTCCCCCTCTCCCTCTGGGAGAGACTCCAGCGCATTGCCGTGTCTTCCGTCATCGATACAGGTTACTTATGTGCCACATCAACCCCCGCGTCGACTTCGCTTTCAAAAAGCTGTTCGGCAGCGAACAGAACAAGGATTTGTTGATTTCGCTGATCAACGCCATCGTCGCCGAAGAAGACCGCGTCGCCGATCTCCACTTGAAAAATCCCTATAACCTGGCCGACTACCAGGCCGGCAAAATGACCATTCTCGACATCAAGGCCATGAGCGAGCGCGGGCGCTGGTTTAACGTGGAAATGCAGATCAGCGAGGATTTGTATTTCGACAAGCGGGCGATTTATTACTGGTCCAAGCTCGTTACCGAACAGCTCAGCGAAGGCCAATTGTTCAAAGAATTGCAAAAAACGATCAGCATCAACATCCTCGATTTCAATTTTGTCGACAGCGAGGACTTCCACAACTGCTATCGCATTACCAACACCACCAGCGGCCGGGATGACCGGCTACACGACATGTTCGAACTGCACTACGTCGAGCTGCGCAAATTCAAAAAAAGCGATGCGGAATTGATTACGGCGCTGGACCGCTGGAGCGCTTTTCTGACGCGTGCCCACCAACTGGATAAACGGCGCATGCCGGCGTCCCTGGCGAACGATGCCGATATCGTCAAGGCGGTGGCGGCGGTGGACCGGATGTTCGACAAGGAGGAACGCGTGATTTATGAAGTGCGCATGCAGTCTTTGCTCGACGTGGAGAGCAAGATCGTGTCGGCGGAGGATAAAGGCATGATGCGCGGCATGGAAAAGGGGCTGGAAGCGGGCTTGAAGCAAGGCATCGAGCGAGGTCTGGAACAGGGGCTACAGCAAGGCATTGAGCAAGGCATTGAGCAAGGCATTGAGCAAGGTCTGGAGCGAGGTCTGGAGCAAGGCAGGGAAAAAGGATTGCACGAAGCGCTGGCCCGCCTGATGGAGCAGGGAATGCCGGAAGAAGCAGCGCGGCGTTTGCTGAATTTGTAGTCTATGCGCCTGACACGGGCACGACTTCCGGCTGCCTCAGCCGACTCCTTTATAAGTACGCCATAGCGGCCGATAGAGCCGCTCCAGCCACGCCACGAAATCACCATCGGCTTCGGCCATCGTCAATCGCCCGAAATCGGGATAGGCGCGCGCCAGATAGGCGTCTTGCTGAACTTCGCCGGGACGGTTGTAGCCCCCTTCGTATTCGGCTTGCGCCTTTTGCCGGGCAGCGTCCGCGTCTTCCTGCAGCCAGGCAAAGGCGGTTTTGCACGCCAGCGGCAACGGTCGGCGCATGCCCTGTTGCCAGGCTTCCAGCAAGATTTGCAGCCGGGCATGGGCGGCATCCTGTTGCAGCGGCGGCAGTCTTGCGATGCCGTCCGCGCCGATTTGCAGGGTGTGCAGCGGCAGCCCCTGCGCGCAGCCGGCCAGGTGCCGTACCCATGGCCCCACCAGATTGTGCCACTTGGGCTGACCGCCTTTGGCTTTGACGCTCATGGGACGCACCAGGATCTGCGCCCATTCCCCCTGGGCGTTTTGGCGCAACCCCGGCAGCCAGTCTTCCAGCCCGGACTCCAGTACGATTTCCAGCGGTACTTCCTGCACGACAGGCCATTCGGCAAACACCGATGCGGCGATGCGATAAGCGCTCCAGGCGGGATCGGCATAACGCTGCTGCGCCGGCGCGGCAAAGCCGGCTAGGGGCAGCCGGCCCTGGCGTAGCTGCCTGACCTGCTGTGCTTCGAAAGCCGAGCGGGCCTGGCCGGGTGGTGCCGTCAGCGCCGCCTGCAACAGTTCCTGGCCCAGCGCGTATTCCTGCAAGGCATCGAATACAAACGGCTCCACGTCTTCAGCCGCGCTGTCGTCCTGCTCGAACCAGAGGTTGAGGCGCTGGTTGAAAAACGCTTTGACCGGGTGGCGCAGAAAACCACTCAATTGATCCAGCGTCAACGGCGCATCCAGCGTGAGCGGCGCCAGGCAGGCCGGCTCCTCGCATCCGGCCTGCTCGCCGTCGTGGGCGGCGCGCCACTCGTGCGCATAAGAAAACAAACGCGGATCGTGTTCTGCGTCCCTGCTGGATAAAAAATAGCGCCGGCTGAACGCTTGCAACGGGTGCGCCACCGTCAGCCGTTCCAGCAGGTCGAGGGGTAGGGTCAATGTTGTTGAAATAAGCCTCAGAGGTTCGTCGCCCCGGCAGGGAAGCCGGGGTCCAGGTGCCATGGACGGTAAGTCGGGGTTCACGTCCATGTGCCCTGGATTCAAGAAGCCTTGGTTTTTCCGCTTCGCGGCGGCTTTCCGGCTTCCCTGCCGGTATGACGGTTCTTCGGTTTTTAATTCAACAGCATTGGGGGGCGGGGTAGGCACAGCTGACCCTGGACAGTCGGATTCCATCGCAACCTCGACCACATCCGCCCGCCAGCCGGCGGCCAGATAATCGCGCAGCTGACCCACCAGCAGCGAAGCCGGGCGCTCGCTGTTGTCCTGCGGATAACGGCCTAGCCAACTGAGGTACAGTTTTTCGCGGGCGGACAGCAAGGCTTCCAGAAACAGGTAGCGGTCGTCTTCCCGGCGCGAACGGTCGCCGGGCCGGTAGCCGCCGGGTCCGCTCATCAGGTCGAAGCTGAGCGGCAGCTGGCTGCGCGGGTAATCGCCGTCGTTCATGCCCATCAGGCACACCACTTTGAAAGGAATGGCGCGCATGGGCATCAGCGTGCAAAAGTTTACCCGCCCGGCCAGAAAGCGTTGCGACAGGCTGGGCTGATCCAGCGCCGCCAGCCAGGCTTCGCGCACCACCGACAGCGGCAAGGCCTCGTCCAGCCCGACCGCTGCACACTGTTCTTCCCATTGCTCCAGGCTTTCGGCGAGCCGCTCCAGCGTCAGTTCGTCGCGCTCGCCGCACGGCAGGAAAAATGCATCCAGCAATCCGCGCAAGCGTTCGCCCCACTGCGCCGGCGTGGCATCCCGGTGCAAAGCCTGCCAATAAACCTCCAGCGCATCCAGCAGCGCCGCCAGCGGGCCGATCAAGGCGGCGTCAAGACCGCCGATTTCCGGGTACGGCTCGATTTCGTCCCAGGCCGCGCCGTCGCCCACGGCATAGCCGAGCAGCATGCGCTTGAGGCCGAAGCGCCAGCTGTTTTGCTCCAGCCCGGTGCCCAGCCCCAGGCCGGCGCGCTGTTCGGCGTGCAGTCCCCAGCGTATGCCCGCCTCTTCGATCCAGCGGTGCAGCTTCGGCAGGTCGGCTTCCGCCACGCCGAAGCGCCCGCGCAGCGCCGGCACTTCCAGCAAATCCAGCACGTCGCTGACGGCAAAGCGCGCTTGCGGCAGTTGCAGCAGGCTTTCCACGGCGATCAGCAGCGGGTTTTGGCCGCGTTCGCGCTGGTCCGCCAGGCTGAACGGCAGGTAGCGGGCGTCGGCGGCGTCGATCTGGCCGAACACGGCGCGGATGTGCGGGGCATAAGTGTCGATATCCGGCACCATGACGATGACGTCGCGCGGCAGCAAAGAGCGGCCCGCCTGCCGGCCGACGGCGAACAGCGCCAGCAGTTGATCGTGCAGGATTTCCACTTCGCGCTGCGGGCTGTGGGCGATATGGAACACCACGGAGTCATCGTCACGGCGGATGCGTGGCCGTTGCTGTGGGTCTTGCGGCAGCGGCGCCAAGTCGAGTATCGCCTGCTGCACCTGTTGCAACAGGCTGGGCGGGTCCGTTTCTGTACAGTCTTCGAACATATCGATGCGCTGGAACCAGTCGCGGTAACGCTCCGGCTCGTCGAATTCGTCCAGCAGGCGGATATAGTCCCGGCCTTGTTTGCCCCAGGCGGCCAGCAACGGGTTGGCGTGCAGGTGCAGTTCTTCGTCTTGCAGATCCAGCGGCATCTGCGGCTTGTGGGCCTGGCGGCGGCGCTCGGCACGCAGCAACTCGCGGTGCTCGATGATATCGGCCCAGTAATAGCGGCAGGGGTTGTGCACGCACAGCAGCACCTGGCAGAACCGGCTCAGGGCGGCCAGCGCCATCAGCATTTGCTGCGGCAGGGAGGAGATGCCGAACACCACGATGCGGCGCGGCAAGCCGGCCGGGCGCTGCGTTGCGCTTGCCAGCGCGGCGATGAAGCGCTCGTGCAAAAACGCGCGGCTGACGCGCCGCTGTTCAGCCGGCATGTCCTGCAACACCACGCGCCACAGTTCGGCCTGCCAGGCGTGTTCGGCGGGCAGTGCTTGCGGCTGGCCGTGGGCGTCGCGCAATTGCTCGCGCCCCTCGGCCCAGTCGTGCAGCCAGTCGGCGCGGTAGACCTGATACTGATCGAACAGGTCGGCCAGGCATTCGGCCAGCTGATGGCGCTTGCGGGCGTCGCTGTCGTCGGCGAGAAAGCGCTGTAACGGCGCGAAGCGGGAACTGCCGTTCAGCCCCAGCGTCGGCAACAGGCGGAACCAGCGCCAGGTCAGCGCGGCTTTATCGAACGGCGAGGCGTCCGGCACGCCCTCGGCGGCCAGCACCGCCTGATAAGCGCTCCAGAGAAAGCGGCCCGGCAGTTGCATCTGCACGGCGGCGCAGATGCCCAAACCATCGGCCTCGGCCAGCGCCAGTTTCAGCCACTGCGCCATGCCGTTGCTCTGCACCAGCACCACCTCGTTTTCCAGCGGCGCCAGCGGGTGCGCCTGGGTCCAGGCCACGATCAAATCGCGCAGGCTTTCCAGGCGATTGGCGTGGATGACCGCCAAGCCGGGGTTAAGCGGTTCGGCAAACACGCTCAGGCCTCCATGCGCAACCGAGCTGTTTCCTGCAGCGACAAACCGGTGGCCGCAGCGATGGCGGCGTCATCCAGCACGGACAGCAGATTACGGGCGACGTCCTGGCGCGCTTCGATTTCGCCTTCTTTGCGTCCTTCCCGCCACCCATCTTCATGCGCTTTTTCCTGTGCTCCGCGCTGTAAACGAATGAAGTCGTGTCGCCGTTCCTGAGCTTCCAGCTCCTCCACCGTCATGGCGGCGGTGTTGACGATGGCGAATGCTTCGCGGATCGGCGCTTCGTCCAACATGATTCAAAGCGACTCCGCATGGCTGCGCGCACTGTCCCGATGTCCTGCGCCCGACCGGCGTCGGCATCGGCAATACCGCGCGCAATCGCCATATCCAGCGACACCAGGCGCTGTTCGCGTTCCATCCAGTCACGCACGGCTTCGCGGATGACTGCGCTATCGGAGCCGTAATTACCCGCGCCAACTGTTTTGCGGATCGCACGCACCATTTCAGCGGGCAAAGTAATGGAAAGTTTTTCGGCAATCGCCATCGTGTCCTCCTGTGTGTTCAGTCACCCGACGGTTTAAAGTACTACCACAGGCTGCTCACAAGCAAGCCGGCAGCGGCTTGGTGTTGCGAGCAGATTATCAATGCTGGCTTGACTCGTTCCCAAGCTGGAGCTTGGGAACGAGCGACCCCTGGGAGCGCGGGCGGGACGCCCGCGCTCCCAGGGGGGTCAACTGACGTGTATGTCCGACCCGGTAATCGTCGTGCCGACCAGCAACACCGCCTGGCCGTTGCTGTAAGTGTGATATGTCACCAAACCGATCATCTGATCCGCACCCGTCGTATAACCCGCGCCCAGCACGGCATTGACGACGTCGCCCGCATTGCCTTTGATCATCAGCGTGTTGCCGGCGTCCGAGGCGTTCAGTACGTCCACGGCGGTCAGCGTGAGGGTGTTGTTGCCGCTGCCGGTCAGGTCTATGATTTCGATGGATTCGATTTTGTAGTGCCAATTGACCAGGGTCAGGCTCATACCGGCCCCGGTCAGCGCCAGCGTGTCGCTGCCGCCGCCGCCGTCGGCGCGCTGGAAAGTCAGCGCCGGCACGTTGACGGTGTCGTTGCCCAGACCGCCGTAAAACACGTCGCCACCGCCACCACCGGTCATGGCGTCGTCGCCCGCGCCGGCCACGAAACGCTCCGCCGCCGCCGTGCTGGCGTTCAATGTGTCCGCCGCGCCGGTGCCCAAAAAGTTCACCGCGCTGGTGGCATTGCCGCCCAGCACCAGATAGCTGGAGCCGGCATCCAGGATAAAGTTGGGATCGGCGCTCTTGGCACCGACCAGCACGTCGTCGAAACCATCGCCGTTGACGTCGCCCGCCGCGCTGACCGTTTGCCCGGCAAAATCGCTCGCCGCCACGCCGTCCAGGCGAAAACCGCTGTTGCCGTTGAGACTGGACAGGTTGACGGTGGAGGCAAAGCCCGCCGCCTGGCCATAGATCACGTAGGCGGCGCCGGCGTTGTTGGCGCCCTGGTCGGCGTAATCAGCCCCCACGAGCAAATCGTCGTAACCGTCGCCGTTGAAATCGCCCATGCCGCTCACCGCGACGCCCGCGCCATCCCCCGCCGCCGCGCCGTCCAGGCGGAAACCGGTGCTGCCGTTCAAGGTGGACAGGTTCAGCGCAGAAGTGAAAGCGGACGCTTTGCCGAACACCACGTAGCTGGAGCCGGAACCGCTGCCGTTGGCGTCGGCGCCTTTGGCGCCGACGATTAAATCGGCATAGCCGTCGCCGTTGATATCGCCCGCCGTCGCCACCGCACGGCCCGCCAAATCACCCGCCGCCGCGCCGTCCAGGCGAAAACCGGTCGTGCCGTTGAGGGTGGACAGGTTGAGGCTGGAGGCAAAACTTGATGCTTTGCCGAACACCACATAAGCGGAGCCGGAATCGCTGCCGTTGGGATCGGCGGTCGGCGCGCCGATGACAAGGTCGTTGTAGCCGTCACCGTTGACGTCCCCAGCCACACCGACGCTGCGCCCGGCAGCGTCGTACCAGCCCACGCCGTCCATCCTGAAGCCGGTGCTGCCGTTGAGGGTGGACAGGTTCAGGCTGGCCGCGAATCCCGCCGCTTTGCCGAACACCAGGTAGCTGGAGCCGGCGGAACTGATGCCGCCGGGATCGGCCCGGTAGGCGCCGATGAGCAGGTCGTCGAAGCCGTCGCCGTTGATATCCCCGGCCGTGCTGACGGCAAAACCCGCGTAGTCGCTGGCGGCCACGCCGTCCAGGCGCATGCCGCTGCCGGTGCCGCTGAGGCTGGAGAGGTCCAGCGTTGCGCCGAAACCGGAGACTTTGCCGAATACCAGATAGCTGGAACCGGCGCGGGTGTTGCCGTTGGCATCGGCCCAGGAGGCGCCGACGATGATGTCGGCATAGCCGTCGCCGTTGACGTCCCCCGCTCCACTGACCGAGCGCCCCGAGTAATCCAGCGTCGCTACCCCGTCCAGGCGCAAGCCGGTGGTGCCGTTGAGGGTGGACAGATTGAGCGTGGCGCCGAACGCGGTCGACTGGCCGAATACCACATAGCTGGAACCGGCTGCGCCCACGGCGCCCGGATCGGCTTCCGGCGCGGCGATGAGCAAATCGTCCAGGCCGTCGCCGTTGACGTCCCCGGCGCTGCTGAGGCTGCGCCCGGCGTAATCGTGCGCCGCCACGCCGTCGAGGCGGAAACCATTGCCGCCGCTCAGCGTGGACAGGCTGATGATGCTGGCGGGCGGGATGGTGAAATTCAGCGTGGTGGTGTCGCTGATGCCGGCGTAAGCATTACCCACCAGGTCTTTGATGGCTCCGGCGGCGATCTGCACGTAATAAGTGGTGTTGTAATTCAAATCCGCCGTCGGGTTGATGGTGACGGTGCTGCCGCTGACGCCCACTTGCGTGGCGCTGGTGACGGCGATGGTGCGGGTATCGCTGCCGTTGCTGACGACGATATTGCCGGTGCCCAGCGCCACCGCTTCGCTGAAGGTCAGCACGATGTTGCTGGATATCGCGACTCCGGTGGCGTTGTCGGCCGGACTGCTGCTGACCAGGGTCGGCAGTACGACGTCGGGGGTGGTCAGCGCCGGGTTGACCTGCAGCCGGTTCGCGCCTTGGGTGAACACGTGGTAGTAGCCGATGGTGCCGCTGTCGCTCCAACCGGTGCCGGAGAGCACCAGCGCATCGCCGCTATTGCCTTCCAGCGTCAGCGTATTGCTGCTGCCGGACAGGTGCGCCAGGTCTTGCCCCGCCAGGGTCAGGGTGTTGTTGCCGCTGCCGGTGATGTCGATGGCTTCCAGGCCGGCGATTTTGTTGCGGAAATTCGCCATGTCGAGGCTCAAACCGGTGCCGGTCAGTTGCAGCGTGTCGTTGCCGCCGCCGCCGTCCACCCGTTTGAAGGTCAGGTCGGCCACTACGATCAAGTCGGTGCCGCTGCCGCCGTAAAAAATATCCGCGCCGCCGCCGCCGGTGAGGGTGTCGTTGCCGCCGCCGCCCACCAGGCGTTCCGCCGTCACGGTGGCGGCGGTGGACGCCAGCGCTTCGGCGGCGGCGGAGCCCAGGTAATTGACCGCACCGGTGGAGTTGCTGCCGAAAAACACGTAGCTGGAACCCGCATTGGTTTTGCTGCCGGGGTCGGCCCACTGCGCGCCGAGCAGCAGGTCGTCGAAGCCGTCGCCGTTGAGATCGCCGGCCGAACTGACCGACCAGCCGGATTTGTCGCCCAGCGCCACGCCGTCCAGGCGGAAACCGCTGTTGCCGTCCAGGCTGGACAGATTCACGGCGGAATTGAAGCCGGACGATTTGCCCAGCACCAGATAACTGGCGCCGGAATAAACGCCGTTCGGGTCGGCCTCCCAGGCGCCGACCAGCAAATCGTCGAAACCGTCGCCGTTGACGTCCCCGGCGGCGTCGACGGCTCGGCCCGACAAATCGCCGGCGGCGACGCCGTCCAACCGGAAGCCGGTGGCACCGTTCAGCGTGGACAGATTGACGGCGGAACTGAAGCCCGACGCCTTGCCGAAAAATACGTAACTGGAGCCGCTGCGGGTATTGTTGTTCGGGCCGGCGGCGTAAGCGCCGATGATCAGATCGTCGTAGCCGTCGCCGTTGACGTCGCCGGCGCTGTTCAGGGCAAAGCCGGCGCGGTCCAGGGCGGCGGCGCCGTCCAGACGAAAGCCGGTGGTGCCGTTGAGGGTGGACAGATTGAGGGTGGAACTGAAGCCCGAAGCTTTGCCGAACAGCACGTAGCCGGCGCCGGAATAGCCGCCGTTCGGGTCGGCGCCGTGCGCGCCGACGAGCAGGTCGTCGTAGCCGTCGCCGTTGATGTCCCCCGCCGTGCCGACGGCGTGCCCGGCATAATCGCGCGCCGCCACGCCCTCCAGGCGGAAGCCGGTGGTGCCGTTGAGGCCGGACAGGTTGGTGGCGGCGCTGAAGCCGGAAGCCTTGCCGAACACCAGGTAAGCGGCACCGGAATAAGCGCCGTTGGGATCGGCGCCTTGCGCGCCGATGATCAGGTCATCGTAGCCGTCGCCGTTGACGTCGCCCGCCGTGCTGACCGCCGTGCCGGACTTGTCGGCCGGCGCCGGGCCGTCCAGGCGAAAACCGCTGCTGCCGTTCAGATTGGTCAGGTTCAAGGATGAGCTGAACCCCGTTGCCTGGCCGAACACCAGGTAGCTGGCGCCGGAATCCGCGCCATTGGGATCAGCCGCCGGCGCGCCGATGATCATGTCCTGTGCGCCGTCGCCGTTGACGTCGCCGGCGGCGCTGAGCGCGCTGCCGGCCAGATCGCCGGCCGTCACGCCGTTCAGGCGGAAGCCGCTGATGCCGTCCAGCGCGCTGAGCGCCAGGCTGGAAGCAAAGCTCAAAGCCTTGCCATAGACCAGATAAGCCGCGCCGGCATCGGTATTGCCGGAGGGATCGGCGCGCAGCGCGCCGATCAGCAGGTCGTCGTAGCCGTCGCCGTTGATATCCCCGGCCGTATGCACCGCGTAGCCTGACAAATCCGCCGTCGCCGCGCCGTCCAGGCGAAAACCGTTGCTGCCGTTGAGCGCACTCAAGCCAAGGGCGCTGGTCGGCGGCGCCATGGTAAAAGTCAGCGCGGTGGCGGTCGCCAAGCCGGCATAGGCGTTGCCGGCGAGATCGGTGATCACTCCGCTGGCCATTTGCAGGTTGTAGACGGCGTTGGGGCTCAAATCCAGCGTGGGATTGATGGTGACGGTGTTGTTGCTGACCGTCACCTGGCTGGTATCGCCGGCCGCGATGGTGCGGGTATCGCCGCCGGCGCTGAGCAGCAGATTGCCGGTGCCCGCCGCCACGGCCTCGCTGAAGGTCAGCAGCATGTTGCCGCTCAGCGCCACCGCCGTGGCTTTGTCCGCCGGGCTGCTGCCGGTCAGCGTGGGCGCCAGGGTGTCGCC
>SCQD01000149.1 GCA_004299145.1 Methylococcaceae bacterium | reverse complement strand
TCCAGAGCAAGCCCACCTCCACCCGCGAAACTTACGACATGTACGCCATGACGGCGGCCCACAAAACCCTGCCGCTGCCCACCTACGCACAAGTCACCAACCTGCAAAACGGCCGCCGCATCATCGTGCGCATCAACGACCGGGGACCGTTCGTCGACAACCGCATCATCGACTTATCCTACGTGGCCGGCGTCAAGCTGGGCATCGACGGTCCCGGCACCGGATTCGTCGAAGTGCGCGCCATCAATCCCATCGAATGGGCGCGCGGCCGTGATCGGCGCGACGACGGCATCGACACCGGCACGGTCGCCACGGTCACGCCGTTGGCCATGCCGTCGGAACCCAGAATCAACCGCATGGCGCCTATCCCCCCGGCACATGCAGGCAACAGCGGCGGCTCGAACAGCCCGATTTACATCCAGGTGGGCGCGTTTACCAGCCCGGAAAACGCCTTCAAGCTGCGCGACAGCCTGCGCCTGCCCAACCTGTCGGCCCGGGTCCAACCCAGCGGCGCGCTGTACAAAGTACAGATCGGGCCACTGGCCTCGGTGGAACAGGCGGACGACGTTTATCAGCAACTGAGTCAATACGGCGTACAGCAAGCGCATTACGTCACTGAAGACGGCAGCTATTTGCGCCGATAGAAACCTTGCCGGCAACACCATTTTTATCGTTCCCACGCTCGGCGTGGGAACGCAGTCCGGGACGCTCTGCGTCCCGTATCCACGGGGAAAGTTGTTTTCCCGCGATCAACAGCATCGGCGAAGCTCAACTTGAGCGCGGGGAATGAATACACTCAAAGCATTCGGAGTCAATCACCATGTACCAAGCCATAGCCGCCGTCTGGAAAGGCGGGAAAATTTTGCCGCTGGAACCCGTCGCTGCCGAGGAAAACGCACCATTGATGGTCGTTGTACTGAGTCCCAGGCCATCTGAACAACCTCCCGCCGAAGACCGCTGCGCACATATCCGCGCCCTGCAAGGATCGATGCGCGGTTGGACCAGCGGCGTGGATGGCTACATCGCCGGCAAGCAAGCAGATCATCATGAGTTTGATCCACTCGAACGCATGGGTTTGGCAACTTTTGACTGGATACGCTGAGCAAAGCCCTTGTGGGGAAGAGGGTACGCACAGCGTACCCTGCATGGCTTGGTGTATGATGGTGCCATGTTTTAATTTTTAGGCAGGGCGTCCAGCGTCCAGTGAATCGGTAATAGCTAAGGTGATATCAAGCATGAACAAACGATTTGGAAAATCGATGATGGTGGCGGGACTGTTGTTGGCCAGCCAGCAAGCGGGCGCGATCAATCTGCTCCAGGCTTTCGATCTGGCGGTGCAAAGCGATCCCAAGTTCGCCCAGGCCACGGCGGCGCGCCAGTCCGCCGAAGAAAACATCCCTTCCGCCGTTTCCCGGCTATTGCCGACCATCAGCTTTGTGGGCACGGCCGACAACGTCAACAACGACAACAAAACCGGCTTCACCTTCAGCGGCGGCAAACGCCCGGACGCCTATTGGAGCATGGCGCTGAACCTGCGCATGAACCAGCCCATCTACCACCACGACTACTGGGTCAAACTCAGCGAAGCGGACAGCATGGTGGCCGAAGCGGAAGCTGAATATCAGGCGCAGGCGCAGGATTTGATCATGCGCACCGTCAAAGCTTACGCCGGCGTGCTGGTGCAAAAAGACGTGCTGGAATTCACCATCGCGGAAAAAGAAGCCATCGCGCGTAAACAGGAAGAAGCCAAACAGCGTTTTGAAGTAGGCTTGGTGGCCATCACCGACGTGCACGAAGCGCAGGCGGCTTTCGATCAGGCCACCGCCAACGTCATCATGGCGGAAAATGGGCTGGACAACGCCAAGGAAGCGCTACGGGAAATCATCGGCGATACCGTGGACCAGCTGACGCCGATGACCGAAGAAATACCGCTGGTCTCCCCCGACCCTACCGATATCGCCCAGTGGACCGAGCGGGCGATACACGGCAATTTTTCCGTCATCGCCGCCCGCAACTCGGTAGACATCGCCCGCAAAGAAGTCGCGGTCCAACAGGCGGGACATTACCCCACGCTGGACCTGGTCGCTTCGCATTCGGTAGCGGACAGCTCGCGCGACTATAACGTCAACGCCGGCCGCACCGACTTCTCCGGCAACCCGCTGCCCGCCACTTGGCAAAAACTGGGGCCGCGCTACGAGCAGGACTCGGTGGGCCTGCAATTGGTGGTGCCGTTTTATCAAGGCGGCGCCGTCACATCCCGCACCCGCCAAGCTCGCCACGAACTGGAAAAATATCAGGCCAGGCTGGACGAAATGCTGCGCGCCGCCGACCGCAGCGCCAAGGACTCCTATCGGGGCGTGGTGTCCAGCATCAGCCAGGTAAAAGCCTTGAAAGCGGTGGTGCATTCTTCGCAAAGCGCCCTGAACGCCGCCGAAGCCGGGTTGGAAGTCGGTACGCGCACCATGGTGGACGTACTCAACGAACAACGTAATCTATACAAAGCCAAACAGGATTATTCGAAAGCCCGCTACGACTATTTAATCAACGGCTTTTTACTCAAACAGGCCGCCAGTTTATTGTCGCGTGAAGACATAGAACAGGCGAATACCTGGATGCGTTGAACATGCAGCCAAACTACGATATTGTTTTATTATCAAAAATTTTATCGAGTGTGCGCCTGTTCGACGGCATGCGCCGCGAAGAAGTGCTGCGCCTGCTGCAGTTGATGAGCAAATCCACCTATCAGGCCGGACACTATATTTTTCGGGAAGGGGATATGGGCGCCACCCTGTACGTGGTGGCATCCGGCATTCTGGAAGTGCGCAAAAACGCCGGTAAAAACAAAGTGGTCACGCTGGCGATACTCCAGCCGGGGGATACGTTCGGCGAAGTCGCGCTGGTCAGGGACCGCATACGATCAGCGTCGGTTTACGCCTGTGAGCAATGCACGGTGCTGGGCATGGAAACCAAAAGCATCTGGGCAGTACCGGAACTCGCCGCCAAACTCTACTTGAATATTTCCCGGTTACTGGCGGACCGCTTGGTCATAGCCAACGAAATGCTGTTCGACGCCCAAACTCGCCGCTGAAACCCAATAAATGATCTGTGCCAAACCCTATTTCAAAGCGGCGGCTTTCGCCGAAGTGACGCGCCACCACAGTTCGGCGGACGCCAGTTGTGCATAAGCGTGTCCGGCACGCAGCACCTCGGTTGCTTCCACCTGCAGCATGGATGCATGCGCCAGACTGCCAGGGTCGGTGTCCAATATTCGCAACGCGGCTGCGATGGCGTCGTTGGCGCCACTGACGGCGCGCTCCAGTTCGCTGTCGGTCAGCGACGGCGTCATGCGCACCGAAGTCAACTCGTCGAAATCATCCAGCATGGCGTTCATCGCTACGGTTTTTTGATCTTGACCGTGCTTTCTTCCAGGAAAGCATCGTCCCAGCCCAGGTCGAAAGTTTCTTCCGCCGCCGGCTTGGCGGGCACCGCAGCCTGCTCTTCCAACGCCGCCCCCCAGTCAGCCATCACGTCTTCATCAGCCGCCGCCGGCGTTGCCGCAGCCTCCTCGGCGGGTTTTGCCGCAGCAGCAAACAGCGCTTCGTCTTCTTCGTTCAACAAGTGATACAAGGTATCTTCACCACTGTTGTCTTCGGGCGGTACTGGTTCGGGAACAGATTCTGGTTCGGGTGGGGCGGCAGCGGGAGCACTTTCCTCGAATTGCTCGGCAAACGCGGCATCCCAGTCGATCTCTTCTTCCGCCGGCGGAGGCGCTGCCTCCGCCGGCGGCAAGGTCCTGGCCGTCGCCGGCGGCGGTACGATCAGCGTAGCATCATCCATCGCAGACTCCGCCGCGCGAAACACGTCGTCAAGATCCGATATGCCGCCAGCAGGGACTGCCGAAGTTGCAAACGGCGCCGGTGATGGCGAGCGCTCCGCGAACGGCGCGCATTTGCGCAAATAATCGTCCAAAACGCCGTATAAATCCTGGCTTAAATTGGCGATAACCTCACTGTCCTGCGACAGCATGGCTTCGAGGCAATAGCGAAAAAAAACGCGCTCGGAGCGAATCAGGCTATCGGCCAGTTCGGCACTTTGCGGTTCGGCCAGGCGGTGCGCGCCGGTCAGAATGCCGGTCAGCGTGCGCTTGCGCTCGGACTCCGATTGCTTGACCTGCCGCAACAGAGCGCGCACCGCCTGCTCGAATGCGCGGCGGCGCCACCACTGGCCGACGGCGATGACGCTGACCAGCAGCACCATCAATACGCCCAACTCCAACAGCACCCACTGCATTGCCTCAGTCATCACTTACCCCCATGCATTCGCATCGCCGGTATCTTTGGTCTGATTGATTTGCTTGATCTTCATTTCCGACTGTCTGAAAAGGTTGAGCATTTTTTTCTGGCTGACTTCCAGTTCTTCGGCGCTTTTCGATTCGCCGAACATTTTCGAATATTCGCTGGAAACCTCGTCCAGCGTTTCCAAAGCGGTATTGAGTTGTTCGCCCAGTTGGTTGGATTCAAAGCGTAGTTGCTTCATGCGCTCGGTCTGATCCTCGATCAATTTGCGGGCCTTTTGCAGGTCAAACAGCACCGATTCATCCACGCCTTTACTATCCGACAATAATTTGCAGAACGGCTCGATGATGGCGCGCACCCGTGCATCGATATCGATCACGCTGTCCATGCTGCGCTGTAAAAACACTTCGATAACCTGTTTATAAAGCGTTTTTTCCTGCAAGAAAACTTCGTCCAGCAACAAAGACAGTTGTTCGTCGGTAGTGCGGGTTATCGCCTGCAAGCGGGTTTTCAGCTCGGTATTGCGATCGTTTTCGGCAGATTTTAGCTTCCCGATAAAATCACGCACCGTACTTTGATCGCGGTTTTTACGGCGTATCACCCAAACCAAATACAGAATGATACCGATCAGCAACCCGATGGTGAGCTCCGAAACCAAAATAAATGTCAGTGAATCTACTTGCTGCATGGTTTTCCCTTTGTTGTTTTTATTCGCTGTTTGTTACTTGGTGTCGATAGGCGCCAGTTCGTTCAGCAGTGCCTGGCGTTTCGCCGTCGAGCGTTTGACATAGGCACGGTAACCAAACCACCCGCCCGCAATCACAATCAGATTGATGACGATAACCGCAATGCCGGTAAACACCCAACTGGACGTTTTGTGGCTTTCAGGCGCCGATTGCTCCCCAGAAGGGGCGGCTTCATGCGTTTCCTCGGCCTGTTTGGGTTCCGCCGGCGGTGGCTTTACCGGTTCCGGCTTTTTTTCCGGCGCAGGCACAGGCTCAGGCGGCGGGGGAGCTTTTTCCGGCGCAGGCGCCAGTAATTGAGCCAGGGTTTGCGAATTGAGCACCAGGGGCGATACGCTGGGTTTGATGTCCTTGCCTTGCAGGGTTTTGGCGATCACCGAAAAATTGATGGTCAATAATTCCTGGGGCGAAGGCAGCGGCAGTTTAAGCGTCCAAACGCCATCGCCGCCGGGCACGGCTACATCGGTGCTTTGCCCATAAGCATTGCTCAATTTGGCCATGATGCGGGTGTTTTTCACATCCAGTAAATCTTTATTGGCGGTCAAGGCAACGATCAATTGCTGCGGCATGGTCGCTACGTCGACGCTGACTTTCGAAGCGACCAGTTGCTCGACGACTTCCAGACTGTGGTTGATTTCCCGCTTGAACGTCTTGCCGTCGGCACTGATCGACAAGGTATGCTTGCCGGGCAGCAAATCCTTGAGCGCCGTGGAAAAGTACCCCGGTTTAGCGGCATCCGGGGACAATGCTTGTTCCTCGCCGTTATGCCGCAAGCGCAGATCGATCAGCTTGAGAAACTCGTCCTTGGTGATGGTGCCTTCCTGATCGGTAAAGTGCGCGGAGATATTGATCGTTTCACCGGTGGTTAAGTAATTCGGCAAATCTTTGACGACCAGCTTTAAATCGGTCACCACCATCACTTGATTATCAGGGTCGGTTTTAGCGATCAATTCCCATGCGCCTGGATCGGGATGATCGACGGTAATCAGATCGTAGCCGGCCTCATGGCGCCAATGGATATTGGGCAACAGCATGATTTCGCTGGCTTCCATTTTATTGGGCAAAACCAGGCGGGTGGGTTCGGCATTGGGGCCGAGGAATACCAGCAGGGAAAACTCCTGAATGCTGGGGTCTATGGTGAATTTGTTGCCTTGCAACGGCACGGTGTCGTGCGGCGTGGCTTTGCTGACCACCTTGGCAAACATGCGCTCCAGCTGCTCCGCCGCCTCGATGGCTTCATGCGAACCGCCGCTGTCCTGCGACAACTTTTTCAGCAATTCATGGTCGGCGTCTCCCGACAATGCGACGGTGTGCACCTGCACGCCCAGTTGCTGCAAGCGGGGGATCACGTCGCTGAGTATGCGCTGCCGTGATTCAGTGCTTTTTTCGGCTTCTTTGGATATATCGACTTTGCCGTCGGTGAGCAGGATCAAATGGCGCTTACCCGCCAGCGCAGTGGCGTTTTTCCAGTCTTCGCTGGCCTGATTCAGCGCGGCCTCGATATGGGTGAACAGGCCGTTGGAAGTGATTCTGCCCGAGCTGTTCAGCGCTTTGCGCTTCCAGGCCACGTCGGTTTTGCCCAGCGGCAGCAATAACTTCGGTTCCTCGGCAAACAGCCACAAACTGGCCTGGGCGTCGGCGGGCAGCAGGCTGATCAGCAAGCGTAGCGCCGGTGCGCGCAGGTTGAGCGGATCGGTTTTTTTCATGCTGCCGGATACGTCGATCAGAATGCGCACGTCGGCGCTGGGTGTGGGCGGCGGCACGTCCTCTGCCCTGGCGGAAATGCCCAGACAGAACAACAGCAATAAGGGAAGACGCGCGATGAATGCCATAATAATCCGTATTCGTTGTGGTTTTATCGAAGCGCTAAATATATCGCAATTTGCCCCGGATTAAGACGAATACCATGAAAGCCGCAGCAACATGACTCCCATCTCCCCTTGAGAGAAGGCGTGAGCCACAGCGCAAGATAGGGAGTAATATACGTGACGTGACCGTGGGATAACCAATAGAACACATCCATGCACAACACTTATCCATCCGACGCCCCCGTTTGCAACGACGCGCTGAAAAGCATCCTGGACAAATCGCTGCTGTTTCGCGGCATCGACCTTGACGCCATCGTCTATCTGCTGCCGGATTGCAAGATTCTGCAGATCAAGCAGGGGGAAGCCCTGCTGACACAAAATCAGCGCAATGACAGCATTTTCATCATCCTGTCCGGCTGCTTTTGCGTGCACTTGATCGAACCGGCCGATCTGGCGGTTGCCACCATCGGCGTAGGCGAGTGCGTGGGGGAAATGTCGGTGATCGATGGCGGCGCCACGTCGGCCAACGTCATCGCCGACAGCGATGCCGGCGTTTTGCAGATTCCGCAGGATATTCTCTGGTCTATGGTCAATGCCTCGCACGGCGTGGCGCGCAATCTGCTTTACATCCTGTCCATGCGCATGCGCGGCGACAACGACTTGATCGTCGAAAACTTTTACGCGCGGCGTGAAATAGAACAAGCCGCCCAGGCGGACGCGCTGACCGGATTGCACAACCGGCGCTGGTTCAACGACGCTTTCGCGCGCCAAATAGCCCGTTGCCGGGAAGACGGCGTACCGTTCTGCCTGATTCTGATCGACGTCGATTATTTCAAAAGGATTAACGACAGCTACGGTCACGTAGCCGGGGACCGCGCGCTGGTCGCGGTTGCCGCCGTGCTGGCCAACCACATTCGCCCCGCCGACCTGCTGGCCCGCTATGGCGGCGAAGAGTTTGCGCTGGGTTTGCCCGATACCGAACTGGACGAAGCTTTTGCCGTTGCCGAACGCCTGCGGCGGGCCGTCGAATTTCTGTCCCTGCCCTTCCGCATGGGCGATGCCTTGCCACACTTGACCGTTTCCATGGGACTGGCCAAGCTACAGGCGGAACAAACGCTGGAAGCCATGGTAACGGTAGCCGATCTCGCCCTGTACCGCGCCAAGGACGGCGGACGCAACCGGGTGGTGATTTAATATGGGGGGCGTTCACCAAGACCTGGGGTGAAACGTCTGGCTATTGACGATGGCCGCCGAATCACCGGTGGCGCGAATACTGAACAAGCCACGGCTTTCCGCCATTTCGCCGGCGCCCGCAGCGGCGGTCAGCCACGCCACTCCTCCGTAGATGGTGTTGTTGGCATAACGCGGCACCCATTGCTTGATATGGTTGAGCTTATCGATGAATTTCTTGACGTCCTGCGGCCGCAGGGTGGTCTTGACTTCGATGACCACCATTTCCTGGCCGTTGTGCGCCAGAATGTCGAACTCAAAGTTACCGCCATCCGGTCGTCTGCCTTTCAGGCGTGTGGTGGTATCCCCTATCGCCAAGCCGCGCCGGTTTAAAATATTCACCAAATCACCTTCAACCAGGGACTCCATCAAACGGCCCCATTGACTGGTAAACAAGTCTTCCAGCTTGTTGAGCTTGCGATCACTTTCACGGAAGCTGCGATCCGTTTCTTGAAACTTGCGGTCCGTTTCTTGAATTTTACGATCCGTTTCTTTCGAGAACTCTTTGATGATGCGATCTGTTTCTCGAAACAGTTGCCAAATGTCATCAAGGGTGGTGTGTGCGGTGGACATGGTGATTCCAGAGAAATTGCAGCATACAAAATATACCACGATAAAACTTGACCTAAACGCTTGCCATCCGGCGCTTGATGCGCGACAGTTCTCTCCCGTTTTCTTTTTTACAACTCCAAGGTATTCATCGTGACGGAAACCACTCCATTACACGCCGACGTACTGGTGCTCGGCGGCGGCCCCGGCGGCTATACGGCGGCGTTTCGCGCCGCCGATCTCGGCAAAAAAGTCATTCTGGTGGAGCGCTACGGCGTGCTGGGCGGTGTGTGTACCAACGTCGGCTGCATTCCTTCCAAAGCCTTGCTGCACCTGGCTCACATCATCCACAACGCCGAGGAGGCGGCGGCGTTCGGCGTCGCTTTCGCCCAACCCCGGCTTGAATTGGATAAAGTGCGCGCCTGGAAAGATAAAGCGATCACCACCTTGACCACCGGCTTGAAAGGTCTGGCCAAGCAGCGCCAGGTACAAATCCTGGCTGGGCGCGGGCGTTTCGTCGCCGAACGCGCGCTGGAAATCACCACCGACGACGGCGTGCAGCGCGTCGAGTTCGAGCACGCCGTCATCGCCACCGGTTCCAGGCCAGTGAAAATCCCCAGCTTTCCCTGGGACGACGCACGCCTGATGGATTCCACCGACGCCCTGGCCCTGGCCGATATCCCCCAGCGCCTGCTCATCGTCGGCGGCGGCGTCATCGGCATGGAAATGGCCAGCGTCTATCACGCGCTGGGCTCGAAAATCAGCGTGGTGGAAATGGCCGCGCAGTTGATACCGGGCTGCGATGCCGACCTGGTGCGCCCGCTGACCTTGCGCGCGCAGAAACAATACGAAAACGTGCTGCTCAGCACCAAAGTGTCCTCCATCGCAGCCAAGCCGGAAGGCTTGCTGGTCAGCTTTGCAGGGGAAGACGCGCCGGCGCCGTCCCTGTTCGACCGGGTGCTGGTAGCGGTAGGCCGCAGACCCAGCAGCGCGGATCTGGGCCTGGAGGCGCTGGGCGTGCGCCTGGACGAGCAGGGCTTCATTCCGGTGGATCGCCAGCAGCGCAGCAACGTGGCGCATGTGTTTGCCGTGGGCGACGTGGTGGGCAATCCCATGCTGGCCCACAAAGCCACCCACCAGGGCAAGGTGGCGGCGGAAGTGATCGCCGGGCATAAAGCCGCTTTCCAGCCGTTGACCATTCCCGCCGTCGCTTACACCGACCCGGAAGTGGCGTGGATGGGGCTGACGGAAACCGAAGCCAAGGCGCGCGGCATCGATTACGAAAAAGCCGTGTTCCCCTGGGCCGCCAGCGGCCGGGCGGTGGGCATGGCGCGCAAGGAAGGCCTGACCAAAATCCTCTGCGACAAGGCCAGCCGGCGCATCCTGGGCGCCGGCATCACCGGGGTCAACGCCGGCGATTTGATCGCCGAAACCGTGCTGGCGCTGGAAATGGGCGCCGATGCGGAGGATATCGGCCTGACCATTCACCCGCACCCCACCTTGTCGGAGACGTTTGCGTTCGCGGCGGAAATGGTGACCGGTACGGTGACGGATTTTTACCTCAAAAAATAACTCGCATCCTTCCGTGGTGAAATCTCCAGGCCGCTTGCTGGCCGGACTGCTACTGCTGCTGGTTTCGTCCAGCCGGGCCGATCCGATCAGTGAGCGGCTCATCGCCGAAGACATAGCGCCCGGTCTGGCGCCGGGCGAAATGGTCTGGCTGCACACGCCCAAGGAACGCTTCTGGGCTGTGGTCAAAGATGCCTGGCGCAAAGAACTGAAAGGCACGGCCATCATCGTGCCCGACAATGCCGAGCACCCCACCTCCAGCTACTTGATCGCTCCTTTCACCGCCAGTTTCCGCCAGGCGGGTTGGACGGTGCTCATCCTGCAACCGTCCACCGGCGGCGGTCCGGCCTTCGACCTCATCAACCTGCAACGCACCGCACAACGCCTGGAAGCCGGTCTGGCGTTCGTGGAGCACAAAGATCACGCCCAGACGGCGTTGCTGGGCATAGGCAGCGGCGCGCTGACGGTGCTGGATTATGCCGCCGGCCATCCGGTGCCTCCGACGCCATTGCCGGTTCCTCTCGGCGTCAAACTGATAGCCATGGTGGATGCGCCGCTGAACTACCCGCCCGAGACCAAGCGGCAGATCAAAGAGGTACTGGGCAACATCGGCATGCCGGTGGCCGATTTTTACCTGGCGCACACGCAGGCGGGTGAACAACTGGAAAACGCCGCCAAACAGCGCCGCGTGGCGGCCCGGGGCAACAGCGATTACCGGCAGGTGCGCTTCAGCGACCTGGACCCGGCCATGTGGACTGAACAGAATTTACTGGGACAGCGGCTGGTCGGCTGGTTCAGCAAAACCATGGCGGCTCAATTGGACAAATTGCAACAACAGGCCGAAAAATTGACGCAGAAAAAATCACCAGGGCAAACCGCTGCGGAACAACCCGCCGTTGGCCCGCTGTAGCTGCCCAAAGAATCTTTCTAATCAGGAAAACCCATGACGATGCAACATCCATGACTACCCTTGCCCAGCGCATCAAGAACGATCCGCGCAAATACTTTTTGATGGCGCTGACCTCCCCCGTGATTTATGGCCTGATCGTGCCTTTCGTCATTGCCGACGTCTGCGGGACGGTGTACCAGGCGCTGTGCTTTCCCGTTTACGGCATTCCCAAAGTGCGCCGGCGCGATTACGTGCTGATGGACAGGGGCAAACTGGCCTACCTCACGCCGTTCCAGAAGCTGAACTGCATTTATTGCGAATATGCCAACGGCGTCATCGCCTATGTCGGCGAGATCACGGCGCGCACGGAGTGGTTCTGGTGCCCCATCAAGCACGAACGGGACGTCAAATATCCGCACGATCATTACCCCGAATTCCTCGCCCACGGCGACGCCGACAATTTCCGCGCCAAATTGCGGGAAGTCAGAAAAAAATGCCGGGCTTGCGAGGCTGGCTGCCGAACCCGTGCATAATGCTGTGCCTGCACACGGCAAAAGCTGTATTCGGCCAACGCCGCGCCGATTTCGGCATAGGCGGCGGAAATGCCCTTCGGGCAATGATTGGCGCGGCATCTTTCACCACTAAATCGAAAGCGATGGCAAACATCAACGCGCCTCGGGATCGTTCAAAAATGATAGCCAAAATGCATCTGGAACCGTGCCTTAAAGCTTTCCAGGCTGAAGGTATGGTTCTGCGTGCCGTGGTGTTCGATTTTGATGGCGCCCATCAGCGATGCGATGCGGCCGGTGGTTTTCCAGTCCAGCTCTTCCAGCAGGCCATATAACAAACCGGCGCGGTAAGCATCGCCGCAGCCGGTGGGGTCCAGCAGCACTTGGGCCTCGGCCACGGGGATTTCGTGGCATTCGCCGTCGGCATAGATCAGCGATCCTTCGCCGCCGCGCGTGACGATCAAAGACTCCACCCGCTGCGCCAGCTCTGCCAGACTGAGGCCGGTGCGCTCCTGCATCAACTGGGCTTCGTAGTCGTTCAGCGATACCCAGCGCGCCAATTCCACGCACTGCAGCAGTTCCGCGCCGCTGAACATGGGCATGCCCTGGCCCGGATCGAAAATAAACGGAATGCCGGCCTCGGCAAACCGGTTGCAGTGCTGCATCATGCCGTCCTTGCCGTCCGGCGCGACGATGCCGAGGCGAATACCGCGATCCTTGGGCACCCGGTTTTCGTGCGAAAACGACATGGCGCCGGGGTGAAACGCGGTAATCTGGTTGTCGTCCATGTCGGTGGTGATATAAGCCTGCGCGGTGTAGCTGTCCGGCACCACGCGGATGAACTCGCGGCTGATGGCGCACTGATCCATCCAGCTGGCATAACTGTCGAAATCTTTGCCCACCGTGGCCATGGGCAGCGGGTCTTTGCCCAGCAACTTCAGGTTGTAGGCGATGTTGCCGGCGCAGCCGCCGAATTCGCGCCGCATGTCCGGCACCAGAAACGAGACGTTGAGGATGTGGACTTTGTCCGGCAGGATGTGGTTTTTGAACTGGTCCTGGAACACCATGATGGTGTCGTAGGCCATGGAACCGCAGATCAATGCGCTCATTGAGTTTCCTTAAGTGATTAAAAGATAGATGGCGGCCAACTAGAGTTTGGCTAAGTAAGCTTGATATTCCGCGGCGCTCATCAAGCTGTCCCATTCCTGGTCCAATAACGCCGCATCATCCGCCTTAAGACAATAGAGCCAAGCCGCATAGGGTTGTTCGTTGACCTGTTCCGGGTTTTTGATTAAGTCGTTATTTACCTCGGCGACAATCCCGGATACCGGGTTATGCACGCCGGAGCCGGTTTTGACCGATTCGATGGTGGCGCATTCTTCGCCTTGCTTGACTTGGCAACCCATGGCGGGCAATTCGATAAACACCACGTCGCCCAGTTGCTCCTGAGCATATTCGGTGATGCCCATGCGCACCCTGTCACCATCGCGCTCGGCCCATTGGTGGGTTGTGCTGTATTTAAAGTGTTCCGGTAACTGCCCCATAAAATTTCACTCGCAAGTAATGAATAACCCATGCCGCCGAAGCCGGGCAATAGGCCCGCACCCCCAGGACTCAAAAGGGCGTAATGCTACCACTAAAAATACCGCCCATTGACCAGAAAGTGGGTGACGATGCTGCCGGCATAGCCCAGCAGAATCACCGGCATCCACTTCAAATGCTCGCCGAAGGTGTAAATGCCCTTGGCCTGGCCCAGCAAGCCCACGCCGGCGGCGGAACCGATGGCCAGCAGGCTGCCGCCCACGCCGGCGGTGAGCGTCACCAGCAGCCATTGGCCCTGGGAAATGTCTGGTTGCATGGTGAGCACGGCGTACATGATGGTGCCGTTGTCGATAAAGGCGGACAACAGACCCACCAGAATGTTGGCGACGGTGGGATCGAGCACGCCGTAGAGAAAATGCGAGGCATAGTCCAAATAGCCCAGAAAGCTCAAACCGCCCACGCTGACCATGACGCCGTAGAAAAACAGCAGCGTATCCCACTCCAGCAGCGCGACTTTCTGGAACACGTCGAAATGCTGGGTATCCCCAATGACGGAATAGGGCATGTCCAAATCGTCCGGGTGCCTGATTTCCCGCGGCGTTTTTTCCATGTAGTAGCTGAAAAATTTCAGGTAGGTCAGCCCCGCCAGCATGCCCGCCGCCGGCGGCAGTTTCAGCAGGTTTTCAAAGCACACGGCGGTGATGATGGTGAGGGCGAACAACAAAATCATGCGTAGCGCGCCGCGTTTCATCGGCTGACTTTCCTGGGCCGGCGCCGGCTGCTCCTGGGGTATCCAGAAGTGCATCACCGCCGCCGGCAATACGAAATTGACGATTGACGGAATCAGCAGCGCATAAAAGCTGGTGAATGGCACGACGCCTTTTTGCCAGACCAGCAGCGTGGTGATGTCGCCGAATGGGCTGAATGAACCACCGGCATTGGTGGCGACCACGATATTGATGCAGGACAAGGTCACAAAACGGCGGTGCTCGCGTCCCATGGCCAGCACCACGGCGCCCATCAGCAGCGCGGTGGTCAGGTTGTTGCACACCGAGGACAGCACGAACGCCAGCCAGCCGGTGATCCAGAACAGCTTGCGGTAGCTGAAGCCTTTGCTCAGCAGCCAAACGCGCAGGCTTTCGAACACGCCGCGGTCTTCCATGGCGTTGAGATAGGTCATGGACACCATGATGAACAGGAACAACTCGGCGTAGCTTTCCAAAGTGGTGCGGAACGCCTGCGCCGATTGCTCTCCCAGTCCGTCGCGCACGTACACCGCGCCGATCAGCAGCCAGATCAGGCTGGCCGCCAGCACCATGGGCTTGGATTTGCGCAGGTCGGTGAGGTCTTCGATCATCGCCAGCAGATAGGCGATGCAGAAAATTACGATGGCGGCATAGCCGATCGGATGGGTAGTCAGGTCCAGGTGGTGGGCGGCGTTATCCGCAGCATAGCCCATGCCGGGCATCAGCATTGCTGCAATAAAAACAAGGCGTTGGATGGTCATGGTCGGACAGGACGTTGTGAATGGACGGTAGAGCTGGAACGAGTGCAACGGCCATCGGCCTTGCACGCGCTGAATCCGAGTATTTTAATCGGATACCACGCCGCCTCCTATAGCCGACACGGCGACCATGCCAAGCATCGCCGCATACGATGCTGGGCGCATCGAGCTGTACGATGGTCGAGAGGACTGCAGCGAAGACCGATGGGCCACGATTGGCTTGGTCTATCCAGCCGTCCTGTATGTGGTCTACACGGTTCGGGATGGCGACACCATTCGATTGATTTCTGCGAGGAAGGCCAATGAGAAAGAGCGCAAGCAATGCCGTCAAGCTCGGCATAGTGATTTCCCATGAGGTCCAGCAAGCGCCGATGGTGCTCATTCATATTTAGAACAATTTCCTGCGTTTGATAAACCGCTGCCGCCGGCGCGTCTCTTCATCCTGCATGCTGGTCCGCCGCATCTTGCCAAATGACTTTGAACTCATCCGCCGACATGGGGTGGCCGAACAAATAGCCCTGGCCTTCCTGGCAGCCGTTATCCAGCAGGAAATGGCGTTGCGCTTGTGATTCTATGCCTTCCGCCGTGATTTCCAACCCCAGGTATTTGCCCAGCGCAATGATGGTGCGGGTGATGTTTTCATCGTCCGGGTCGTGGCTGATGTCTTTGATGAAGGATTGATCGATTTTCAAGCGCCCCACGGGTAAGCGCTTGATTTGGCTTAGGGAGGAATAGCCGGTGCCGAAATCGTCGATGGATACCGATACCCCCATGCGGCGCAACGACTCCAGACTGGCGATGGCCTTGTCTTCGTTTTTCATGAAAAAATCTTCGCTGACTTCCAGTTCCAGTCGCCTGGGCTCAAGCCCGGTGCGCTGGAGACAAGCCGAAACCCAGGTGGGCAAGTCGGAATGCTCGATGTCCTTGCCGGCGATATTGACGGCGATGCGTGGCAAATGCATGCCGGCTGCATCCCAGGCCGCGACTTGGCGACAGGTTTGTTCCAGCACCCAGGCATCGATTTTGGTGATCAGGCCGGCGTTTTCCGCCAGTTTGATAAAGCTGGCCGGAGCGATCAGCCCACGGACGGGGTGCTGCCAGCGCACCAGTGCTTCGGCGCCCACCCATGCGCCGCTGTCCAGCCTGACCAGTGGCTGAAAATAGATGCGAAACTGGCTGTCCTGCAAGGCGGTGACGATTTCCGATTCCAGCGTATAGCGCTCGAAGGCCTCGTCGAACAGGACTTGTGAAAACAGCTGGTGCTGGTTGCGCCCTTCTTCCTTGGCTTTGTACATGGCCGCATCGGCGTTACGCAGCAATACGTCCACGTCCTCGCCGTCCTGCGGGTAAACGCTGATGCCGATACTGGCGCCCACCTGCATGGTGTTTTCGCCCAGGTGAATCGGCGGGTTGATGGCGTCGATGATTTTGTCGGCCACGATCAGCAGGCTGTTGACGCCGTCGACCGGGTATAAAACGATGCTGAATTCATCGCCGCCCAGGCGCGCCACCGTGTCGCTTTCGCGCAAGCAGCCTTTGACGCGCTGCGCCACCACTTTGAGCAGTTCGTCGCCCACGTGATGGCCCAGCGTGTCGTTGATAGTCTTGAAGCGGTCCAGATCGATGAACATGATGCCGACTTCGCCTTTTTCGCGCCTGGCCGTGCTCAGGGTGTCGAGCAAGCGATCGCGGTGCAGCACGCGGTTGGGCAATTCGGTCAGCGGGTCATAGTAAGCCAGGTAGTGCAAGTGCTGGCGCAAATTCGCCTGCGAGCTTAAATCCGAATACACGCAGACGTAATAAACCGAACTCTCGTTCTCGGCGGGAAACAACGAAACGTTCAGCCACTCGGGATAAATTTCGCCGTTTTTTTTGCGGTTCCAGATCTGCCCCTGCCAATGGCCGGTTTCTTTGACGGTGGCGCGCAGCACGGCAAAAAAATCTTTATCGTGGCGCCCGGAGTTGAACAGGTGCGGCGTTTGGCCGATGACTTCCTGCGGCGTGTAGCCGTATATCCGCTCGATGGCCGGATTGACGCTGATGATGCGCTCGTCGGCGTCCAGCAGCATGACGCAATCCGAGAGGCTTTCAAACACCAGCTCGAATAATTTCAGCTGTTTTTCCGCCGCCTTGCGAAAGCTGATGTCCAGGCGGGTGCCGACGACCCGGCTGGGCAACCCGGAAAATTTATCGAACTCGACCACCTTGCCGCAGGTTTTTACCCAGAAAACGCCGCCATCCGCCCGGATGGCGCGGTGCTCCATTTCCATGTACGGCGCACTGCCGGCGCTGGTCAAGTGCTGTAGAGCCTGCCTGAACTGAGGCTGGTCATCCGGGTGCACCCCCAGTTCCAGGCTGAGGTAAGTGGCCGGCAGCGAGCCGAGTGCATAGCCGAACAGGGTTTCGTAATGCG
>SCQD01000148.1 GCA_004299145.1 Methylococcaceae bacterium | reverse complement strand
TCCGGCTGCCGGTCCGCTCGATCAGGCGGGCGTGGGGGGGGATGTCGGGATATTCGAACAGGCGCTCGACCACCCACTCGCCGCCATAGGTGCCGGCCTTGCGAAAGACGTCGCCCGCCCGCACTTCGTCGCAGCCCTTGCGGCGTCCGAAAAGGCTCATGGTGCGAAGGCGGCCCCTTCGGCCGCCATGAACACGTCCACCCTCACCCGCATCTCACTGGTCTCCAAGAGCCGCCAACGACTCTTCCATACCAGTCGTTTATCTCGACCAACGGCCGATGTCGAGGGCGATGACGCGATAGGGGTGGCTTCCCCACGAAATTCGTGTTGGCACCCGACCATTTCGAGCCTCTTCCACCCCGCCGCCCCGCAGTGCTATAACCGCCGCGTCCGCCACCAATGCGGCCTGCGTCCCGGTAGCTCAGCAGGATAGAGCAACAGTTTCCTAAACTGTAGGCCAGGGGTTCGAATCCCTTCCGGGACGCCATTCTCACGGCATTAGGTAGCAAGCTCACCAAGCGGGAAGGTATCCCGGCAGGCCATTCCAATCACGCGAATGGCTGTGCGCGCGGGATGGATTGTAAGGCGTGGGCCGTTGGGGCATTCTGCCACCGCTGGTCACATCTCAATAGCAATACGAGCCAGAATGACTTCTGCCGACTGGGGCATGTGGGCTGCAACCGCCCTGGCGGCCGTGCAGGCGATATACGCGATGCTGAGCTATCATGCATCGCGGGGGCGCCCCATGCCCTCTAAGCTGACAGACCAAAATAAGAAGGTTATCATCATAACAACGGCAATGTCGTTGTTATGCTGGATGGGAGTCGGATACTCTCTTTATGACAGAAGGTCCTCTAGAATTAATGAATGCATTGACTACGTCGGCGCCTATGGCATTCATGGGCCACTTACATTTTATGCCGCGGTAGATACATCCAGTCTGCTCGACAAAAAGGATGAATACAAACTCATCCTTGCGGTTCGCGTTAATTACGCTGACATTGATCCGATAACGGATACCGCTCTGGAAAAAAGCGGTGAATACATCATTACGGGCGAACTTGTTCGCCTATCGACACGGCCGGCGCCAGCCGACCCCAAGCTTCGCTTGTTTGAGGCAAAGCAATATTCTCTATTATATTATGTAATAATGTTGCCGCATAAATACACGTCCGCAAATGTTATCTCGTTGGCTGATGTGGAGCGCCTTGGCGGAAAAATTATTGGCAGGAAGGCTCAGACTGTTCCGCTTTCTTCGCTCGGTATTACCTTCAAACCCTAAGCGTCGTCCATGCGCAGGCTGTGAATTCCGGCCACTTTTAAACTTGCCAAAAAGAACGCCGCCGTGAAAGTTCCTCGGCTGATCTTGTTGGAGATTGACGCCTTGGTTTCCTGAAAGCCAATGGCATTCAGGCGGGCGGCCAGGTCGTCATAGGTTACGCCCTGGCGCTTCAGCTCTGCCTTCAGGTATCGGCTTGCCCGCTCGTTCCAATCCGGTTGCGTCGCCATGATAACCTCTCAAATTCGATGATGAGCTATCATATCTGATAGCTTTTGGATTGACAATTGCTCCGGCAATGTTATCATATCTGCCAACTTAGTCGCAGATATGACACATGGCCCAGCACTTCCTTCTGTCCGCAGCCGCCAAGACGCTTTCTCTGAAGGCGGTTGTGCGCATGACCGATGAGGAGGCGCATGAAGCGTTCCGCCAAATCCGTTGGGCGGACAACGCCGGGGAGCCCTACTGCCCCCATTGCGGCTGCACGGCCGTTTACAGCTACACCACCCGCCGCCTATGGAAGTGCAAGGGCTGCGGCCATCAATTCTCGGTGACCAGCGGCACGATCTTCGCCGGCCGCAAGCTGGAAATCCGCGACTACCTGCTGGCTATCGCCATCTTCTGCAACGGCGCCAAGGGCGTCAGCGCCGTATCCGTCCGGTGATGGCCGCCTTGGCTGCATTGGCTTGAGGGTAGACGATGCGACCTTTAGTTCGGACTAAAGGTCGGAGAGTCCATGAAGGTCGAGGTCCTGGCTGGGG
>SCQD01000147.1 GCA_004299145.1 Methylococcaceae bacterium | reverse complement strand
CGGTTTGGTTGTCATCCGCTGGATTCGCACATCGGCAGTCACGCTATGCAGGCAATCCAGCGGAATTTATAGCAGTCCGTCAAAAGCCCTGTCAAGCAAGCCCGGCAAGGCTTGCTGTTGACCGGCCACTCAAGACGCCTTCAGTGCGTCATCGGCACGCCGCCCGACTTGCCGATATTCTGATCCATCACGATGGGAAGCACCACATCGAATGGCTCAGGCTGGCGCTCCAGCGCCGTTCTGAGCACATCGTCGATCCAACGCACGGGCAAAATCTCCAGATCCTGGCGCACGTTTTTGGGAATTTCCACCAAATCCTTTTCGTTTTCCCACGGAATCAGCACCGTGCGAATTCCACCCCGGTGCGCTGCCAGCAATTTTTCCTTGAGCCCTCCGATCGGCAATACCTCGCCCCGCAGCGTGATCTCGCCGGTCATAGCCACGTCGGCGCGCACCGGAATTTTGGTCAAGGCCGACACCAGCGCCGTGCACATGCCGACGCCGGCGCTGGGACCGTCTTTCGGGGTCGCCCCTTCCGGCACGTGCACGTGCACGTCCAGAGTCTGGTAAAAGTCCGGGGCAATGCCCAAGCGTGCAGCGCGGCTGCGCACCACCGTCACCGCCGCCTGGATGGATTCTTTCATGACCTCGCCCAGCTTGCCGGTAGACTGGTGCTTGCCTTTGCCCGGCGTCACCACGGTTTCTATCGTCAGCAGTTCGCCACCTACTTCGGTCCAGGCCAAGCCATTGACCAGGCCGATCTGGTTGTTTTCATCCGCCTGTCCGTAACGGAACTTGCGCACGCCGAGGTATTCTTCGAGGTCGCTGCCGGTAATCGTGAGTTGTTTGCTGTCTTTTTGCAACAGCAGGTTCTTGACCACCTTGCGGCAGATTTTAGCCAGTTCGCGCTCCAGAGAGCGTACCCCGGCTTCGCGCGTGTAATAACGAATGACGTCGCGCACGGCCGCTTCGCCGATTTGAATTTCGGACGCCTTGAGCCCGTTCTGCTTGATCTGCTTGGGCACCAGATACTGCAAAGCGATGTGGGTTTTTTCATCTTCCGTGTACCCGGCCAAGCGGATGATTTCCATGCGATCCAGCAAAGCCGCAGGAATGTTCAGCGTATTGGCGGTAGCCACGAACATCACTTCCGACAGGTCGAAATCCACTTCCAGGTAATGGTCGTTGAACGTGTGATTTTGCTCGGGGTCCAGCACTTCCAGCAACGCCGAGGCCGGGTCGCCGCGGAAATCCATCGACATTTTGTCGATTTCATCCAGCATGAATACCGGATTGCGTGATTTGACCTTGGTCAGGTTTTGCAAAATCTTGCCCGGCAAGGAACCGATGTAGGTGCGGCGATGGCCGCGAATTTCGGCCTCGTCGCGCACGCCGCCCAAAGCCATGCGCGTATATTTGCGGTTGGTGGCGCGGGCAATCGATTGCCCCAGCGAGGTTTTACCCACGCCCGGCGGCCCCACCAGGCAGAGTATCGGGCTTTTCATGGTCTTGACGCGCTGCTGCACCGCCAGATACTCCAGGATGCGCTCTTTGACTTTTTCCAGACCGTAGTGCTCGGAGTCCAGCACTTTTTCCGCGTGTTTCAGGTCGCGGCTGACTTTGGTGCGCTGTTTCCACGGCACGTTCACCATGCAATCGATGTAATTACGCACCACGGTGGCTTCCGCCGACATCGGCGACATCAATTTCAGCTTGTGCAGCTCGGCATCGGCTTTTTTACGCGCTTCTTCCGGCATGCCGGCATTTTCGATTTTTTTCTGCAGCTCTTCCATTTCATTGGGCACGTTTTCCAATTCGCCCAATTCTTTCTGGATAGCCTTCATCTGCTCGTTGAGATAATACTCGCGCTGGTTTTTTTCCATCTGCTGCTTGACGCGGCCGCGGATGCGCTTTTCCATTTCCAGAATATCCACTTCGCCTTCCATGTAGCTCATAAGCTTTTCCAGGCGCAATGCCACGTCACCGATTTCCAGCACGCCTTGCTTTTCCTCGACCTTGAGGGTCATGTGCGCCGCGATGGTGTCTGCCAACCGCCCTGGATCGTCGATCCCCGCCAGCGAGTTCAGCACTTCGGGCGGTATGCGCCGGTTCAGCTTGACGTACTGATCGAAAGAAGCCACCACCGTGCGGATGAGGACTTCCACTTCCGGCTCGCTGATATGAACCTCTTCGTGCAACAAAGCGATGGACGCTTCGAAATGATTGCGCACCGCGAGCAATTTCAATACGCGGCAACGCCGGGTACCCTCGACCAACACTTTCACCGTGCCGTCGGGCAGCTTCAACAGCTGCAGCACGTTGGCCAGAGTGCCGACGCGGTACAGATCGTCGACCTCCGGCTCATCCAACTCCGAGCTTTTTTGCGCCAGCAACAGGATCTGCTTGTTTTCCCGCATGGCCGCATCCAGTGCGTAAATCGATTTTTCGCGACCGACAAACAGCGGTATCACCATGTGGGGATAAACCACCACGTCGCGTAGCGGCAGCACCGGCACCAAAACTTCGGCGTGCGGCGTTAAAGGCTGATCTTGCATAAGCGGAATCCGGGCTACGTGTAGTTAAGACAGTGACGACCGATATGCGGCCGGACAGATACGATTGCAAGCGTTTTGTGAGAAAAGCGGCTTTATAACCACGAAGTTGCCGACAGGGTTGGTTTGCAGGGCACCACATCCAGCAGGCACGCCTATTGCCGACAGCGATTGCTGCAAAAGCATTATTCGTTGGACAATAATTTCTGCGGAACTTCGGGCGCTTCGTAAATCAAGTAAGGCGGGTTCTCGCCCATGACCACGGCGGCATCCACCACCACTTTGGCGATGTCCTCGGACGAAGGTAATTCGTACATGATGTCCAGCAAGGTATTTTCCAGAATGCTGCGCAATCCGCGCGCACCGGTTTTGCGGTCCAGGGCTTTTTTCGCCACCGCCAGCAAGGCGTCTTCGCGAATATCCAGGTCGCAGCCTTCCATTTCGAACAAGCGCTGGTATTGCTTGACCAAGGCATTTTTCGGTTCGGTGAGAATGCGCACCAGCGAAGCTTCGTCCAACTCCTCCAGAGTGGCGATCACCGGCAAACGGCCGACGAATTCGGGAATCAACCCGTATTTGATCAAATCTTCCGTTTCGACTTCGCTCAGCGTTTCACTGATGCCGCGCCTGTCATCCTTGCTTTTCACGTCGGCGGAAAAACCGATGCCGCCTTTTTCCGAACGGGCGCGGATGACTTTGTCCAGCCCGGCAAATGCGCCGCCACAGATAAACAGCATATTGGCGGTGTTGACCTGCAAAAACTCCTGCTGGGGATGCTTGCGCCCTCCCTGGGGCGGCACTGAAGCGACGGTGCCTTCGATCAATTTCAGCAAAGCCTGCTGCACGCCCTCGCCCGACACGTCGCGGGTAATGGAAGGATTATCGGATTTGCGGGAAATCTTGTCGATTTCGTCGATATAGACGATGCCCTGCTCGGCTTTTTCCACGTCGTAATCGCATTTTTGCAGGATTTTCTGGATGATGTTTTCCACGTCCTCGCCGACATAGCCGGCCTCGGTCAGGGTCGTGGCGTCGGCAATGGTAAACGGTACGTCCAATACCCTGGCCAAAGTCTCCGC
>SCQD01000146.1 GCA_004299145.1 Methylococcaceae bacterium | reverse complement strand
CCCCCCTGACCACAAACCTTGTAATCCTGGGACTACACAAAATCATCCTAGGCGTACACAAAGCGTTGCTCTGGCTGACATATTAATGACCAGCGTCCTGTTAGTCTGCTTGCCGAGCGCAAACACTGCGCCATGGGTAATGCAACTTTCATTCAATGGTAAAGGAAACGTTATGTCAAGCAGCCTTAGTGATTCCGCTTCGCGGCGGCTGTCAAAAATCAGCACGAACGCAGATGCTTCGAGTCAGCCGGCCAGGCTGGGTCTGGGGCTTTCCGGGGGCGGCTTGCGCGCCTCGTTCTATCACATCGGGGTGTTGGCGCAAATGGCCGAGCAAGGCCTGTTGCGGCACGTAGAGGTCATTTCCACGGTATCCGGCGGTTCCATCATCGGAGCCCTGTACTACCTGCACGTCAAAAAACTGCTGGAGAGCAAACCGGACCAAGAGATTGCCGATCAGGATTACGTAGCCATCGTGCAGCAGATCGAAAAGAATTTTCTGCTAGCGACGGAAAAAAACATCCGCATGACCACGTTTGCCAGTTTTGTCGCCAACTGCAAAATGTTTTTTTCCATTACTCCCGCAGCGACCGCATCGCCGAGCTGTATAACGATTGGCTGTACCAGAACGTCATCCCGCAACTGGGCAATCCGGTAGAAATGCAAAAGCTGAAAATCTACCCGCCCGACGGCCCAAAAGACTTTTCACCCAACCGGCACAATGTCGGGCGCAGCGCCAAGGTTCCCATCCTGGTGCTCAATTCCACCTCGCTGAACACCGGGCGCGACTGGCAGTTTACCGCCCAGACCATGGGTGAGGCGCCGCTGCCGGGCGAGCCGAACCCGGACGAGCCGCCCACACCGGGACTGAGCGCGCACCAGATCGACAATAAACCCATCCGCTTGCGCCGTGCCGAGGGTGGGTATGCCGACATCGTCGCGAAACAGCAGACGTTCGAATTGGGCCACGCGGTCGCGGCGTCGGCCTGCGTGCCCGGCCTGTTCGACCCCATGGCGGTCAGCGGACTGTACTGGGACCGCATCATGCAACCGCCCAAGGAAAGCCGCCGCGAAGCGGAATCACTAAGGCTTCTGGAAAGCCGCCGCGAAGCGGAATCGCTAAGGCTTCTTGAAATACGCGTACAGCTGGTGGATGGCGGCGTGCACGACAACCAGGGCATTGCCGGCCTGATAGACAATGATTGCACCTGCTTCGTGATCAGCGATGCTTCCGGACATATGGGCGTAAAAAACCAGCCGGACCCCGACACGGTACCCGTATTGTCGCGCGTCACCAGTATTTTGCAGGACCGCGTGCGCACCGAAGGACTGCTGCGTCTGGCCAACGGTTTCGGCGGGGACAACATCGCCTTCTTGAGCTTGCGCAACGGGCTTGGATTAAGAAAAGTGGGCTGGGTAAAGGCCGATGGAACGCAGGTTCCCGACGAGGTAATTGCCGCCACCACCCTGCAAGATTTCGGCGTAGCCCCCGAAGTCCAGGAAAGCTTGTCGAGCATGCGCACCGACCTGGACGCTTTTACCGAAGTGGAAGCCTATTCGCTGATGCTGGATGGTTACCGCATGGGGCAAGCGGAGTTGCCGGCGTTCAAAAACCGAACGCGTTGCGGACACGTCAAACAGGCTGGAGAAATTGGTGCCAACGACTGGCAATTTCAGAAAATCGAGCCATGGATGAAGACGCCGACGCCGGATTACCTCGACCAGCTGCGCGTGGCCCAATCCACCTTCGGCAAAGCGTTAAAACGTCTGCCCTGGCTGTGGATACCGCTGATTCTGCTGATCGGATCGCTCGTGTATTTCTTCCATGCGGAAATCGAAGCACTGCTGACAGCATCGATATCCATCAAAGCCATAATGATTCTGGCCGTCATCTGGGTGCTCAGCAGTCTGGCGCCAATGCTGGGAGAGTTTATCCACGCGATCAAAGAATGGCGGCAATATGCTGCGCTGATTAAATATGCCGCACTGACCAAAGCGGCCTACCGGGTGGCAGGACTGGTGCTAGCCACCCTGTTCATCAAAGGCTATCTGTGGTTCATCAACCCCCTGTACTTGGCGCAAGGACGGTGGAAGAAACTGAAACCGCCGGCGGCATAAGCCGCCATCTTCGCGGCGTGCGTGCTGTTCTGCCGGAATGGCACGCGCGCCGTGATTGCTCTCTTTTTCCTAAAAACGCATTTCCACGCTGTCCATGGCGCGGCGCGGATAAACCGCCAAGTGATCGACAAACGCCGTGTGCACGTGGCTGGTTTTCAAGAAGTCTTCGTGATTCCTTCGAGGCCAGCCTACGGCGGTCAGCGCTTTTTCACGTGGCGCATCAAGCGGCGCTTTTTGCGCAGCTGGCTTTCGCTGAGCGGATTGGGACGGTCTTTGTAGGGGTTGTTGCTGGAGCGGAATTCCAATCGCAGCGGCGTACCTTGCAAACGCAGGCGTGTGCGGAAGAAATTGACCAGGTAGCGCCGGTAGGATTCGGCCAGGGCTTCGGTCTGATTGCCGTGGATGATGATGACAGGCGGATTGCTGCCGCCCTGGTGCGCGTATTTAAGCTTGATGCGGCGGCCTTGCACCAGCGGCGGCTGGTGCGCTTCCTGGGCTTCCAGCATCAGCTTGGTCAGCAGCGGGGTCGGCAGGTCGCGGTTGCCGGCGGCGTAGATGTCGTCGATGCGATCGAACAATACGCCGACGCCGCTGCCGTGCAGGGCGGAGATGAAATGCCGCTCGGCGAATTCGACGAACCCCAGGCGCAAATCCATTTGCCGGCGCACGATCTGGCGCTGCTCGCTACTCAAACCATCCCACTTGTTGAGACCGATGATCAAGGCGCGGCCCGCGTCCACCACCTGGCCCAGCAGGGTGGCGTCCTGATCGGTGACGCCTTCGCTGGCGTCGATCAGGTAAACCACCACGTGCGCCCGGTCGATGGCTTGCAGCGCCTTGATGACGCTGAATTTTTCCACGGCGATGTCGACCCTGGAACGGCGGCGGATGCCTGCGGTGTCGATCAGGGTGTAGCGGCGCTCGTTGCGCTCGAAAGGGATGTAGATGCTGTCGCGGGTGGTGCCGGGCTGGTCGAACACCACGACGCGCTCTTCGCCCAGGATGCGGTTGACCAGGGTGGACTTGCCGACGTTGGGCCGGCCCACCACGGCGATGCGGATGCCGTCCGCCACCAGGTTTTCCGGCTCCTCCGGCGCTGCCGGCAACAGCGCTTCGACTTGGTGCAGCAACTGGTCCACGCCGGTGCCGTGCGCGGCGGCCAGCAGCAGCGGCTCGCCCAGCGCCAGCGCGTGGAATTCCGCCGAGGCCAGCGTGCCGTTGATGCCGTCGATTTTGTTGGCCAGCAGCCGTATCGGTTTGGCGATGCGGCGCAAACGGCGGGCAATGGCTTCGTCGGCGGCGTTGAGCCCTTCGCGGGCATCCACCAGAAACAGCACCAGATCGGCTTCTTCCAGCGCCAGGTCCACTTGGCGCATGGCGACTTCGTCGATGCCGCCGTTGGCCTCATCGACGATGCCGCCGGTATCCACCAGCAAAAACGGCCGCTCGCCGCGGCGCGCCTGGCCATATTTGCGGTCACGGGTGAGGCCGGGGAAATCCGCCACCAGCGCGTCTTTGCTGCGGGTGAGAAAATTGAACAGGGTGGATTTGCCGACGTTGGGGCGCCCGACCAGGGCTACCACGGGCAACATCAATGCAGCCCTACGGCGGCGATGTTGCCGCTTTTGTCATAGGCGTAAATCTGCGCCTCGTCAGCGATCAGGGTGGTCACGATGGGTTCCTTGCTGATTTGAATGCGACCGACGAAGTGGCCGTCGTCCTGGGATAAAAAGTGCAGATAGCCTTCGAAGTCGCCGACCACGATGTAATCGCGAAACACCACCGGCGCGGATACGCGGCGCTGATGTAAATCGCCCTGGCGCCACATGTCGCCGCCGACGCTGGTTTCAAAGCGCCAGACGTCGCCGTCGTCGTCGGTCAGAAACAAGGAACGCCGCGTCGCCACCGGCCCGCTGTAGCCCGATACCGTTTCGATGCGCCACTGCACTTCGCCGCTGGACAGGGTCACCGCCGCCAGACCGCCTTTGAAGCCGACCAGGTAGAGCGTATCGCCGCGCACGGCGGGCTCGCCGCCCAGGTCCACCAGCCGCTCGATTTCGGAACGGCCGCGCGGATAGGCCACCATGGTTTCCCACTGCACCTGGCCGTCTTCCAGTTTCAACGCCACCAGTTTGCCGCTGGCGTAGCCGTCGACCACCAGACCGTCGGCGACCGCCGGCGAGCCCAGCACCCGCAACGACAGATTGGGCACGGGCCGTTCGTAGTGCCAACGGAGGCTGCCGTTGTCGGCGTTCAGCGCCTGGACGTGGCCGTCGGTACAGCGCACGACCACGATGCCTTTTTGTTCTTTGGGGATGGACAGCACTTCGCTGGGCACGCTGCTGGTCCACTGCACGCTGCCGTCGTTGTCGCGCAAGGCCACCATTTCGGCGTTGTCGGTGCCGATCAGCAAGTGGCCGGGACCGATGCCGATGCCGCCGGAGAAAGGCAAGTCGGTATCCACCGCCCAAATCACCTTGCCGCTGTTTTTGTCGCGCGCTTCCACCCGGCCATCGTGGCTGGCGACGTACAGCCGGTTGCCGTCCAGGGCGGGAATCAGGTGCAGGGAACGCTCGTCGTAGCCGTCGCCCACGCTGTCTTTCCAGATGACTTCCGGGTGAATTTCTTCCTTGATGGCTTGCAGTTCCATGGGCGGTTCGGCGTTGTCCTTACCGGTGAAATACTCGGCCAGGCTGTCGTAAGCCTCGGTGACGCCCGCCATCTGGGCGCAACCGGCCAGCGGCAGCAGCAATGCCAGCAGCAGGCAGCGTTGTCCAGCAGCCTTAACTATTCCGCGAGAACGCGGCAGCTGTATCATGGGTGCGCCGGTCCCTGGTTGCCGCCCAGTTCATCCAGCTTCATTTCCAATAAAGCGGAAGCGGCGCCCAGGCGCTGGGCGGCCTGATAAGCGGCCAGCGCGTCGGTGGGACGGTTGAGCGCGCTGTAGATATCGCCTTTGAGCAGTTCGTAATTGCGCTCATAGGAAGCAAAACCACCGGCTTTGGCCTGCTGTTCCACCAAATCCAGCGCGGCTTTGGCGTCATTGCTTTCCAGCAACACCTGGCCCAGGCGCAGACGCGCCACGTGTTTGTACTTATCTTCCGCCGATGAGGCCAGCAGGCCTTCCAGCATGCGCCGCGCCGCCGGCGCATCGCCGGCGTCGACCTTGAGCTTGGCTTGCGCCAGCCTGGCAAACGCGCCATAAGCGGTGGAACCGTATTCCTGAATGATGCGCTCGCTCAAGCGGTCGGCCGACTCGGTCTGTTTGGCATCCATCGCCTTGACCATTTGCTGGTAATAGCCGGAGGCCTGTTCCGACATGTGCTGCTGGTGTTCGCGCCAGGCGTTGTAGCCCATGATCAGCGCCGTGCCCAGCACCACCCCGGTGATCGCCGACGTGCTGTTCTCCTGCCACCAGCGCTTGAGGGCTTCGACTTGTTGTTCTTCGGTTTGATACATTTCCATGGCAGTTATCAGTGGCTAGTGATTAGTGATTAGTGGTCAGACATTATCGTTCCCACGCTCGGCGTGGGAACGCATCCAGGGACGCTCTGCGTCCTGTGTTCAAAGGTTTCTGTCCCGCTCAACGGCTCTGCGATGAGCGTAATTAATTATGTAGGGTACGCTGTGCGTACCGTACCCTGCAATTGGCATAACCGCCGGGTGTTAACGAGGTTGTCGCGCAACAGACATGCCATCGCTCCGAGTCGTGGTACGCAATGCGTACCCTATATAACCAAGCAACACAGATCCACGGATACGGGACGCGGAGCGTCCCTGGATGCGTTCCCACGCAGAGCGTGGGAACGATCTTCTGTCTTTAAACCTTCGCCAAATAATCGATGGCATCACCCCAACTCAGGCTGAGCTGTTCCGCTTCTTCGCGTAAATTCTTGATGCTGACGCGGTCTTGCGCGGCTTCATCATCCCCCACGATCAGGGCATAGCGGGCACCGCTTTTGTCGGCGCGCTTGAACTGGCTTTTAAAGCTGCCGCCGCCGCAATGCAGCACCAGACGCAAGCCCGGCACGGCGTCGCGCAGGCGTTCCGCCAACAGCATGCCGGCCTGCTCCGCCGCCTCGCCGACGCGGATCAAATAAACGTGCGGCGCGGTGTCGACAGGGATGGCCGTGTGTTCCAGCAGCGAAACCAGGCGCTCCAGCCCCAGCGCAAAACCGATGGCGTGCGAAGCGCGCTCGCCCAGTTGTTCGATCAGGCCATCGTAGCGGCCACCGGCGCACACCGTGCCCTGCGCCCCCAGGGATTGGGTCACCCACTCGAACACGCTGCGGCTGTAGTAATCCAGGCCGCGCACCAGGCGAGGATTGACGGTATAAGCGATGCCAGCCTGTTCCAGCGCGGTGGTGAGCCCGCGAAAATGGCTGGACGAAATTTCACCCAAATAATCCGCCAACACCGGCGCACCCGCGATCAAAGCGCGCATGTCGGGATTTTTGCTGTCCAGGATGCGCAGCGGATTGGTTTCCAGGCGGCGGCGGCTGTCTTCGTCCAACTGCTCGTGGTGTGCGCGGAAATACACGACCAAATGTTCCCGATATGCCAGGCGTTCTTCCGCCGTGCCCAGGGTATTGATCTGCAATTCCAGTTGCTCGGCGATGCCCAGCCGCTGCCACAGGCGCGAGGCCATCAGGATCAATTCGGCGTCGATGTCCGGCCCGGCCATGCCGTAGGCTTCCACGCCGGCCTGATAAAACTGGCGATAACGGCCTTTTTGCGGACGCTCGTGGCGAAACATCGGGCCGGTATACCACAAACGGTGCACCTGGTTGTGCAGCAAGCCGTGTTCGATGCAGGCGCGCAGACAGCCCGCAGTGCCTTCCGGCCGCAGGCTGAGCGAATCGCCGTTGCGGTCGTCGAAGGTGTACATCTCTTTTTCGACGATGTCGGTGACTTCGCCGATGGAGCGGGAAAACAATTCGGTCTTTTCGACCAGGGGGGTGCGGATTTCCTGATAGCCGTAGCTGGCCAGCACTTCGCGCAGCGTGCTTTCCAGAAACTGCCAGGCGGGCGAGTGTTCCGGCAGAATGTCGTGCATGCCGCGTACGGCTTGAATTTTATTGCTCATATTTTTAATTTCTCGTTCCCACGCTTTGCTAAGGGAATGCAGTTTGGGCGCGCCGCGCCCCGTATCAGCCACGGCACCGGTTTTTGACTCGTTGACTCGTTCCCAAGCTCCGCTTGGGAACGAGGCCCGGGAAGCTCCGGCTTCCCGAAAGGTGGATGGTAAATATCAGCGCATGGGATGCGACAAACGTAACGGACGGGGTAAATACCCCGTCCGGCCATGAAGCGGTGCCCACTCTACAATACCCAAGCGGCCTTGCCAGGTCGGGAAGCCGGAGCTTCCCGACCTGGTTCCCAACCTGGAGGTTGGGAACCAGCGGACCAGCGGACCAGTGGAACCATCATCTGCCCAACAACCCAGCCTCTCGGGCCGCCGTCGCTTCCGGCGAATTGGGAAACCTGCCGCGTAATTGATCGGCGTATGTGCGCGCCAACCCGGCATTGCCCAAAGCGGTTTCGGTTTGCACCGACAGCCACAAAGTCTGCGCCGTGTGCGGCACGATGCCGGCATAGCGCTGCAAAAAAGCGCGGGTGCTCATGTACTGTTGGTGGTCGAAACTGATGAGCGCCATTTCCAGCAGCGCGGGGGCGAACAAAGGCTGGCTTTCCAGCGCCGCGCGAAAGCTGTGTTCCGCGTCTTCCAGCCTGTCGGTCATTTTGTAGCAAATGCCTTTGTTGGTCAGCACCAGCCAGGGTTGGTCATAAAGCTTTGAATCGATGACCCTGTCCAAAAAAGCCAAGCCTTCGTCGGACTGGCCGTGGCTGCACAAAAAGCGGCTGTAATTGTTCAAAGCGGCGTAGTTGTTTTCGTCCAGGCTGACCGCGCGCCGGTAATGCGTAACCGCTTCGGCGGGCTTGTCCAGGCGTTCGTACAATACCGCCATGGCGTTGTGCGCTTCGGAACTATTGGAGTTCAGCTCCAGCGCCCGCGTCAGGTCTTCCATGGCCTGCTCATAGCGCTTTTCCTCCATGTAACCGACGCCCTTGCTGACATACACTTCCGCCGCATGCCGCTTTTCGTCGGCTTTTTCACGCCAACTCCCGCACCCGATCAGCAGCGAGGTCAACAGCAGACCGCCGATCCAACGCAGCATCAGGCCGCCTCTGCCAGTTTCAAGGGGAAGGTGCGGCGGCTTTTATCCTGCACTTTGCCCACCAACTGGCCGCAAGCCGCATCGATGTCGTCACCCCGGGTGCGGCGGATGATGGTGGTGAACCCCGCCGCCGCCAGGATCTCCTGAAAACGGGCGATGGCAGCCGGGCTGGAACAGCGGTAGCCGGACTGCGGAAACGGATTGAACGGAATCAGGTTGATCTTGGCGGGTACGTCGCTGAGCAGGCGCACCAGCGCTTTGGCGTCGGCGGGACTGTCGTTGACGCCATCCAGCAACACGTATTCAAAAGTGACTTTGCGCCGCCCGTCTTTGCCCAGATAGCGCTTACAAGCGTCCAGCAGTTCGCGGATGGGATATTTGCGGTTGATCGGCACCAGTTCATCGCGCAGTGCGTCGTTGGTGGCGTGCAGGGACACGGCCAGCGCCACGTCTGTCACCTCGCGCAACCGGTCCAGGGCCGGCACTACGCCCGCCGTGCTGATGGTGACGCGGCGCTTGGACAGGCCATAGGCGAAATCGTCCAGCATCAGGTTCACCGCCGCCACCACGTGATTGAAATTGAGCAAGGGCTCGCCCATGCCCATCAGCACCACGTTGGTGACTTTGCCCGTTTCCAGAAGCCTTGGTGATTCCGCTTCGCGGCGGCTTTCGCCCAGCTCGCGCTGCGCCATCCATAGCTGGCCGATGATTTCCGCCACGGTCAGATTGCGGTTGAAACCCTGGCGCGCGGTGGAACAAAAACTGCACGCCAGCGCGCAGCCGACCTGGGACGACACGCACAACGTGCCGCGGCCTTCTTCGGGAATAAACACGGTTTCGATGCGGTTGCCGTCGTCCAGTTGCAGCAACCATTTGCGCGTGCCGTCGCTGGAGCGCTGCTCGGCCACGATGGCCGGCGCGCGGATTTCCGCCATGCCCGCCAAAGCGGCGCGCAGCGGTTTGCTCAGGTTGTGCATTTCATCGAAGCTGTCCAGCCCGTGCTGGTGTATCCATTGCAGCAACTGGGTGGCGCGAAACGGTTTCTCGCCGATGCCGACCAGAAAAGCCTGCATGCC
>SCQD01000145.1 GCA_004299145.1 Methylococcaceae bacterium | reverse complement strand
CCTGGAACTTTCGCGGCAGAAGCAATTGGTCACCACCGCTCTAAGCCAGTACGTCAGCGGCGCGGTGGTGGAGCAAATCATGGCGGACCCTTCCCGGCTGCGCCTGGGCGGCGAGCGCAAAACGCTGACCATGCTGTTTTCCGATCTGGAGGGATTTTCGGAACTGGCCGAGCGCCTGGAGCCGGAAACCCTTACCGCATTGCTCAACGATTATCTGTCGGACATGACCGACATCATTCTCGACCAGGGCGGCACGCTGGACAAATACCAGGGCGATGCCATCGTCGCTTTTTGGAACGCCCCGCTGGACCAGGCGGACCACGCCAGCCGTGCCTGCCGTGCCGCTTTGTTGTGCCAGCGGCGTTTGGCGGAGCGCGCCGAGGCCTATCGAAGCTGGGTAGGGGCCGCGCTCAAAGCCCGCATCGGCATCCATACCGGCGAGGTGGTGGTCGGCAACATGGGCAGCAAAGCGCGCTTCGATTATTCCATGCTGGGCGACGCCGCCAATCTGGCGGCGCGGCTGGAAAGCGCCAATAAAGCTTTCGGCACCCGCATCATGGTGTCGGAAGCCACCTGGCTGGCGACGGGTGGCGCTTTTCTCGACCGGGAAATCGGCATAATCAAAGTCAGTGGGCGTACGCTGCCGGTGCGGGTATTTGAACCGCTGGCTATTCAGGATAGCCACAGTGACCACTTTCCTGAAGCGCCGGGTGCCAGCCATGACAGCTCAGTGCGCGCTGCGGCCGTTTCCTTTGATCTTACTGCCTATGAACAGGCGTTAAGCCAGTGCCGTGCCGGTCGATGGGCCGCTGCCGAAGCCGGATTTACCGCGCTTCCAGAAGATGCCCTAAGCCGCCTGTACCTGGCCCGGTGTCGTCAAGCGCAGGCGGAAGGCGGTTGGGATGGTATATGGCATTTGACTGGAAAATAGCTCGGCAACCGATGATGAAAAAATACCTGGTAGGTGGCGCGATACGCGATAAGTTTCTGGGCAGGGCCGTGCAGGAACGCGACTGGGTAGTCGTTGGTGAAACCCCTGAATCCATGTTGGCGCAGGGCTTTCGTCCGGTGGGCCGTGACTTTCCCGTTTTCTTGCACCCTCACACGCGCGAAGAGCACGCCTTGGCCCGCACCGAGCGCAAAACCGCCCCCGGCTATCGTGGCTTCGAAGTGCAGGCCCACCCTGCTGTGAGCTTGGAGGACGATCTCAAGCGCCGCGATTTCACCATCAATGCCATGGCCGAAGATGAAACCGGCCTGCTCATCGATCCTTATGGTGGGCGGCAAGACCTGGATGCCCGCGTGTTGCGCCATGTTTCCCCGGCGTTCCAGGAAGATCCGGTCCGTATTCTGCGCGCCGCGCGTTTTATGGCCCGCTACGAGCGGATGGGCTTTCGCGTGGCGGAGGAAACCATGGCGCTCATGCGCGGCATGGTGCACGCCGGTGAAGTGGACGCGCTGGTGGCTGAACGGGTATGGGCGGAGTTGGTCAAAGCGCTGAGTGAAACCGCCCCAGCGGCGTTTTTTCGCACGCTGGCCGCTTGCGATGCGCTGCAACGTTTGTTCCCGGAAATTCACGCTCTGTTTGGCGTGCCGCAACCGCCGCAATACCATCCTGAAATCGATACCGGCGAACATACTTTGCTGGTATTGGAGCAAGCCGCCCGCCTGAGCCCCGACCCCATAGTGCGCTTTGCCGCACTGACGCACGACCTCGGCAAGGCACTGACTCCCGAGGAAAACTGGCCCAGTCACCACGGGCACGAAACCCTGGGATTGACACCCCTCAAAGACCTGTGCTGGCGCATCAGGGTTCCCAATGATTACCGGGCCTTGGCGGAAAAAGTCATGCGCCACCATGGCCGCTGTCACCATATATTGGAGATGCGCGCCAGCTCGGTGGTGGACCTGCTGCAAGCGCTGGATGCTTTTCGCCGGCCCGAGTGGTTGACGCCGTTTTTGCTGGCTTGCCAGGCCGACAGCCAGGGCCGGGCCGGGCTGCAACAAGTGCCGTATCCTCAAGCCGATTTTTTAGGCCATGCTCATCGTGCCGCGTTGGACGTATCGGCCCAAGGGCTGCTGGCGCAAGGATATGAAGGGGTAAAGCTGGGCGAAGAATTGCGGCGGCGGCGTATTAATGCCGTGAAGGCATTGCGATCAGAGCAGGGGTAGAAAAGAAGTGATAGCGGTACGGACCACGCTTATGTCTGTGCCATGAAAAAGGGCTTAGGTTTGCACCTAAGCCCTTATTTATTGGGGTGAACGACGGGGTTTGAACCCGCGACAACCGTTTCAACGTGAAATCAAATCGCTCCCGTCCCTCGCTTGGTGCGCGGGAAAGCACAATGCTCGGCGGCGGCTTCCTTGAGGCGCTGATAGAGATCGTCGGGAATGTTTCGTAATACCAGGGTGGTCATAATGGATTTCCCATAAATATAGGCGCCGGAATTAATCAAGATGCACAGAACCTCTTGGCTTATGGGGAAAATTATTTAGCGCTACATAAAATACTAAGTAATTACATACTTGAATTATCACGGGGCCAAAAGCCGAGAAAACCCCGGAGGGGTTAAAGCCATTAGCCCGGGGTTGAGCGTAGCGACACCCCGGGTTGTTGGATAGCGATTTGATCCATTCGACCCTGGAGGGGTCGTAG
>SCQD01000144.1 GCA_004299145.1 Methylococcaceae bacterium | reverse complement strand
GGAAATCCTGGACGCCCTGCTGACTGCGCCCGCCGTGCGCGCCGAACGCGCCCGCAACGAACTGGCCGAAAATGGCTGTCACCGCAAAATCTATACCGTCACGCTGCCCTATACCCGAGCCATCCGGCCGGGCAGCTTGGTGGAAGTGGTAGATGCCGAATTCGGCGAACGCTGGCGGGGACTGATCACGGCGGAATCGCTGGACGAAGGCGCCGCCGGCGACGTGTTGCAGAAGATTATTGTTGAACGCCCATGGCCGTGAACCACCTGCACCAACTGGTAACCCTGCTGCAACGCCACGGCGTCGGCCAGGCGCCGCCGTCATACCTGGCCACCGTCACCCGGTACAGCCATGGCCAGGCGACGGTAAAGCGCGGCGGACAGATCGAAACGGTAGCCTCGCCCGTCGCCTATACCGTCGGCCAGCGCGTCATCGTGTCCGGCGGGCGGGTTGCCGGCCTGGCGCCGGCGGTGGGGAGTGTGATTTATGTGCCGTAGCCCTTGGCCGGCCATGCCGCGCCCCGCGCCGCTTGGCGGCCAATCTCGGACAACGCCGCGCCGTGACGCTGGCAGCACTCCCATTGATCAATCGCGGTGCGGATCAGGTCCGGCAACAGGTTCGCCGGCACATGATCGCGGATCGCGCTGCACAGCACCGCCGAACTGTGCGGATTGACGATAATGTAGTGCTCATCCAGCGGGGTTACGTGGCTGACCACGCCGTAATCCAGATAGACCACCAGGCGCAGATGATTGTTAAACGTCGGCGCGGGTTTTGCTTCGGCCTGGGGTGGTGACAATGCCGGAGCGGGCTGGGCAACCTGACCGCTCCAGTGCCGCCACAGCACGTCGTCGCACTCGTTCTGGTACGCGACGATTTTTTCGCGCAGTTCAGCGCGGACTTTGTTGGGGTGAATGCCGGACATCCAGCCGCAGAGTTTGCGTAGGGGGAGGCAGGTGGTTTTCTGTGGGCCACCTTCGGAAGGTGTGGTGATTTCCACCACACCCCAACGGTCAGGGTTGGACTTGATCTTGACGTGCTGTGACTTCCAATCCAATCCCATGCCTTCCACGATGGGACGCATAGGAACGAACGGCTCGTTGCCGTGGTTCACGAGAAACAGGTTGTCGTTATGGAACGAAACAGGGATCAGTGCGTTGGACGCACCTTGGGCGTGGGTATTCATGGAAGACTCCTATACTGCGGTACGAAACCACCGCACGGAGTGACCAAACCCAGGGCGGCGGATGATGTATCGGGTTGGTCAACCGGGTATAGGAACCGGCAGGCCTTGCGGCCTCCCAATACACCACCCACCATAGCTGTGAGGGCATAAAAAAAGCCACGAACCTGTCGGCGCGAAGCTTTTGCGCCTATACCATCCGGGTGACCAAACCCGGCCCCGTGTGCGCACGGGGAACGGGCATAGGAAACCACGGACGCAGCGCGGATGTCAAGAGCCGCCTCTATCTTTATAAAACCTATTAAAAACTTATAATACGGCCCATGAACACGATTCATTGGACCGACAAAGCCCTTCGCCAAGCGCGTAAGATCAAAGACAAGGCCGTACGTGCGCGCCTTTTTGACGAGACCCAGTCGCTGCGTGACTTCCCGAATTGTGCAGGCATCAAGCGACTGACCGACCATGCCCACAGCTACCGCTTGCGCGTCGGCGATTACCGGGTGTTTTTCGAGTTTGACGGCGGCGTGAAAGTGATTTTTATCGAAGAGGTGAAAAAGCGCGATGAACACACCTACTAACGTGCAGCTCATTAACGGCGCGGATGGGTATCCGGCCTTCGTCGTCGTCCCGTACGCGGAATATGTGGCGCAATACGGCAAAGACCGCCACTTAATCCCCAACGAGGTGGCCGGGAGGGTACTCAAGGACGATATGACGCCCATGAAAGCCTGGCGAGAGCATCTAGGCATGACCCAAGCGGAAGTCGCTGCGCGGCTTGGCACTACCCAAGCAGCTTTTGCGCAACTGGAAAATTCATCCCACCCGCGAAAGTCCACGCTACGGCGCGTGGCCAACGCACTGGGCTTGTCGTTAGCGCAGCTGGATTTTTGAACCCTGCCTTCGACGATGGGACGCATAGGAACGAACGGCTCATTGCCGTGGTTCACGATAAACAGGTTGTCGTTATGGAATGAGACAGGGATCAGTGCGCTGAGCGCACCTTGGGTGTGAATAGTCATGAGAGGCTCCTAAAGCAAAGCTTGGAACCGTCACGATCTCGACCAAGAGATGGGGTGACGGAGTGTAGCAGGTTGGTCGACCGGGCTTTAGGAACCGGCACACCTTGCGGTGTCCCACTACACCCCGCCATAAAAGTGGAAGGTGCGCGTAAAAAAAGCGCTCTCTTCCGGGCGGAATGGCGCTGTATTGCGCCTAAAGCTACCGGGCCGACCAAGGCCCGCACCCCGGAAGCGTCCAGGGCAAGGGCAGCGTAGCTGGAAAGCGGCGCGTTTGTCAATTGGCGGCAGCGCTGAACCTTTGGTAATGTGGTGATACCACTCAACAACACTGATCGGGGGCGCTTCCATGTCTGTTGTATTTGCATTGTCCGAAGCCATTCGCACAGGTGAAATTCTCACTGTTATTTATGCGGCGGGCAGCCAGCCGGGACGTAAACGGCAAATACACCCCGTCAGCCTCCAGCAAGATGAGGTTCTAGCGCGTTGCATCGCTTCCGGGCTCACCAAAAGTTACCAGATTGCCCTGCTGGATGTCGTGGCGCACGATCATCCAGCGCCAGCCTACAAACAGCCCAAGCGCACGGACAAACCCTCCGTTAATTTTGATTCGGGGTATGCTGACGGATGGGTGTTTCTCGTACCCACAGCGTTTCGCGATGCGCTCGATATTCGGCTAACAACACGCATCGACAAGGAAAAAACGCAAGCATTGCGGCTGAAACAATTGGCCGGGCTTGGTTTCGATTCGTTTGAGGATGTGGACTCGAAAATGCCGGATAAAAAGTTCCGCAAGGAAATACGCAAAGAAGTCAACGGTTATAAAATCATGGAACAGGTCTGGACAGAAGGCGTGCCGCCCACTTATGCGTTCACCCGTGGGGATATGCTTCATCATCGTGATGGTCTTCATGCGGTTCAAGTGGTAGCGCCTGGCTATGCTCAAGTCACCGACAACGAGCCGCCATTGTCGAGAGCGGCCATGGATTGTGTCTATTTGAAGCGGACATTCCCAGGCGCTGGACTTGGCGTAACGCTCTACGGTAATCCCGATGGTGATGGCTACCAAAACCTGTATACCTTGCTTTGCGACCAAAATGGTTTTGTTGAATGGCTACGCGGGGGCATTGATGGGCTTTGAACATGGACGCTACGCGGGGACCGCGTGCGTTTAATTTCGGCTTGGAAGGCCAGCCAGCCCCAGAAAAAACGCTATGAACAGCAATTCCGATCCTGAATACGACCGTTATGCCGAGCTGAACTTCTCCGACGCCAAACGCGCCCATGAAATTCCTGCGTTGGCGAAACTGCAAGCCGAGCACGGCGGCAAGTCCCGCATCACCATGCGGGTGGATAACGACACGCTGGCGATCTTTAAGATTCGCGCTGAAATGACCGGCGGCAATTACCAGACCTTGATGAACGAGGCACTGCGGGAATTCGCCCAGGGGTTGACCCTGGCCGATGTGGTGCGCGAGACGATCAGGCGGGAACTGCATCATGCCTGACCAGACCGCCACTGCCGTCTCGCCCGCCCTCATGGGCGATACCCACCAGTCCGACACCTGCAACCAACCATTCTCGGTCAGCGTGTTGTACGGCGATGGCCTGTTCACCGCGCACTGCGAAGCCCTATCGGAATCCGCCTCATACACGCTGGCAACCAAGCAGGACATCCACGATGTGCGCATGGAAATACGCGACGTGCGTGCAGAAATCGAGCGCTCGAAGTACGACCTCATCAAATGGATGGCCGGTCTTTTATTAGCGCAAGCGGCTGTTGTCGCCACACTGGTAAAGCTGCTTTGACGTGGCATCCTCGCGGCCCTAAAGGACTATAATTTCCATATTGATGTACGGTAATCATGCGGGTTAATCCAACCGGATTACCGTACTCTGCAAGCAAAATCCTGTCCCCGCTACCAAAAATATAAAGGCTTACATTGCTGTAAGCCTTTTTTTTTTGCGCCTCGGTTTGCCGATGGATCAAGGCGTAATGGGTGTGCCTTTGTATTTACGCGCCAATTTGATGACCAGATCGCATTGATTGGACGATCCAAATGCGGACCCTGAACCGGTAAAGCTGAAGCCGGTGGCCTCGGCCAGACTCAGTGCGGTGCCTCTGGCATTGAGGCTACCCGATATGGATAGTTTGGTAGGCTCCAAATCGGTAATTGAGGCCGTATAACCGGGACCACCGACGATATACGATTGCGCTTGCAACAGGCCAAACGCGAAAGCCCCGAGCGGCGAGTCGTTCCAGTGATCGAATTCCAGCGTCAGGCGGGTGCCTTTTTGCTCCCAGCTGCCCGACGCCGTGCCAAAATGCATGTCGTCGTTGCTCCAGGTGAATTTACCTTCCTTATTGCCCGGCTTTTTGCCATCGTTGAACTCGATCATCGCGTGCAGGTTTTTTTGCGCCAGAATCGGCACGGCATGGGCGCCACCGATGGTGCAGTCGACAGAAGCGGACCCACCGAACGTCCCGGACAAATCCCAGGAAGTTCCGGCCACCGACGGCACTGCCGCCGCCTGCGCATTCACCTGCCAGGCAAGGCCGGCAAACATGACCACTGCAATCATTTTTTTCATGGCAAACCTCATTTCTATAATGAACAAATACCCTACAACCCCATATAACGCGCTTTGATCGCCTGGGCGAGTTGATGTACGGTCATGGCGTAATAGGTGTTGTTATTGTAACGGGTAATCACGTAAAAATTCTGGTGGCCCAACCAGTATTCATCGCCGCTTTTGGCGCGCAAACGCAACAAGCGTAAATCGTCATTCACCGGACAGGCCTGGACTGGGCGGACGCCCGCTGCGGTCAATGTGGTCAGGTTGTAGTGCGTATCGAAGCCGGCCTCCATGTTTTGCACCACCGGACTGTTGGCGATGGCCGGTGTTGCCACGGGTTCGCTCGGGCGCCAGCCGTGTTCGGCAAAATAATTGGAAATGCTGCCGATGGCGTCTTCAGGGTCCCACAGATTGCGCCGTCCATCCCCGTCAAAATCAACCGCCCAACGCAAAAAACTGCCCGGCATAAACTGCCCCAAGCCCATGGCGCCGGCAAACGAACCTACCGGTTGCGACGGATCGAAACCCTCATTACGCGCCATCAGCAGAAAATCGGTCAACTCCTGGGTAAAGTATTCGGCGCGGCGGGGGTAATCGAAAGCCAGCGTGGTCAGCGCGTCGATGATGCGGTGATTGCCGACGTTGCCCCCGTAGATGGTTTCCACGCCCATGATGCCGAGCACGTATTCCGGTGGCACGCCATAGCGCTCGCTGGCGCGTTGCAGGGCTTGCGCGTGTTGGCGCCAGAAGGCCGCACCCTTGGCGATGTGCTGTTCATCCAGAAATCTGGCGCAGAAAGTCGTCCAGCCGCCGGCCCTGGGTTTGGCGCCGCCGCTGGGAACCGGCGCCTGTTTATTCATGTAGTCGATCGTCCACTGTTTGCGGTGTGCCTGGGAAAACAATCCGTTGAGGTATTCCCGGCTGAACCCCTGCTCATTCACCATGCGCTCGATGAAACGATTCAGATCACTATAACCGGCGTAATCTCCCGTCACCGTCGCCGCCCGATAATGCCCCACGGGCGTGGCTTGCCGGTTAATCGTTTTAGCCGTGCCGGACGCATCCGCCGTACCGCCGGTTTTAGCCCATTCAGGAGGAATGGGAGTCATCGGCTGCTGAGTAGCGCAACCGGTCAACAATAACAGCCCCAGCATCAGTTTCTGGATCGGTAAAGGATTTCGCATCATGAAATTGATCACCACAAAAAAACGCAACATTTAAAGTTTGCAACCCTGCGCAGGCCAAGACAATGAAGCCCGACGCCGGGAACTGTGCGCGCAAAGTATCACCCTCCCTGAAAAATCACAAACCTTAAGTTCCTTGACGGACAAGGCACCCGTCGGGTAGCTTATCCAGCTCTTTTTTGCGCGGCCGGGCGAAAGTCGCGGCGCGTTTTCACGGTACAAAGGTAGGCAATAGTGGAGCTTAGCGGCGGGGAAATCCTTATCCAGTGTCTGAAAGACGAGGGCGTTGAATTTATTTTCGGCTACCCCGGCGGTTCAGTGCTGCACATTTACGATGCATTGTTTCAGCAGGATGCCGTCAAGCACATTCTGGTGCGCCACGAGCAGGGGGCCACCCACGCGGCCGACGGCTATGCCAGGGTGACCGGCAAACCGGGCGTGGTGCTGGTGACGTCCGGTCCCGGCGCGACCAACACGGTAACCGGCATCGCCACGGCGTATATGGATTCCATTCCCATGGTGGTCTTCACCGGCCAGGTACCGCGCCCGGTGATAGGCAGCGATGCGTTTCAGGAAGCCGACATCGTCGGCATCACGCGCCCCTGCGTAAAACACAATTTTCTGGTAAACGACGTCAGCAAATTGGCGGAAACGGTCAAAAAGGCTTTCTATATCGCAACCACCGGCCGGCCCGGCCCGGTGCTGGTTGACATACCCAAGGACGTTACCGATCCGCGCATCAAAATTCCCTATGAATACCCAAGTGTAGTGTCGCTGCGCTCATACCATCCGCAATCCAAAGGCCACCGGGGCCAGATCAAGCGGGCGGCGGAGATGTTGCTGTCCGCCAGACGCTTGATGATCTACAGCGGCGGCGGCGTGGTGCTGGGCAATGGCTCGGACGAATTGACCGAACTGACCCGCTGGCTGGGCGCCCCCATCACCAATACCCTCATGGGGTTGGGCGCCTATCCGGGGACGGACCGGCAGTTTGTCGGCATGCTGGGCATGCACGGCACATACGAAGCCAATATGGCGATGCACGAGTGCGACGTGCTATTGGCCATCGGCGCGCGTTTCGACGACCGCGTCACCGGCAAGCTCGCGGAGTTCTGCCCCGATGCGAAAATCATTCATATCGACGTCGATCCGGCTTCGATTTCCAAAACAGTACGGGTGGACGTGCCCATCGTCGGCGACGTGGCACCGGTATTGCGGGAATTACTGGACCTGCTCAAGTCATCCGGGCAAAAACCGGATGCCGAAGCGCTCATGGCTTGGTGGCAACGCGTTGAGTTCTGGCGCTCCCTGAATTGCTTGCAGTATGAGCGGTCCAATGAGGTGATCAAACCGCAGTTCGTTATCGAACAGTTGTACGAAGTCACCGCCGGCGACGCCATCATCACCTCCGACGTCGGCCAGCACCAAATGTGGACGGCGCAGTATTATAAATTTAACCAGCCGCGCCGCTGGCTGAATTCCGGCGGGCTCGGCACCATGGGCTATGGCATGCCGGCGGCCATCGGCGCCAAGCTGGCCTGCCCGGACCGGGAAGTGGCTTGCGTGACCGGCGAGGCCAGCATTCAAATGTGTATCCAGGAGTTGGGCACGGCTTTGCAATATATGACGCCGATCAAAATCATCAACCTGAACAACCGCTTCATGGGCATGGTACGACAGTGGCAAGAGTTTATTTACGAAAGCCGTTATTCGCATTCTTATATGGATACCATACCTGACTTCGTTAAATTGGCGCAGGCTTATGGTCATGTAGGGATGAAAATCGAAAAACCGGGCGAGGTGCGCCAAGCATTGGAAGAGGCTTTCAAGCTGAAAGACCGCGTCGTGTTTTTGGACTTTATCACCGACCCGACCGAAAACGTCTATCCCATGATCGAGGCCGGTAAGGCGCACCATGATATGCGTCTGGCGCCGGGCACGAATTCGGCGCGGGAGTTGGCATAACCATGCGGCATATTATTTCCATTCTGATCGAAAACGAATCGGGCGCGCTGTCGCGGGTGGCGGGCTTGTTTTCCGCGCGTTCGTACAACATCGAATCTTTGACGGTAGCGCCCACGGAAGACGCCACGCTGTCGCGCATGACGCTGGTGACTTTCGGCAGCGACGAAATCGTCGAGCAAATCACCAAACAGCTCAACAAGCTGATCGACGTGGTAAAACTGATCGATATTTCCTTGTCGGATCACATCGAGCGCGAACTGATGATGGTCAAGGTTCGTGCTGAAGGCGGCACCCGCGAGGAAGTCAAACGTCTGGCCGATATTTTCCGGGGCAATATTGTCGATGTGACCCCCACGACTTATGTCATCGAAGTAACCGGGGAGAAAAGCAAACTGGATGCTTTTCTACAGACCGTGGACAGCACCGATATTCTGGAAGTGGTGCGTTCCGGCGCTACCGGGATATTGCGCGGCGATAAAGGGCTTTATTTGTAAAACAACGAACTTTTTACCACAAAATACGCGAAAAATGCCTGTAGATTACTTTTCGCATTTCTAGTGCTTTTCGTGGTCTACCAACCCAACATACCATTCATTACAACGAGGAAATTCCATGCAGGTTTACTACGACAAAGACGCCGATTTATCCATTATCCGCAGCAAAAAAGTCGCCATTATCGGTTATGGCTCGCAAGGCCACGCCCATGCCAATAACCTGAAAGAATCCGGCGTATCGGTGGTGGTGGGTTTGCGTGAAGGCTCGACTTCGGCGGTCAAAGCACAGAACGCCGGTCTTACGGTATTGTCGGTGGAAGAAGCGGTAAAGACGGCGGACGTGGTGATGATCCTGGCCCCGGACGAACACCAAGCCAAACTGTATCGTGAACAGGTCGAGCCCAACATCAAACAAGGCGCGGCTTTGGCGTTTGCCCATGGTTTCAATATCCATTTTGAACAGATCGTGCCGCGGGCTGACCTGGACGTCATCATGATCGCCCCCAAAGGCCCCGGCCATCTGGTGCGCGCCACTTACACCCAGGGCGGCGGCGTGCCCAGCCTGATTGCGGTGGCCAAAGACGCTTCCGGCAAGGCCAAGCAAATCGCTTTGTCCTATGCTTCGGCCAACGGCGGCGGCCGCGCCGGCATCATCGAAACCAATTTCCGCGAAGAAACCGAAACCGATTTATTCGGTGAACAGGCCGTTTTGTGCGGCGGCGCCACCGCGCTGGTGCAGGCCGGCTTCGAAACGCTGGTGGAAGCGGGCTATGCCCCGGAAATGGCTTATTTTGAGTGTCTGCACGAACTCAAGCTGATCGTGGATTTGATGTACGAAGGTGGTATCGCCAATATGCGTTATTCCATTTCCAACACGGCGGAATACGGTGATTTGACGCGTGGCCCGCGTGTCGTCACGGAAGAAACCAAAAAAGAAATGAAGAAAATCCTGACGGAAATCCAGAATGGCGAGTTCGCCCGTGAATTCATCCTGGAAAATCAGGCTGGCGCCGCCACCCTCAAAGCCAAGCGCCGCATCGGCCGCGAACACCCGATCGAAGAAGTGGGCGCGCGCCTGCGCAACATGATGCCTTGGATCAAGGCCAATAAGATCGTCGACCTGACGAAAAACTAAGCACAAACCAAACGCCCTGGGAGCGCGGGCGTCCCGCCCGTCCTGCGGCCAGGATGGCCGCGACCCCAGGATGCGGGCGAGACGCCCGCGCTCCCAGGGGGCACCCCACCCCATTCTGCCCCCAATTCTTCCGCGCAGGCCTGATTCAAAATTATGGTCGAGACCAACACACCGATACGTAAAAGGCGCAGAGGCATTTACCTGCTGCCCAACCTGCTGACCACGGCAGCGCTGTTTTCCGGCTTTTATGCCATTACCGCAGCGATCAATGGCCGTTTTGAATTGGCGGTGGTCGCCATTTTTGCAGCCATGGTGTTCGACGGCCTGGACGGCAGGGTGGCGCGCATGACCAATACGCAAAGCGAGTTTGGCGCGCAGTACGACAGCATGTCGGATTTGTTGTCTTTCGGCGTGGCGCCGGCTTTGGTCATGTTTGTCTGGTCGCTGTCGGCACTGGGCAAACTGGGCTGGGTGGCGGCGTTTGTGCACTGCGCCGGTGCTGCGCTACGCCTGGCACGCTTCAATACCCAGGTCGGCACCGCCGATAAACGCTATTTTCAAGGGTTGCCCAGCCCGGCGGCGGCGGCCATTTTGGCCGGCTACATCTGGGTGGGCGTGGAATACAACTTCGTCGGTTCATCTGTCGCCATGGTGTCGCTGGTATTGACCGTTTTCAGCGGACTGCTCATGGTCAGCAACGTGCGCTATCACAGTTTCAAGGAAGTGGACATGAAGGGTAAAGTACCCTTTGTGGTCGTGATAGCCGTCATGCTGGGTTTTGCCGTGGTTCTGGCACAACCACCGTTGATGTTGTTCCTGATATTCCTCAGTTATGCCGTGTCCGGCCCCGCCCTGACTTTGGTCATTTTGCGCAAGCGGCGCCAGGAAAGAAAAACATGAGTGTGCGGGGTACGCTTGCGTCCCCTGCAACCCAATACTTTCCGCGCTAAAAAAAGTCGACCGCCGTGCTTTTGACGCTATCGACTATCAAACCATCATTCACCAAGTCTTCATAAAAGTACACACTGTTGCGACCGTGCTCTTTCGCATAATAGAGCGCTCTGTCCGCCTCCCCGACGATTTCACTGGCAATGCCTTGGTCCTTAACCTGGACCACGCCTATGCTGACGGTCACCGTACCGACCTGTGGAAAAGCGAACGCCTGGACTTCACGGCGAAAACGCTCGAATACCGTCCTCGCGCTCGCCTTGTTTTCCGTGCTGGCCAGTACTAAAAACTCCTCGCCGCCATAGCGAAACAGCAAGTCCTGACTACGAAAACAGCGTTTCATGATTTGCGACAGCAGCAATAAAACTTCATCACCATAGATATGCCCGAATTTATCGTTCACCTGTTTAAAAAAATCGATGTCGATAACCGCCAGCCAATTAGGCCAGTGCTCACCGGCGGGTAGTTTGCGGCGCTCGTTTTCACTCTGCGGGTTATTTTCCGATTCCGCCGGCGCGCACAGCTTTTCGATGCTTTCGTCAAATGTTTTTCGGTTGAGGAGTCCGGTCAGTTTGTCTTGTTGGCTGTCCAGCAGCAAGGCATAAAAGTTTTTTACGATGCTCAACAGCCCCTGCACAATCTGCATTTCGGTATCGGTCAATTCCTGCTGAGTAAACAAGACCACATAACCAAATACCTCATCGACGCCGATAATGGGATATAAAGTCACCCATCCTTCACCCGTCCGCTCGATGCGTGGCTCGTCGGCAAAATGAGCATGCTTGGCGGCATCCAGAATACACGCCGGGATGACCAGCTCCTCGGCATCTCCTGGATTGCCTTTGTACAAAATCCCGTTTCTAAACCGGATAATGCGGTGTGGCTCCTGTACGCCGTTGAGTTTGAACAGCATAAGGTCCGGCAGGTGCAGAATATCACTCAGCGTTTTTAAAAGGCTGGTCTCCAGCATTTCCGCATCCCGATTGGCTGTCAATACCGCCAATCGATTCAATACCGCTTCTGTTTTTATCTGGCTCTGACGCAAATGCATATTGCTCTCTGGCAAACACCGCCGCTCTAAAATATTTCCGCTATAAGACGGAATAGCCGCTTTCTGCTATCCTTGCCCAAAAGCCGCTGAGTGCTTTTGTCCTCTGTAATGCCCCAGTGGCCGTATGGCGCATGGGATGAGGGAGTTTCTATCATTCAACTGCAACGCTATCTGAGGGGTATATATGGCTAAATTTGTCTGGAAAACGAAATACCATATCGGCGATCAAACCATCGATGAACAGCACGCCTATCTGTTCGACTTGGCGAATAGCATCGTGAACTCCAAGGACAAGCCGAGTTTGGTTAATAATATGATGAAATTATATCGCTACGTACGCGAGCACTTCAGTCATGAAGAACAGTTGATGAAGCAGCTGCACTACGGCGAATATAATGAACACGTCGCAATGCACAATACCCTAATTGATCAGTTATCGGCCGTCAGCGACAGTATCGGGCAGGATTGCTGGCAAGAGGAGGAACTTAAGACATTCATGAACGAATGGTTGCTGGGGCATATTCTAAAAGTCGACAGTCAATTAGGTGCATTTATCAGATCGCGCCGCGCAGCCGATTAAAACTTCTCACCACACAACGGCTTTTCCGCTCACCCCATCCGATAAGCACAGGGCGAACGGAAAAACCTCGATTCAACAACTTTGGGGATAAATACCCCGTCCAGCCTTGACCCGCTTGCCTCAAAGGGTCAACTTGCGCACACCGTCGGGACCACCCAGCAGCGCCATATTCGCGCCGCGCATCGCAAACAGCCCGTTGGTAACCACACCGGGAATGTTGTTGAGGGTCTGTTCCAAGGCCTTGGGTTGCATGATGGTGAGATTGTGGACGTCGAGAATTTCATTGCCGTTGTCGGTAATGTAATTTTCCCGCCATACCGGTTGTCCGCCCAACTTGACGATTTCCCGCGCCACATAGCTGCGCGACATCGGGATAACTTCCACCGGCAGCGGAAAACTGCCCAGCACGTCCACATACTTGGTTTCATCAGCGATACAAAGAAACTGCCGGCTGGCACCGGCGATGATTTTTTCACGCGTCAGCGCGCCGCCGCCGCCCTTGAGCATGTATAGATCGGGATTGATTTCATCGGCACCGTCGATGTAAATATCCAACTGCCCCACGGCATTCAAATCGAGCACGGGAATCCCGATTTTTTGCAAGCGCTCGGTACTCATTCTGGAGCTGGAAACGGCGCCATCTATGCTGCCCTTCAGATCGGCCAGGAAATCGATAAAATGGTTCACCGTCGAACCGGTACCGATGCCGAGAATGGCATAGCCCTTGATATATTCCAACGCCGCTTTTGCCACTTGTTTTTTGAGTTCGTCTTGAGTCATTGTCGTCTCGCGGAATTTAAGTCGAAAGAACCCTGAATCATAGCTGTCTAAGCGCGTGCTGTCATGGCTTTTTGGCAGCTTTGCTCCCGAAAACCGGCCTCCCAGGGATGCGTGCCGCACTCATTGAACAATCAACCCGCCTGGATCGTTGAACGCTCTGACGACCTTAAACAAAACCTTCCGCACCTGAACGTGACGGGCATTTAGCCGTTCCCCCGTGGAAGATTTTCATTAGAATAGGGTCATCACCCACGGAAAGACGGCAAGACCGCCGCCGGGCCAGTCATCCCAGCATGTTAACGGAAGTTATGACAGAACGTTTCCCACCACGCATCATTATTGCCAATCGCGGCTGGTTGTTGGTAATCGCCTTACTGCTGATTCTGGGTCTGGGCCTTTCATTTTTCTATTACCGCCAAGCCAAAGCCTGGGAGGAAGAAGCGTGGCGCAGAAACGTGGCGGAGCTGGTTTTTCAGCGCGCCGACATGCTGCTCTTAAGCCTGTCCAGGATAGAAGAAAGCCTCAAAGCCATTGCGGCGCTGTATAACACCCGCGCCAACACCGTTACCCGGCGCGAATTCGGCGTTTTTGCCCAAGGCATATTGGAGCGCTTGCCGGTAGACCATTTGCAATGGCAACCCAAGGTGGAACACGCCGAGCGTAGCCTCTTCGAAACACAAGCGCGCCGCGACGGCCTGGCGGACTTCGCTTTTGCCCAATGGGACAATCAAGGCCGCAAGGTAGCGGCGGCGGAGCGGGATGTTTACTTTCCCGTTTTTTACGACGTGTCCGTCTCACCGGATAAATCCATGCTGGGCATGGATTTATCCCAAGATCCCATCAGGCTGGCCCATCAGTGGCTGGCGGTCAGCAGCGGAGCAACGACCGTTTCTCCCGTCTATGAAACCTCGGCCCGCCGCCACCGCACCCAGCCTACCCCAACGGCCACGCGGGATCAGAAAATGGTCATGTCTTTGCCGATTTTCACCCAGGCACACTTGCTGAATCAGGAGCAGCGTCGCCAACACTTGCAGGGGTTTGTGGCCGCCGTACTGGATATACACGATTTGCTGAAACCGGTCGTGCAAGGGGTCACCGATCACGGCATCGACATTCTCATTTACGACGCTTCACCCGATGCCGATCAGGCGCCGTTTTATTACCGCTTGTCGCTCCAGAGTGATTTGGCGGACAGCGCCGATTTGCAGGGTTACCAGGCAGGACACCTCGACGTAGCCAAAACCCTGGAGCTAGGTGGACGCACTTGGCGTCTGGTATTTCATCCCACGGCGATTTATCTGAACGGCATGCGCTCCTGGCTGCCGGAACAGGCCTTGCTAGCGGGGGTATTGTTGACCTTGGTCTTTGTCGCGCACGTCTACTCCGCCCAGCGCCGCCGCGCAGAAATAGAAGGCATGATCGTCCGCCTGCAGGAAAGCGAAGACCGCTTCAATCTGTTCATGGACAACAGCCCGGGCCTGGCATTCGTCAAAGACGCCGAAGGCCGTCTGGTTTACATCAACAAAACCTTTGCCAAAGGCTTCGGTTTCAAAAAACCCGCACAGTGGTACGGCAAAACCGATGAAGATTTGTGGCCCAAAGACGTCGCCGAATCATTCCGCAACAACGATCTGGCGGTTTTGGCCGGTGAAAAAGCGCAAGTCATGGAAGAACGCGCCGTACGCAAAGGCCAGCAGGAAACCTGGCTGTCGGTAAAGTTCCCGTTCCGCGACCGTCATGGACAGCGCTTTCTCGGCAGCATCGCCATGAACGTCAGCGACCGCAAGCAGGTGGAAGAACAGCTACGGCTGGCGGCGCGCGTGTTTGAACACGCCTCCGAAGGCATCGTCATTACAGACTCCGGCAACAACATCATCACCATCAATCCGGCTTTCGAACACATCACCGGCTATTCGGCCGGCGAAGCGGTCGGTCGAAACCCCAACTTCCTGACCTCCGGCCGGCACCCCACTATTTTTTACCAGCGTCTCTGGCAGGTTTTGATGGAAACCGGCAGCTGGCAGGGCGAAATCTGGAACCGCCGTAAAAACGGCGAGGTATATGCCGAATGGCTGTCGCTCAGCGTAGTGCGCGACGATGCCGGTCTAGTCAGCCATTACATCGGCATATTCTCCGACATTACCGAGCGCAAGGCCGCCGAAGACCGTATCCAGTTTTTGGCGCATTACGACGAATTGACGCAGCTGCCCAACCGCACGCTGACCCGTGACCGCTTGCAGCAAGCCTTGCTGACGGCGGCACGCAACAACGAATTCGTATCGATACTGTTTTTGGACCTGGACCGCTTCAAACTGATCAACGATTCGCTGGGACATCACGTAGGCGATGTACTGCTGCAGCAAGTAGGGCAGCGCATCCGTTCCTGTCTGCGCGAAATGGACACGGTCGGCCGCCTGGGCGGCGATGAATTTCTGGTGGTATTGCCGGACACCGACGTCGACGGCGCTGCACACGTGGCCAAAAAAATCCTCGAACAACTTTCCCTGGAGTTTCACATCGAAGAGCATCGCCTGAACAACTCGCCCAGCATCGGCGTAGCGGTGTATCCGGAGGATGGCGCGGACATACTGGTGCTGATGAAAAACGCCGATGCCGCCATGTACCACGCCAAACAGGCCGGGCGGGGAACTTACCAGTTTTTCGATTCGGCCATGAACGCCGCCGCCCACGAGCAATTGCGCCTGGAAAACGGTCTGCGGCTGGCCTTGGAGCGAGGCCAGTTGCAAATGTACTACCAGCCCAAAGTCGACTTGAAACAAAAACGCGTGGTGGGTTGCGAAGCGCTGATGCGCTGGAAACATCCCGAATGGGGGGATGTTTCCCCGGCGAGTTTCATCCCCATCGCCGAGGAATGCGGCCTGATTATCGCGATAGGCGAGTGGGCCATGCGCACAGCCTGCCGGCAGATACTGGAATTGCAGCGTAGCACGGGGCAGCCTTTGACGGTTGCCGTGAATGTTTCCGCCTTGCAGTTCAACCAGCGTAATTTTGTCGACATAGTACACAGGGTATTGGCGGAAACCGGTTTGGCGCCCGAATATCTGGAACTGGAGCTGACCGAAAGCGCACTGATGAAAGATGCGGCCAACGTCATCGAAACCCTGGAAAAATTGAGCGCCATGGGCGTCAAATTATCCGTCGACGATTTTGGCACCGGCTATTCGTCGCTCAGCTACCTGAAGCGCTTCCCGCTCAACTGCCTCAAAATCGACCAGAATTTTGTCCGCGACCTCGAAAAAGCCGGCGACGACGCCGCCATCGTCAACGCAGTCATCAGCCTGGCACACAGCCTCAGATTGACCGTGGTCGGCGAGGGCGTGGAAACCCAGGGACAAATGCAATTTTTGTCGGACAGGGGCTGCGAGGAAGCGCAGGGTTATTATTTCGACAGACCGCTACCCGTCGATGAATTTGAAAAAGTGCTACTGAATCCGCCATTACCGAAAACCGCTTAGGAGTTGCCATGCTGAATTCCCCGCTGCTCGATCTTATCGCTGTCGTCTGGTTTATTTCAGCCTGGATCGGCTACACGATTTATTCGCGCCGCAAAGCGCTGACCACCGACTGCCTGTATACCGCCGTCGACAAATACGCCAAACGCTGGATGGAACAAATCACCCGCCGTGAAGTGCGCATCGCCGATGCCACGGCATTGGCCACCATCGAGCGCAATATTACGTTTTTTGCCACCAGCACCATTTTAATCCTGGGCGGCTTGCTGAGCATTCTCGGCGCCCAGGAAAAAGCCATGGGCGTGCTGGCCAGCATTCCTTTTGCGGCGACGTCGACGCCGGGTTTTTGGGAAATCAAACTGACGCTGCTCATCGTCGCTTTTGTCTATGCATTTTTCACGTTTACCTGGGCCATGCGCCAACTCAATTTCGTCACCATGATGGTCGGCGGTAATCCGCTGCCGCAGGCGCCCGAAGATGAACGCCAACGCTTTGCCGTCAGCACGGCACAAGTGCTGGTGCTGGGCAGTTCAGCTTTCAATTACGGCTTGCGCACCTATTATTTTTGCCTCGGTGCACTGGCCTGGTTCGTCCACCCCTTGCTGTTCATGCTGGCGACTGTCTGGGTGGTATGGGTGTTATACCGACGCGAATTCCAATCCGACGCCCTGCTGGCCATGCTGCACCGCTTGCCGTAGGCCCATTATCATTAAACTATCGATGACGATGCAAAAAAAAATTATATTTTGCGCCGGTTTACTGGCAGTCCTGCTGACCGGCTGTGACTCTCCGCCCCCCGAAGTATCATTGACCGGCGTGGCCCAGGGCACCACCTATCACATCAAGTTCAACCCTGTTGCCGGCACCGACCAGGCAGCCATACACCGCGACATCGACGCCAAATTGGCCGACATCGACCTGCATTATTCAAATTACCGGGAAGACTCGGAAATCTCCCGGTTCAATCGACAGCAGCATACCGACTGGGTCGAAGTATCCCCGGATTTGCTGAATATGGTGGCCATTGCCAAAGTCGTGCACGGCAAAACGCGCGGCTGCTACGACTTGACGGTAAAACCGCTGCTGGAAATCTGGGGATTCTTTAAACATGAAGGCCACGTTCCCAGCGACGAGCAAATCGCCACTGCCAAAACCAAAATCGGCTTGAACAAAATCGAGATCGATCAAAGCAGTCAGCGGCTGCGCAAAACCGATGCGGAAATGCAGCTGGACTTATCATCCATCGGCCAGGGTTACGCCATTTCGCAGGTTGCAAACCTGTTGGAAGCTGCGGGCATCACCAGTTATCTGGTCGAAATCGGCGGAGAAATGAAAGTGCGCGGCAAAAAATCCAATGGCGCGCTTTGGCGGGTGGCCATCGAAAAGCCGGTACCGGAGCGCCGAGAAGTCCAACGCATTATCGAAGTGCCTGAACAGCGTCCGCTGGCGATTATGACCTCGGGCAGTTACCGCAATTTTTTTGAAAGCGGTGGCAAAATGTATTCGCACATTGTCGATCCGGCGACGGGCCGGCCGGTCGACCATCACCTGCTGTCGGTCAGCGTGCTGCATGACGATGCCACTTGGGCCGACGCCTGGTCCACGGCCTTGCTGTGTCTAGGCGAGGTGGAAGGGCCGAAAGCCGCAGCGGGCGAAGGCCTGGAAGCCCTGTTTATCTATGGCGAAAACGGCCAGTTGCGCGAATTGCTCAGCCCAGCCCTGGCGCAAGAACAGTTTGTCGCCTCCCCTTGATTGATTGCGCCGCTTGACCATGGCGGCAAAGTCGGCTAGCATTGTTCGGCTTGAAAGACATTTTCCAGCAGTGCAGTAGATCGTTCGGGGTGTAGCGCAGCCTGGTAGCGCGCCTGGTTTGGGACCAGGATGTCGGGGGTTCGAATCCCTCTACCCCGACCAAATCTGCGCTTGTAGCTCAGCCGGATAGAGCATCGGCCTTCTAAGCCGAGGGTCGCAGGTTCGAGCCCTGCCAAGCGCGCCAGTCGTATGAGAAGTTTTGGTTGTTCCGCTGCCCGGCGGCGGTCGGTTACCGTGGTGGACGTAGCTCAGTTGGTAGAGTCCCGGATTGTGATTCCGGTTGTCGCGGGTTCAAGCCCCGTCGTTCACCCCAATTTTTAGTCGTAAAATCAACGGGCTGGCGCTGCAACGCCAGCCCGTTTTTTTTTGCCGGAACGTCCTGCGTACCCGAAAATGCACGGAGAGACCGACGAGACCGGTGAGCTGAATTTCCAGGTCGGCGGCCAAATCGGCGTTCAGGTTGATCTGGATCACAGTGATCGAGTTGGTGAAATCCAGGCTGTAACGCACTTGATCGGCGGCGGTGGCGCGGTGGCTATGTGGGGTTGTTATACTTCTTCATGCAATGGTGATCCAGGAGGCAAAAATGTCAACCATAACGTTACAGGCACTTGGCGAATCGGTGGTAATGATCATGCCCCAACAGATTCTAAACATGATACGTCTGGAAATGGGCAGTCAGGTCGACGTCGAGTTGGAGAACGGCAGGCTGATGCTCAAGCCAAGGACCAAGCCTCGCTATACGCTGGCGGAATTGCTGGCGCAGTGCAACGAAGAAAACATGGCGCTTACCGCTGAGGATCGCGCATGGCTTGACGCAAAACCGGTCGGGAAAGAAGTTGCTGATGAAAGATGCGCCGCAAACGAATCATCCGGTTACTCAGATAAAAGAAGTTTTGGTTGAAGTAGCGTGAAATGAGGTAATTTCATTGAATGCCAACTGGGATGAGTTCCGCCCTACGCGCTCGGGAGAGATGTTGGGGTGAGGGCATTTGAAACGTATCTTTATCAACAAAAGCCACTCAATGCCGAGGAAATCCGCATGGGACTCATCTACGCAAATATCACTCTTGCCAATGTCCGCAAATCGGAAATCAAACCACTGGCCGTAGCGGCCCTGGTTGATACAGGATCAGTACACCTCTGCATTCCTGAACACATTGCATTCCAACTGGACCTTGATACCTACGAAGAACGGGAGGTGGAAACAGCGGACGGTTCCTCTCACCGTCGGCCCTATGTCGGCCCGATACTACTCCGCTTCGAAAACCGCGTCTGCCTTACTGGTGCAATGGTGCTGGGTAACGAGGTACTGCTGGGCGCAATACCCATGGAAGATATGGATCTTGTGGTCCACCCCAACTACCGCACGGTGACGGTAAATCCGGCCAACCCTAACTTTGCAGTTAGCAAAGCTAAAGCGATTTTCCGAAACAGGGATTGAAAATAGCGGATCGCTTGCTGGGGATTCAGGTTCACCCGAAGAAACAGGGACCTACGCATACCGTTCGAACTATAAAGGCGAGAGTGAGAGATGGGGAGTTCTATCTGGTTTACAGGCTCAAGGCCTTAAGGTTGGCACGACTTCCCCATCTCTCTCCCGATGATCAATCGGGGATTTTGCCTCTTGCGAAGAACAAAATCGACATATAAGGGTTGGCGCGTCCCGCGCCTACCCTGGGTTACGCCGATCCATGCAACCATCAACCCCAACGGGGTTGTGTCGTCCGGGCCGCCTGGAATCGCAATGCCCGATGCGCAAGCAGGATCGGGACACAACCCCGTTGGGGTTGGTTGATCTTGTGGGGGGATTCATACCCAGGGTAGCGCCTGCGGCGCAACCCTGGGCTTTGTTACGAAACCCCGTTGGGGTATTTTTGAAAGCCTTCGTTTTGCGAAAGGCCGCCGCGTTCCCAGGTTATAAGACAAAATCACCGGCGGAGAGACCGACGAGCTCGGTGAGCTGGATTTCCAGGTCGGCGGCTAAATCGGCGTCCAGGTTGATCTGGATCACGGTGATCTGGTTGGTGAAATCCAGGCTGTAACGCACTTGATCGGCGGCGCTGAACGCGGCGGTGGCGTTGAAGGTGAGTTTGCCGGTGGACAGGCTGGTGAGATCGATCACTTCGGTGGTCGACACCGCATTGAAATTGGCGATGATGTCGCGATTGCCCGATCCCACCCCGGAATCGCCGACGTTAAAGACAAACTGGTCGTTGCCTGTGCCGCCTGTCAAACCGTCCACGCCGCTGCCACCCAGCAGCGTATCAGCATCAGTGCCGCCGTTCAGCGTATCGTTACCGGCACCACCATTCAGCGTATCATTACCATATTCGTCTTGGGCGGCGGTGATCAGTGGGGTTGTTGTGCTGATGGAATACCCCAATCTATCATCGCCCTCACCGCCCAGCAGTGAGTCGTTCCCCCTTCCGGCGTACAGGATGTCATTGCCGACACCGCCGTCCAGCGTATCGTTGCCGTCGCCACCCACCAGGGTATCGTGGTCGGTGCCGCCCACCAAACTGTCACGGCCATCGGCGCCGTGGATGGAATCGTTGCCGTCCAAGGCAAGCAATCGGTCGTTGAGTGGGGTGCCGGTAAAACTATTGGCGTCGGCGGTCATGCTCAAATCCAGGCCGTCGAACACCACGCCTAGATCATCGTTGTTGATCGTCACCCTGGCGGTGGCGCTGCTGAGTGTGGCGTTGCAGGGGTTACTCAGCGTCAGAGTAAATGTTTCGCCTGGTTCGACGGCGATATCACCCAAGACCGCCACCTCGAAAGTTTTGCTCAAGTCGCCTGGGCTGAAAGCCAGCGTGCCGCTGGTAGCGGTGTAATCGTTGCCGGCCAGAGCCGTGCCGTCGTTGCTGACATAATCGACCGTGACGGTCTGGCTGGCGGCACGCGACAGGATGACCGTCATGGGGGCATGGTGGTGCCGCTATCGCCTTCATCGACTGTGACGGCGGCAATGGACAGACTGGGCGGTTGCGGCGGGCCATTGGTGACGTCCAGAGTGGCATCGCTGAATTGCAGAAACTCGATATTGGCGAGTTGATCGGTGTCGCCGTTATTAACATCCTGGATAGTCCAGGTATTGCTGTCGCTGTCGTACTGGGCATCGTAGTCATCTTGCGGTCCGCTATAACGGGCAGTGTCGTTTCCCGCGCCGCCGTCCAGCATGTCGCCGCCTACACCGCCATCCAGCCTATCGTCCCCGGCATTGCCATTCATCGTGTCGCCGCCGCCGATCAGGGTGTCGTTGCCGCCGAAACCGAGAATAGTGTCGTTGCCCGACAAACCGTCGTAGCAGTCGGCCAGCGGCGTGCCGTTGCGCTTGTCGTTGCCGCTGGTGAACGATTGTACGGCGAGTTTCAGGGCTTTATGGGGGGGGCTCACAGGGGTAGGTTTTTTAGATGGGTTCTCTGCCGTCGTTCCGCCAGGGATGGGCGGAACCCAGTGCCAGGGAGGGCTAGCCTGCAAGCCGCATCCATCGCCGATTCGAGCGCGG
>SCQD01000143.1 GCA_004299145.1 Methylococcaceae bacterium | reverse complement strand
CCGAAACTGAACGGCGTGTCGCTGCCGGCGCGGCAGGCGTATTCCCACTGCGCTTCGCTCGGTAGATGAGCTTCACAGCCGGGCAGCAGCGCTTCCAGCTTGCGCAAAAAATCTTGAACATCGTTCCAGCTCACTTGCTCCACCGGGCATTGCTCGTCGTCTTTGAAATCACTGGGGTTGTTACCCATTACCGTCCGCCACAAGGCTTGCGTGCAAGCCGTGTCCGCCAGCCAGAAACCTTGCGTCAACGTCACCCGGTGGCGCGGCCCTTCGTTGCTGTCTCGCTCAGGCTCGTCCTGCGGCGAGCCCATCCAGAAAACGCCCGGCTCGATCCAGCGCAGGCGCTGGCCGGCGCTGCCGTGAGGCGTCGCTACGGTGAAATCAGCGAATATTCCGTGGCGGTCCCGGCCCAGGCAGCCTGCCCACGCGGGGCGTTCCAGCCAGCTCAGGTGGTAGCGGTGCTCCGGGGTCGCCAGTTGGCAAATGGCCATGGCTTTTTTAAATTTGTCCTTACCTTCTCCCGACAATACTGCTGCATTAAGCCGTCCATGTTTCGACGAGCTCAGCATCAACGGCTTGATTTCCAAGCCAGGGGGCCGGAAAACTCCCGCAGCGTCCAATTCCAGCAGCGTCACAGGGTGTGCTTGCAGCTTCAGCCAGCGGCGCGTTGTCGGCGTGGCGCATTCCAGGCCGGGCAAGCACCAGGGCGAGCCCAGGCGCGACGCGGCCTGTTTGGGCAGCGGCAGCGCCGTGGGCCACAGCAGCAGGCGGTTGCCGAGTTGCAACAATTGGCAGGATTGGGCCGGGTCGTCCCGCCGGCGCGCTTGCGCCACGTCGGCCGCCTGCAAGCCGGGCGGCAATTCTTCCAGCCCGGCCGTGGCCCACCATTCGGCCAGCCAGCGGGAGTGGCGCTTTTGAAACACGCTGTCCTGCCAGTTGCGCGCCAGCGCGTCGCCGACAAATTCGGCCACGGCGCGCGTTGCCGTGCCGGTGGCGTGTTGGCTGTGCTGGAAGCGGGCGATCCAGTCGATGGCGGTGCGCAGGGCGTTCGTTTTTTCCACCCTGGCCGACTCGCCGGCGTGGCTGTCCCAGATCAGCGTTTCCAATACGCCGGTGGAGCGGCCTTGCCATTGGTGCCAGTGCAGCGCGCAAGCCAGCGCGGCGCGTTGTTGCGGCGCCGGCAGGGTCTGGAAGCGGCGGCGGTAGTCGGCCTGCCAGGCCGGGGCCAGGGGGCGGGAAATGTCGCCGGCGCGCACCAGCGGTCGACAGGCCCAGGTTAACCCTTCCAGCGCGCTTTCGCCGGCGGTTTCCGGCAGCACGGCGCGCAGGGCGCGCAGCAACCCCGGTTCCAGGCGGATGCAAAAAGCGGCCAATACCAGCAGCCGTTCGCGCAGGTTGCACAGGCGCTGGTGTTCGCGTTGCCGCTGTTCCAGGTTGTGCAAGCGTCCCCGCTGGGCGCGGAGGTGGCCGGCGCCGTTCAGGCAGTGTATGCGTATCCGCCCGGCGCAGGCGGTTTCCACCTGGCGCGGTCCGTGCGGCACCCAGGCCACGGCGCGGGCGCCGGCCTGTTTCAGCGTTTGCGCATAGGCTTGCCAGTGCCGTGCGGCGCTCGGCGCGGCGGCCAGCGCGCCCAGGTCGGACAGCAGCAGCACCGTCGTGCCCGGGGACGGCAGCGGCAGGGCGGTGCGCTGGTGGCCCGGCGCCGGTTCCGGCAGGCCGTCGACGATAAAACAGCGCAGTCCGCCGCGGCCGCGGCCGGCGAGGATTTGCCGGTACAGTGCCTGGTAGTCGGCGAAATAGGGCATCATGCGCTCGCCGCGGTCCCAGATGATCCACAGTGCGTCGCCCCACCAGCTGTGTTGCAGCGCCGGCAGGCGCGGTATGGGTTCGGCTCGCGCCAGTTGCGCGGTCAGCCGGGCGACGTCGACGCCGGCCGGGCGCGCCACCGCCAGCGAGCGCTTGACGGCGGGCCAGAGGCGTTCGCGCCGCACCAGCGGTTGCAGCGGTGGTTTATCGCTGCGCAGCGGCGCGCAGTCGGCCGGGGTCAGGGGCCGTGTTGCGTCCGGCAACGGAACGGGCGGGGGGTGGCTGGCGATGACTTCGCACGCGGTGATGGCGGGCAGGCGGCAGCGTAGCGGTGCCGGCGCGGCGGAGGGTTCGGGAGGCGATGACGGTGAGGCGGGGTGGTGGACATGGCGCTGCTCGGGGGGAAGCAGGAGAGTTTGGGGCTCATCGAGCTGGCTGGTTTGGAAAAAACCCAGCCGTGCCGCCAACCGATCAGCGGCGGCGTCCGATGGCGCCAGGGCCAGCGCTCGCAGCAGGTCGGCGCTGGACAGCAGGGTAGGGCGCGGCGTCATAAGTCGGTCAGATCATCCTCGAACGGTCGGGTCTGGGCGTTGCCGCCGTCCTCTTGGCGGTGCTTGACGTAGGCATAGGCGCTCAACCGTTTCAGCCAGGCGGTTTGCGTTTCCGCGTCGTCCGGCGCCAGTTGCTGCAAGGCGCTGAGCAGGTCGATGAATTCGGCCAGCCCCGGTGCCGGCAGGGCGGCGGCCTGGGCGTGCTCGCGGTCGGCCAGCAGGCGCTGGGCCGCCAGCCGGATGACGGGATCGCTCAGGCGTTCCGGGCGCTCCGCCACGGCGGCGAAATGCGCCCGGCCGCGCTGTACCAGCCATTGGCCGTAGCCGAGGCCGGGATCGGGTGCCAGGTTGAGCACGATGCAGCGGCGGATGAAGGCCGCCGGCAGTTCGCGTTCTTCGTTGGTGGTGATCAGCACCAGCGGTTGCTGTTGCCCCGGCGCGCCGAAGCGGAGGTTGAGCGCGGCGATTTCGAAAGCCCGCTGCCCCAGCACGTCGAGCAGGCTGTTGGGCACGTCGCTGTCGGCTTTGTCGATTTCATCCAGCAGCACCACGTGGCCGGCCGGCGTGGGTTGGTTGCGGCAGCTGCCGTATTGGCTGGCCTCGTTCCAGCCGTAGGCTTTCCACAGCGGGCCGGGTTCCCAGTATTCGGTTTCTTGCAGGTTGGGTTCGCGCGCCTGGGCGTCGGCCAGCCGCTTGACGGCGTCGAAGCGGTAGAGCAAATCCGCCGCTTCGATGCGCGGGTGGATGGTGACGGCGTGCAGGGTCCAGCCCAGTTGCCGGGCGGCGGCGCGCGCCAGCTGGGTTTTGCCGGTGCCGGGCTCGCCGCGCACCAGCAGCGGTCGGCGCGCGCCCAGCGCCAGGGTGAGGGCGTCGATTTCGGCTTGCGACCACTGGTGCACGGTGGCGTCCAGGTGGTCGGTGGCGGGAATGCTCTGGATGTGGCCGGGTTGCAGTTGTTGCAGGCGTTGAAGGGGGCTGGTCATGGTGGCGGTGTGCGCTGGGGGAGTGAAAGCGGATTGTACGACAGTGGGAGCACAGAACGGGGGTGGGTAGGCTGTCGAAATTTGCGCTTTAACTCAAACGGGTTTTTCCGGCTTTATTCTTCGAGAAAATAAACCCCAACGGGGTTTTGTAACACAGCCCAGGGTTGGCGCGTTGCGCGCCTACCCTGGGTTAATATCCGACAACGAAACCCCAACCCCAACGGGGTTGCGTCATCTGGATTGCCAGGAAAGCCGCCGCGTCCTCGCGGAATGACTAAGGCTTCTGGAAATCCATGCGTTGTGTGCAGGATCGGGACGCAACCCCGTTGGGGTTGATGGACTCTGTGGGGGCGGCTTACCCAGGGTAGCGCCTGCGGCGCCAACCCTGGGCTGTGTTACACAACCGCGTTGCGGTTGGGAAATGATGGGGCTTGGGGATCTTGCGTGGCGCTGCGTTCAGGCGTCGTTCCGCGAGCGGGCTTGCTTGCATAACTTGTGGATTTCCTCCACCAATTCAGCCAATTGCTGATCTCGTTTTTCTCCCTCAGCGGCGAGTGGGGGCTCGGTAGGCAGCGCGTAGGGCGGAACGCGATAGCGGTTCCGCCGGATTGCACGATGAGCCTGCCGGCATGCGAAAACGCCTGTCATCTGGCATCGGTATATTCGCTGGATGGATGTGGAATGCGCAACTCCGAAGGTGGAACCGCTATCGCGTTCTACCCGAGCTGGCGGGCCTTAATCACCGGTTTCACGCCGGTAATGCCCCACTCCAACTTGTTTAGTGCCGGTTCCGTCATGCCGTCGCGTAAATCGACCCAGGTGAAGCTTTGGAGTAACAACGGTAATTCCTGAGCGGTGGGCGCACCGGGTAGCAACACGGGAATCACGGGTAGTTTTTGGCTAACAGTCTGTTGCAGGAAGGCATGCATTTCAGGGGTTTCCCAGGGACCAAGGCCATTGGCTCCAATCAACACGGCGGCGGTTTTGGCCTCTTTTATGGCTGTTTCCAGCGCTGCTTGCCAAGGCCGTCCCGGTATCAATTGTTCCTCGTCCAGCCATACGCGTAATCCCCGTGTTTCCAGTTTTTGGGTCAATTCCCGTACGACGGGTTTGTCTTGGCTATTGTGGCTGAGGAATACGTCGAAAAATTTTTCCTGGGGGGCGGGTGGTGACGTGGTTTGAATATCGTGGCTTGATTCAGCAGCCGTCTCCCGCTCCGCCGACCGATACAGCGGCGTGAGGATGGTTTTGAAATGTTCTATTAAAGAATTCTGGGTTTCCTCCCATTGTTCCATTGTGTCGGCGGAAGTCGTATTGCCGTATAAAAATATTTCAACGTCCCAACGGCGCCGAATGTCCTGACGTAATGTGTCGCTCACGCCATAAGGGATGGCGGTCGGTCTCAACCCGACCACCAGGCGGGCGCCTGTTTTTTGTTCCATTTTGTCAATACCGTGTTTTATATCCTTGGGATGAAATTTTTTGGATTCATCTATCGGTATTTCTCGAAATCGGTTCACGCGCTTATTGATTTCATCGTCGATGGTCTGGGCGAGTCCTTTTACTCCAAATTGTTGTTCCGCCAGATCACTGATCAGATTGGCAACTTCGATTTTTCCTGTGCCATCGCAACGCAATTGCAGCGTGAGGTTGAGCCAGGATGCGGCCACCAGGGCCGCTGTCAGCTCTTCTGTCATGGCGATGTTCGGAACGCCGTTCACCCAGCATTGTTGGCCGTTCATTGATTGTTGGATACAGCGCTCGCCGGCAGTGAGGCACATCAGCGCAGCCAAGTCCCATATCTCTGGTGGTGTGGTGGGCGCCTTGGTCAGGTCGGCATTTTTCATGGCGTCCGCGATGTCCCATAGCAAGGCGTAAGGGGACGTATCGGGATTTGTGCAATAGCCGTAAATATCCGCCACGGCAACCGGCGGCTTGAGGCCGGCCAGGGCGCGCAGAAATGGGTGAGCGTGCAACGCGGTCTTGGCGGCGATCTCCCCGGCCAGCGTTGCGAGCCGGGTGTGTATCTGGTTCTGGCTGGTCTCGGCGGTCATGGGGCATGCTTCTTAATACAGGACCTGATTTAAAATTACTTTCCGATTTACGGCAACTGCAAGAGGAAAAATCCGATGGCCAATTATGCACTGCGTGTTCCCGACTCTTTGTTTGCCTATGCCCGCCAGGTTGCCGAGGAGGAACACGTGTCGATGAACCAGTTTTTTGTCATGGCGATTGCCGAAAAAGTCTCTGCCCTGAAGACCGAAGCTTATTTTCGCGAGCGCCAGTCGCGTGGCGATTTGGCTGCGTTCGACGCCTGGCTGGCGGCCAGTCCGCAACAAGCGCCGCAGGCGGGGGACGAGTTGTCTTGACGGCGCGTGGGGGCGGGTTAAATCAAGCGCGCCACTTTCAACAGCACGCCGGTGATCAGCGCGGTCTGCAACAGGCCGGCGCCGACTACCCAACGGATCAGTTCCGCCTTGGTTTCCGCGATATTTTGCCGGGTTTCGGCGCGCAGGACTTCGATGTCTTTTTTGAGTTCGTGGCGCGAAGCTTCTATGTCCTTTTTCAGTTCGGCGCGCAGCGCTTCCATGTCGCTGCGCAATACGCCCAAGTCGCGCCGGGTTGCCAGTTCATCCCGTTGATAATCGTGCTTTGCCTGTTCCAGCGTGGCCGCCACGGCTTGTTGTTGCAGCCGGGTGATCGCTTCCGCCTGGGCATCCGGCAAACCGGCTTTGCGTAATTCGCAGACGAATTGGTGGGTGTCGAAGCTTCGAAACGGGCGGGACGGGGTTTAAACCCCGTCCCATACGTTTGTGTACCCCAGGAGATTCGTTGCTGCTCAACGACCGGGAGACAACAAACGGACGGACGGGGCGCATACCCCGTCCAGCATGGGTCCAGCATGCTGGACCCATTACGCCATCTTGAGGTGGAGATAATCAGTAAACAGTTTGTTGCCTCTGTTTGCGCGGATAGCGTGGAGGTTGCGCACGGGTCACTAAAATCCGCGGTTTGTATGGGGTAATCCGGGTTTTAAGCACGATTTGCGCGCCGCCAAAAGCGGCATCAGCCGCGGATTCGCCTTGCCGGCCGGGCTTCCTGATGGTTTCCATATCGTGTACCATTCCAGAGATTTATAAGATTTCTGAGTGTTTCCCGCATCGCGTTCCTTACCCAAGGCCGGCGCATGGGGGAATCTGTGCGTAAATCGTCTGAACAACAGGCTCAACCGTATGTTAATAAAGATAGACAAAGGCTTGGATTTGCCCATTGTGGGCGAACCCGAGCAAGTGATCGGTACCGAGGGTGGCAAGATCACGTCAGTGGCTGTCGTCAGCCAGGACTACGTGGATCTCAAGCCCACCATGCTGGTGCAGGAGGGCGACTCCGTCAAACTGGGGCAGCCATTATTCGCCCACAAGAAAAATCCCCGCATTGTGTTCACCTCACCCGGCTGCGGCGTGGTCAAGGCCATACAGCGCGGCGAACGCCGCGTGTTGCAGTCCGTGGTGATCGAGCTGAACGGCAGGTCCGACAGCGTGGCATTCAGCCGTTACCAGCCGCAGGATTTGGCCGCTTTGACGGCGGAGCAGGTGCAGGACAATCTGCTGGCCTCCGGTTTGTGGACCAGTCTGCGGACCCGTCCCTACAGCAAACTGCCGGACCCTGCCAGTGAACCCCATGCCATTTTTGTGACGGCCATCGACACCAATCCGCTGGCGGCGCGTCCTGATGTGGTCATCAAGCAGCGTGGCGACGATTTTAAAAACGGGTTGACCGTCATCGGCCGCTTGACCAGCGGCAAGGTATATCTGAACAAAGCGCCGGGCGCCGATATTCCGGCGCATGAGCGCGTCGACGTCGCTGAGTTCGACGGTCCCCATCCCGCGGGTCTGGCCGGCACCCATATCCACTTCCTGGCGCCGGTCAGCGCCAATCGCACCGTGTGGCACCTGGATTATCAAGCCGTCATCGCCATCGGCAGCCTGTTCACCACCGGCCAGCTCAACGTGGAGCGCGTGGTTGCGCTGGCCGGTCCTTTGGTGAGCAAGCCGCGTTTGCTGCGTACCCGCGTCGGCGCTTGCCTGAGCCAGCTGGTGGCCGGGCAGTTGCAGGAAGGCAAAGAGGCGCGGGTGATTTCCGGCTCGGTGCTGCACGGCCGCAAGGCCGAGGGCTGGGCGGATTTTCTCGGTCCCTATCACAACCAGGTGTCCGTGGTCGAAGAAGGCCGCCACCGCGAGTTCATCGGTTGGCTGGAGCCTGGCGAAAACAAGTTTTCCGCGCTCAACGTCATGCTGAGCAGCCTGCCCAAGTTCGCCGGTAAAAAGTTCGCCTTCAATACCAACAAAAACGGCAGCGCCCGCGCCATTGTGCCGGTGGGCGTCTACGAAACCGTCGTGCCCATGGACATTTTGCCCGCCCAGCTGTTGCGGTCGCTGGTCGTCGGCGATACCGACATGGCGCAGGCGCTGGGCTGTCTGGAGCTGGACGAAGAAGACTTGGCGCTGTGCACTTTCGTCGATCCCGGCAAGCACGATTTTGGCCCGGTTCTCCGGCAGAATTTAACCCAAATTGAGAAGGAAGGCTGATGTCTCGCACCAGAGAATTTCTCGACAAACTGCACCCGCATTTTGCCAAGGGGGGCAAGTTCGAAGCCCTCTATTCCGTTTATGAAATGGTGGATACCTTTTTGTATGCGCCCTCCCACGTGACGACGGGTACCACCCACGTCCGCGACGCGGTGGATTTGAAGCGCGTCATGACCTACGTGGTACTGGCGACCATTCCCTGCGTGTTGATGGCCATCCTGAATACCGGTTATCAGGCCAACCTGGCGATGGAAACGCTGGGTAAAACCTCGGTCGACAATTGGCGCGGCGTCATCCTCGACATCTTCGGCTACAACAAATACAACCCGTTGTCGGTGGTCATGCACGGCTTGATGTATTTCTTGCCGGTATACATCGTCACCCTGGCTGCGGGCGGCGTGTGGGAAGTGTTGTTTGCCGCCGTGCGCAAGCACGACGTCAACGAAGGTTTTTTCGTCTCGTCCATGCTGTTCGCCTTGTCGCTGCCGCCCAGCATTCCGCTGTGGCAGGTGGCCATCGGCATTTCGTTCGGCGTGGTGATGGGCAAGGAAGTCTTCGGCGGCACCGGTAAAAACTTCCTTAACCCGGCGCTGACCGGCCGTGCTTTCCTCTATTTTGCTTACCCGGCTTCCATGTCCGGTGACGCGGTATGGACGGCGGTGGACGGCTTTACCGGCGCCACCGCGCTGGGTCTGGCCGCCATGGGCGGCGTGGAAGGCATTACTCAGGGCGGCATCGGCTGGTTCCAGAGTCTGATCGGCTTCGAACAGGGCTCGATGGGCGAAACCTCGGTGCTGGCTTGCGCGCTGGGCGCGGCTTTCCTCATCTACACCCGCGTGGCCAACTGGCGCATCATGGCCGGCGTGATGGCGGGCATGGTCGGCACTGCGACCTTGTTCAACATCATCGGCAGCGATCACAACGCCATGTTCTCCATGCCGTTCTACTGGCACCTGACCTTGGGCGGCTTTGCCTTCGGCATGGTCTACATGGCGACCGATCCCGTCAGCGCCGCGATGACCAATACCGGCCGCTGGGTGTTCGGCGCGCTGGTGGGCTTCATGACGGTGCTGATCCGCGTGGTCAACCCGGCCTTCCCGGAAGGCATCATGCTGGCCATCCTGTTCTCCAACATATTCGCGCCGCTCATCGACTACGTGGTGATCAAGGCGAACATCAGAAGAAGGGCGAAAAGTTATGCCTAATGAAGAATGCAAAGAAGTCTGTTCCGTCTGGCGGGAAAAAGCCGAGCGCTATGCGCGCTATGTCTTGGCTCTGTCGAACGACAGCTTTGAAAAAACCGTAATGGTGGCATTGGCGCTGTGTCTGGTCGGCGCGGTGCTGGTATCCGGTTCCGCCGTCATCCTCAAGCCGTTGCAGGTCGCCAATAAAGCCAAGGACGAAAAGCTCAACATCCTGGAAGTGGTGGGGCTGCTGGAGGCCGATACCGACGTCGATGAAGCCTTCAAGCAGTTCGAGGCCAAGATCGTCGATCTGGCGACCGGCGATTACGTGGACAGCATCGATCCCAAGACCTACGACCAGCGCAAAGCCGCCAAAGACCCGGTGATGGGCGAGGCGATACCGGCGGATCAGGACATCGCCAGCATCAAGCGCAAGGCCAAATACGCCAAGGTTTACCTGGTCAAACAGGACGGCCGGTTGAAGTCGGTGATCCTGCCGGTGAACGGCTACGGTCTGTGGTCGACCATGTACGGCTTTATGGCGCTGGAAGCGGATGGTGAAACCGTGATCGGCATGAACCTGTACGATCAGGCGGAAACGCCGGGATTGGGCGGCGAAGTGGTCAACCCGAAGTGGAAAGCGCTGTGGAAAGGCAAGAAAGTCTACAACTACTCCCAGGCGGCGGTGCATGAAAGCAACCTGTCGGAAAAAGGCCAGACCATCGAAATCGGTGATGTGGCGCTGGGTTTGGTGAAAGGCGGCGTCGATCCCAGCAAGCCCGGATCGGAATACCAGGTGGACGCACTGGCCGGCGCGACGCTGACCAGCCGCGGCGTCAGCAATCTGGTGCAATACTGGATGGGTAAAGACGGCTTCGCGCTTTACCTGGCGAAAATCCGAGCCGCACAGTCGCAGCAAAGCGCAATCGAAAAGGCTTCCTGAAGGGGTGTGTCATGAGTATGAACCTGAATCTGGACGCAGAGTCCAAAAAAGTCCTGTTTGACCCGCTGGTCGACAACAACCCCATCACCCTGCAGGTGCTGGGCATTTGTTCGGCGTTGGCGGTGACTTCGCAATTATCCACGGCGTTGATCA
>SCQD01000142.1 GCA_004299145.1 Methylococcaceae bacterium | reverse complement strand
CGCTGACACTGTTGCGGGAAACCTTGAGCAGGGTGACCCTGTTCAGCGGCGTACACCCCATCGAATTCCATTCCAAAACGAAAGCGCAGTCCGAGGAATGGCATAACGTCGAAGCAAAGCTCGTGGAACTGGGACTGGTGGCGGAAGGCGACATGGTGGTGATGACAATAGGCGAAGCGATAGGCAAAGCCGGGCACACCAACACGATGAAAATCATGCGCGTCGGCGACCATCACCACAAGTCCTGACCGCTGAACAGCACAGTTTTTGGAATCAAACCGCAACACCCGATTCGTAGTTAAATTTTTATCAGGAGGAATAAATGGCTCTCGTATCTCTGCGTCAACTTCTCGATCATGCGGCGGAAAACAGCTACGGCTTGCCCGCTTTCAACGTGAACAACCTGGAGCAAGTCAAGGCGATCATGGAAGCGGCCGACGAAACCAACAGCCCGGTAATCATGCAAGGCTCGGCCGGCGCGCGCAAGTATGCCGGCGAAGCGTTTCTGCGCCACCTTATCGAAGCCGCGGTGGAAGCCTACCCGCACATTCCGGTGGTCATGCACCAGGATCACGGCGCGTCCCCGGCGGTCTGCATCCAGGCCATCCGTTCCGGCTTCTCCAGCGTGATGATGGACGGCTCGCTGATGACTGACGGCAAGACACCGTCCAGTTTCGAATACAACGTCAACGTCACCCGCCAGGTCGTGGAAATGTCCCACGCGGTGGGCGTATCGGTCGAAGGTGAACTGGGCTGCCTGGGCTCGCTGGAATCCGGCCACGGCGAGAAGGAAGACGGGCACGGCGCGGAAGGCGCGCTGAGCCACGACCAACTGCTAACCGACCCGAACGAAGCCGCCGAATTCGTCAAGGCCACCGGCTGCGACGCACTGGCGATCGCGATCGGCACTTCGCACGGCGCATACAAATTCACCCGTCCGCCCACCGGGGAAATCCTGGCGATCAGCCGCATCAAGGAAATCAACGCGCGCATCCCCAACACCCACCTGGTGATGCACGGCTCTTCTTCGGTGCCGCAGGAATGGCTCAAGATCATCAACGAATTCGGCGGCGAAATGGGTCAGACCTATGGCGTGCCGGTGGAAGAAATCGTTGAAGGCATCAAATACGGCGTGCGCAAGGTCAACATCGACACCGACCTGCGCATGGCCTCGACCGGCGCGACCCGCCGCTACCTCGCCGAAAACCGCAAGGACTTCGACCCACGCAAATTCCTCGCCGCCACAACCAAGGCGATGAAGGAAATCTGCAAGGCACGCTACGAAGCATTTGGCGCAGCCGGACAGGCCGCCAAGATCAAGCCGATCTCGCTGGACGCGATGGCAGCCCGCTACGCCAAAGGCGAACTGAAGGCAATCATCAGGTAAGTTACGGCATCGCCACAGCAGAAAACAAAAAGCGGCCTCCGGGTCGCTTTTTGCTGGGCTACCCGGGCACAACTCATTCAACCTGAAAACCTGAGCCCCGCAATTCCCGGGTGGATCGCGATGAACATGCACCATAAGCCACCGGCGCCTTTACATTCAAACATGCGTTTGATACGCTCGTTTCGCGCTTCCGCTTTTGTTTTTTCAATTTCGTGCAAACCGCCGGTTTCAGGGCGTGCGCGGGGGCAAGTCGCCCGCAAGGGACACGCCGGCAGTTGCCCGGCGGCGTTGCCGCCACCCTTCTGCGGCACGGATTGCTCGCGCATAAATTTATAGGGGTTTTCGATATGACAACTTCGAGCAGGACGCCTGTTCCGGCGCTTCTTCTGATTGCGCTGTTGGCGGGTTGCGGCGGAGAAAACGGAAAACCTGCCGCGCCCGCGCCTGGCGCGGGGGGGGTGCCGCCGGAGGTGGATGTGATGACCGTTGCCGCGGGCAGCGCGACGCTCACCCGGGATCTGCCGGGTCGTTTGCAGGCGTACCGCACGGCGCAGGTGCGCGCGCGGGTCGAAGGGGTGGTCGAAAAACGGCTGTTTCGGGAAGGCAGCGATGTGAAGGCGGGCGCCTCTTTATTCCGGATCAATGCGCGCACCTATCGTGCATCGGCCGAGGCCGCCAGGGCCGATCTGGCGATTGCGCGCCAGACTGTCGAGCGGTACAGGCCGTTGCTGGACATCAAGGCCGTCAGCCAGCAGGAGTTCGACCTGGCCGCCGCCAGGCTCAAGCAAGCCGAGGCCTCGTTGGCCCGCGCGGACGAGGACTTGAACAACGCCGGCGTGCCCGCCGCCATTTCCGGGCACATAGGCCGCACCCTGGTGACAGAGGGGGCGCTGGTCGGCAAGAGCGAGGCCACGCTGCTGGCGGTCATCGAGCAGGTCGACCCCATCTACGCCAACTTCACGCAACCGGGAGCCGACCTGTTGCGCCTGAGACAGGCCGTCAGGGCGGGCAAACTCAAACGCGCCGGGCACGCCAGGGTGGAATTGCTGCTGGAAGATGGCAGTGTTTATCCGCAGCCCGGCAGGATTTTTTTCACCGATATGGCAGTTGACCCGGGCA
>SCQD01000141.1 GCA_004299145.1 Methylococcaceae bacterium | reverse complement strand
TAACCTCAGCTTAGCATCTTTTTCTTCCTCAAGATGTTGTTGAAGCTCATCTGGTCTTTCGATTGATAACCTTATGCCTTTCATGACACGCTCCTTGAGAATAAGCCAACATGAAATTGTTGGCTACTTGCGCAAATTATAGTAGATTAGATTGTATGACTATAAAGTAAAGGTAGTGAACCTCTCCGCCGGTCTTGAGGGGTGTTGGGCTCATAACCGCCAAGCTGAGGTTAACGTATTGATTGATCGCATCATGGCGCAAGGTGTGCATGTTGTCGTTGCGGCGGGAAATAGCTTTATTAATGGGGGGGTCAGTAAAAAATGCTGGTTTGTCGACTTGGGCGCAAGATATGGAGTTCATCTCGTTGGGGCTTCTGTAATGCCCTCAAACACGGGATGGAGTTTGGCGAAATTTTCCGGCTTCGGACCGACTTCCGACGGCCTGTTACGCCCAACAATAACCGCACCGGGGTTGGATGTAACGGTTGCCGATTCTGCCACCACCAACGCCTATAAAACAGTGGGCGGAACGTCTGTTTCCGCGCCTTTTGTAGCCGGTGTGATAGCCGGGGTATTGGATGCAAACTATTCAGTAACAAATTACGCGATGCTTGATATAATATCAAACAGTTATCAAGCTTTACGCATAGGGGGTTACAATAATGCTTTTGGGGGCGGCCTTATTCGACCATTGGAGTCATATAAAACCCAAATTCCTTCTACCAGCACTTGGGACTTAACAAGAAGTATAATATCGGTACCTAATCGTTGCGATGCCACCAGCGGCAGCGGGTTTGCAAGGAGTCTATCCTTTAATGTAAACACTACGGCTAATATTGTCATAGGAACCGTTATATCCAACAGTACCTACGATAGAGTTCTTACAGCAGGGTACTACGCTACGCCAAGAATTAAGGTGTGGGGGCCTAGTAATAGGCTTCTGTATAATAATGTCCTTGACCCAATTTATACTGGCTGGCTTAACACAGTTACTATTGGCCTTGATTCACTTAATCCAGCGACATTGGGAGCTCATACTGTTGAGGTATCAATTGATTCCGTAACTGGAACACCACCGGCAGAGGGAATTTGTTGGTTCTACTCGGTATCCTACAAATAACCATGTCTACAGCACTTGGCACGGGCGGAACGCGATAGCGGTTCCGCCTATGGGCTTGTATATTTCAGCATCTCTTCGTCGAAAACCGACGCCTGATTGTTGGCATCTCGGTGTTCCTAAAGGTGGCTCATCAGCAAACCTGGCGGAACCGCTATCGCGTTCCACCACAGCTTGGTGAGAAACCGCGAAGGCGGGGGCACTTCATTTACTTTACAGTCCACATACAGCTTGCCCATGGGGATTTCCCTGGAGTTCGCCCCCCCCCTACGCGCTGCGCCATGATTTGAAAAAAATGTCTGCAATCCCAAACACCGTCGGCGGAAGCTGAGTACAGACGCATTTCCATTGGGCTGCCGTTACAGACATTTTTTTCCACGATGACGAAACCTTCGGCAGCGATCCGCGCCGCGACAGGCCAAGCCAGTTCGCCGGCATCCGCACCGGCGAAAACTTCAACCCCATCGCCGAACCCGTCGTCGCTTATTGCCGGCCGTCGCCCGACTGCCTGCCTGATCACCGGCATCACCCCGCAAATCGCTCATGCAAAGCCCGCGTTTCCGTTAAAGCAGTTTGTAATCCCAAGCGCGCTCGGCATGCGTTGATATAATCCTTGGACCATAAAACAAAAACCCTGGAAAATTGCCCTGAAAAAAGCCACCACCATTCTTATCGTATGCTTGGTGCTGGCGCTGTCGGTGACTTATTGGCTCAACCGCCCTGCCGCACCAAGCGCCGTGTTCACCACCATCACCGGCGATAAACCGGCCATGGCCGATTGGCGCGGCAAGCCGGTGCTGATTACTTTCTGGGCCAGCGATTGCCCGGCCTGCATCAAGGAAATTCCTCAGCTGATAAACCTGTACCGGCGCTATGCGCCGCGCGGCTTGCACATGGTCGCCGTGGCGATGGCTTATGACATGCCCAGCCACGTGGTAAGCTTGGCGAAGTCGATGGCGCTGCCCTACCCTGTTGCGCTGGACCCTCTGGGTGAAAACGCCCGCGCCTTCGGCGATGTCGCACTGACGCCCACCACGCTGCTGTTCGGGCCGGATGGCCGGCTGCACCAGCGCATCGTGGGCGACTTCGACCCCGCCATCCTGGCACAACACATTGAATCCCTGCTCGCGGAGAACTGACGGTATGTGGCTGAAAGCCTTTCATCTGATCTTCATGGTGACCTGGTTCGCCGGCCTGTTTTATCTGCCCCGCCTGTTCGTTTACCACGCCATGGCCGCCGACAGCGTCAGCCGTGAGCGCTTCAAGATCATGGAAAGCAAGCTGTTCTTCGGCATCATGACGCCGGCCATGCTGCTCACCGTGGGTTTCGGTATCGCCATGCTCGCCGATTACGCCTGGGCGGCCTATGGGCAGGCACTGTGGCTGCACATCAAGCTGGGCCTGGTGGCGCTGTTGATGGTCTACCACGCTTTTTGCGCCAAATGGATGCTGGACTTCAAGCACGAGCGCAATACCCACAGCCATTTGTTTTTTCGCTGGATCAACGAAATTCCGGTGGCTTTCTTGTTTGCCATCGTGTTGCTGGCCAGCCTCAAGCCGCTTTAGCGCATGGATGCGCCCCCACGCCAGCGCCGCCTGATGCCGGCCAACCAATTGCCCGTGGTGCTGTGCTTATCCGGCCACGATCCCAGCGGCGGGGCGGGCATCCAGGCCGACATCGAAACCCTGGCGGCTTTGGGTTGCCACGCCGCCACGGTGATTACCGCCCTGACCGTGCAAGACACGACCAACGTGCGCGACATTCTGCCGCAAAAACCGGAAGACTTGCGCCGCCAGGTTGAATTGCTGCTGGCCGACATGCCGGTGGCGGTCATCAAAATCGGCCTGATCGGCTCGGCGGCGCTGGCCGAAACCATCGCGCAGCTGATCGTGCAATACCCCGACTTGCCGGTGGTGCTGGACCCGGTCTTGGCGGCCGGCGGCGGCGCGGCCCTGGCCGATGAAAAGCTGTTGCAGACCCTGCGCCAGCACTTGTTGCCGCTCACCACCGTGCTCACGCCCAACAGTCTGGAAGCGCGCCGCCTGGCCGGTCTGATCGATTTGGACGCCTGTGCCCAGTGGCTGCTGGATAAAGGCTGCCGGCACGTGCTCATCACCGGCAGCCACGAAAACCGCCCGGAAGTGATCAACACCCTGTACAGCCACAGCCACCAGGAAGCTTTCCGCTGGCAGCGCCTGCCGCACGAATACCACGGTTCCGGCTGTACCCTGGCCGCCGCCGTGGCCGCTTATCTGGCGCGGGGCGTCAATCCGCTGACCGCCGCCCGCGAAGCGCAGCGCTATACCTGGCACGCGCTGGAAGCCGGTTTCCAGCCGGGCCAGGGGCAATATTTACCCCGGCGCATCGCCAATGGCTGAAACCAACAACCCGAGCGCGCCTACCGATGTAGGGTACGCACAGCCTACCCTACCATTACCCACCCACGGCTTATACGTCCTCACCAGCGACAACCTGAGCGCCGCAGCCTTGCCGCCTGCGGTCGATGCGGCGATTCAAGGCGGCGCCGTGCTGGTGCAATACCGCAACAAACGCCTGCCGGCGGCGGCCAAACTGGCCTTGGGCCAGTGCTTGCGCAAACTCTGCCGCGAGCGCAACGTGCCGTTCATCGTCAACGACGACGTCGCGCTGGCAACCGAGCTGGATGCCGACGGCGTACACCTGGGCAAAGACGATGCAGGCATCGTGGAAGCACGCCGCGTGCTGGGCAACGATGCCATCATCGGCGTGTCCTGTTACAACAGCCTGGACTTGGCGCGTCAGGCCGCCGCGATGGGCGCCGATTATGTGGCGTTTGGCCGTTTTTTCCCCTCATCCACCAAGCCGCTCGCCAGCCCGGCAGCGGTGGAAACCTTGCAACGCGCCAGGGCAGAGCTGAGCATTCCGCTGGTAGCCATCGGCGGCATCACCCCGGCCAACGGCGCTGCGCTGCTGGCGGGCGGCGCCGATTTTCTGGCGGTGATTGAAGGGGTGTTTGGGCAAACGGAGCCGGAGGTGGCGGCAAAGGCTTATGCTGCGTTGTGGGAAGCGAGGCGATAGCCGAATCCCAGCTCCAGCATGTCGTTCGTATCAAATTTCCAGCCAGTTTTCCAGGCGGAGCCGCGGCACGCGGGCAAATTCACCCACGTTGGCCGTTACCAGGGTGACGTCCAGCGCCAGGGCGTGGGCGGCAATGAGCATGTCGTTGCCGCCTATCGGTCGACCTAGCGCTTCCAGGTGCGCCCGCAGATCGGCATAGCGCACATCGCAAGGCGCATCGAACGGCAAAATGGGCAGCGCGGACAGCACGCTTTCCAGTTGCGCGCTCAACCGTGGTGATTTTTTCCTGGCCGCACCGTAGCGCAGTTCGCAAGCCACCACGATGCTGGTACATAGCGCCGCTTCACCGCGTTGCGCGATATGGGTTTTGACCGGCCCCGCCGGGTTTTTGACCAGATCGGACAGGATGTTGGTATCCAGCAGGTAACGAAATTCGCCCACGTTAGAAAATGTCCTCGGCGACGACGGGGGCATCCTCGATAGCGGGGAAATCCTCGTCCAGAGCCGACAGGGTTGCCAGCACCGCCAGCAGTGACGGTTTTTTCATCGGCTCAATGATCAAGCGATCACCGTCCTGATAAATGACGGCCTCCTGCCCCGGCAGTTCAAATTCGCGCGGGATGCGCAACGCCTGATTGCTGCCGTTTTTGAACAAACGGACGCGGCGTACGCTGGGTGTGCTGTTGGCGATGGACAGGTGCATGGGGGCTCCTTCGATTTGGCCTATGTTAAAGCATAGGCTAGCACGTTTTCAGGCTGCGTTCCCACGGAAATTGTGGGAACGATACGGCTCCGAACCGTTGTGTATGCCAAGATAAAGCAGCGCCAGCACTGCCTCGTCGATACGATCTGTGTTAAGTTCCATCGTGTTTCCTCGTTATCTCTGTTAGTTCAATCACCCAACCGCCGCCACAGGTAACCACAGAGTTTTCGCGTTTATGCCCCACCCCAACCGCTTACGTTCGCTGCTGCTCTTATTATCGCTGCTGCCGTGGCTTGCCGCGCCATACGGCCACTGTACCGACATCCAGCTGCCCGACATCGGCGATTCCACCGGCACCCTGCTGACGCCCATCCAGGAACGCGAACTGGGCGAAATGTTTTTGCGCCAACTGCGCAGCCAGGCCACGATAGACAACGACCCGGAAACCAGCGACTACATCCAGGCCATCGGCCAGAAACTCGCCGCCAACAGCGACAAACCCGACCAGCCGTTCAACTTTTTCGTGGTCATGGACCCGAACATCAATGCTTTCGCCGGCCCCGGCGGGCAAATCGGCGTCAATTCCGGGCTGATCACCATGGCCGACCAGGAAAGCGAACTGGCTTCGGTGCTGGCGCACGAAATCGCCCACGTCACCCAGCGCCATTTATACCAGTCGGTCGAAGCCAGCCAAAGGCTAAGCATCCCCACCGTCGCCGCCATGCTGGGCGCCATCCTGCTGGGCACGCAATCGCCCCAGGCGGGCCAGGCGGCGCTCATCGCCCTGCAAGCCGGCTCGCTGCAATTTCAGATCAACTTTACCCGCGACAACGAACAGGAAGCCGACAGCATGGGCATGCAAACGCTGTCGCGCTCCGAATTCGACCCGCGCGCCATGCCGTCGTTTTTCGAAAAACTGCAACAATCCAGCCGTTACGCCGGCCGCGACGTACCGGAATTCCTGCGCACCCACCCGGTCACGGTATCGCGTATCGCCGAAAGCCGCGCCCGCTCCGAGAGCTTTTCGTATAAGCAATACCCGGATACTTTCGCCTTTCAGATCATCCGCGCCAAATTGCGCGCCCAGATGGGCGGCGACCCCAACGAAGCCGCGCAATACTTCAAAGCCTTGCTCAAACAAGGCACCGAGCAACAGCAGGACGTCGCCCGCTACGGACTGGCCCTGGTGCAGTTGAACCAGTCCAAAACCGCCGAGGCCATCGAGACGCTAGGTAAACTGGCGCGCAAATACCCCAATCAATCCCATTTTCTCAACGCACTGGCCCAGGCGCACGTCACGGCCGGGCGCTACAACGAAGCCTTGGGATTGTACGATCAGGCGTTGACGCGCTTTCCCGGCAGCAGGGCTTTAACGATGGAAGCCAGCCAAACGCAATTATTGGCCGGCAAGGCCGAACGGGCGCGCAAGCTGTTGACCGATTATTTACGCCATAACCAAGCCACGCCGCAGATCAATCAAATGCTGGCGCAGGCCTATACCAAACTGGGCAGCGAAGCGGAAGGACACAGGTTCATGGCCGAATATTATTACCAGACCGGCCAGACGCGCCCCGCCATAATGCAATTGAAGCTGGCCCGGCAAACGGCCAAAAACAATTTTTATCTGAGCACGATGATAGAGCAGCGCTTGAGCGAATTACTGGCGGAAGAGAGGGCGAGGAGGGAGGAGCGTTAACCCATATAGTTGAACAAACTCAACCCCTGCACTTTGACGAACGACTGCTGCGCCGCCTGCAACGCCGTCTGTTCCAGGCTGAAGCGGGAAATCGCTTCGGCGTAATCGACGTCTTTGGTTTCGGACAGGGCGGTTTTCATGTCCAGCGTCAATTTGGAATGGACGTCCAACTGCAAGTCCACCGCGTTCAAGCGCGCGCCGATGCTGGCTTCGGTATCGGTGAAGCGCGCTATCGCAGCGTCGATGTCCGCCAATAATGCCGACATGGCGATGACCTCCGGCGCCTGGCCGTTGACCATTTGCCCGGGGCTAAACCCGGCATCTTTTAAAAACTGGTTGTCGCCGGCCCCGAAAATCTGAATGCTGGATTTGGTGCCGGAAGAGGCTGTAACGAACGCCACTTTATTGCCGTCGGCTTGCGCCGTTACCTGGGTATCCAGCCCCGCTGCCGCAATGCCGGCGTTGATGGCCGCGACATAACCATTGATGTCGCTATAACTGCCGGCGGGAATCTCGACCGGTGTTTGCACGCCGCCGTCTATGGCCAAGCCGAATGGCGTATTTGCGGCATAGGTCAGCGGAAAATTCGGCACTGCCCCGACCAGTGCCGCAGCCGGCTGAATTTGCTGCCCGACCCCGGTTTGCGGCGCCGCAAAACCAATCCCGCCGGCCGGCGCGTTTACCGATACGCTGGAAGCATTGCCCGTCGTGCTGGAAACAAACTGCACGCTGTTGCCGTAAGCATAAGCGGTCACGGCACCGTTCAACGTGCTGGTCTGAATGCCGGTATTGATGGACGACACCAGCGCGTTGATATCGGTGTAGCCGGTAGCCGGTGCCGCAGGCGGAGCGATGGTAATCACATCCCCCGCAACGCCGTCGACCGCCAAATCGACGGTATCGTCGACGCCCGCCGTGATGATAAGCCCGGTGGGCGAGGACAACGCGGCGCTAAGATCGGCGCCCACCACGCCGCCGGCACCGCTACGCACCTGGCCGTTCTGCAGCACGTCGGACAATAACTGCAAAGTCGTCATGATATTTTGCTTGCCGTTATTGGCCGACGCCGTCACGCTGCTGGAAGGAATATCCTGAAATACGCTGAACCCGGAATCGCCTTGCGGCAGCTGGCGCACCGCCGACATTTGCAGTTCGCGGGTAAACACGTCGCCTTGAAAAGCAAAACCATAAGCAGGCGATTGCACCGGGGTTTTGACAAAAGGCACGGTCTGGGAACGCACGCCGGCAAACAAATACTCGCCATTCAAAGTCCTGGTATTGGCCAGGCTCAGCAACTGGTCGCGCAACTGCTCGATTTCCAGGCCGATTTCCGCGCGGTCGTGCGGAGTATTCGTGCCGTTCACCGCTTGCACGGTCAATTCACGCGCCCGGTTCAGCACGTCCATGCCGCCCTGTATGGCGGACTCTTCCGACGTCAGTTTTTCTTTCAAAAAATTGACGTTGGCGTCGTACTGTTTCACCGTATTGATGGAAACCGTCAAATCCAGCGCACGCACCGAGCCGCTGGGATCGTCCGCCGGCTTGAGTATTTTTTCGCCGGTGGACAATTGCATTTGGGAATTGGAAAGTTTGGCCTGCTGCGCCAGCATGGCCGTGGTGCTTTGATACTGCGCAAAAGCGGTTGCAACTCTCATGACTACCCCCTCACCGCACCCATCAGCGATTCGAACATCTGGTTGACGACGCTCACCATCTGGGCGGCTGCCTGGTATGACTGTTGATACTGAATAATATTGGCGGCTTCTTCATCCAGGTTGACCCCGGATACGCCGGACCTGGCTTCCTTGGCCTGATCGAGGAGCTTGGTTTGCGTTTCCAGGTTGATTTCCGAGGTATGCGTCCGGGTCGCCACCGTGCCGACCAGCGCATTATAAGCCTCTTGATAAGTAGAAGATGAATTGCCCAGGTATTTCCCCTGCGGCAAAGCGGCCATGGCCAGCGCATTTTTATTGTCGCCCACGGCCACGTCGCTGCTCGATGCCGCCACCAGTTTCGGATCGGCCATGACGGCGGCATTGAGGGTAATCGCGGGAATAACGTGGCGGGCCGGCTGGATCAAAAAGTTATCGCCCGCCGACAGCGCGCCGTTCGGCACGGCAAACGTCATTCCATCTATCTGCGAGGTGGGCAGCTCTGCGTCATTATAAACCCTGGTATTATCGGACAACCGGGTGATCGTATAATTGGCGCCATTGTAAGTTAACAAATAGTCGCTGCCGGTCAAGCCGTTTGCGGTCGGTATGGTCGCCGCGGCCGGCGGCGGGTCGCCCAGCGTTATCGACAACCGGTTGGTCACGCCGGTGAGCGGATAAGCGTCGAAGGCAACGTTCTCGGGCGAAAACAACGGCTGCCCCTTATTGCCGTTCAAGTCATATCCCTGCTGATGCGCCACGTTCATATCGCCGATAACGCCCACCGCCATCGCACCCAGCGCATTTTGCGCCGGGTCCAGGATTTGCGAGCGCACATTCAGCAAGCCCCCCAACTCCCCTCCGGTTATGCCGTTGGTCACTATCGTGCCGCGCCCGGAACCGTTGACGATGGATATTTCCACGTTAAACGGATCTTTATACAATCCGCCTGACGATGCCTGCAAAGTCGTGGCCAGGCTGCCCAGCACCAACGGCTGCCCATTGCCGATCACGACGTCTATCGCCCCGTCTTTTTCCGGGATGATGGAAACACCCACTTTTTTGCTGATGGATTCGACCAGATTATCGCGCTGATCCAATAAATCGTTCGGCGGTTGCCCCAGGGTAAAAGCCTGTACGATCTGGTCGTTGAGGCGGGCGATTGAACTCGCCATGCCGTTGACTTCATCAATGGCTGATTTAATGCTGGTATTGACCTCGTTACGCAGATCGGACAATCTGCCGTCTATCGTTTTCAACCGGTCGACAAAATCCGAAGTATTGCCCAGCATCACCTGGCGTGCAGCGATGGAAGTCGGATTATCCGCCACTTCATGAATGGAATCGAAAAACCGCTGCATGGTGGAATTGAGGCTGGTGGCGCTATCGGCGGTAAAGTTATCCACCTGCTTGGCCAGCCGGTTGAATACCTCCAACTGCCCCTGACTGGAAACGTCGGTGCGTATCTGTTTTGCCAGAAATTCGTCATAGGAACGCCGTATCGTAACCGATTCGACGCCGTTGCCCATATATCCGGCGCCGGTGAAATTAGGCAGGCGCTGAACCAGCTCGGTTCTTTGCCGGCTATACCCTTCGGTATTGACGTTGGTGACGTTATGACTGATGGTTTGTAACGAGCGCTGAAAAGTCTGCACTCCCGAAGTCACAATATCTAAGATGCCGCCGCTCATGACCGTATACTCCAGAAACCTGAAACTGGCATGAAACCAGTATTAATAGCCTTGGATGCGACTATGCAGGAGGTATCGGCGCGTATGCCCAACCCTGAATCCATTGCGTCGTCGCAAGACTAACCTGGAATTTGACAAGCATTTCTTGTGCCATTGACTGGAGACTGGAGACTGGAGACTGGAGACTGGAGACTGGAGACTGGAGACTGGAGACTGGAGACTGGAGACTGGAGACTGGAGACTGGAGACTGGAGACTGGAGACTGGAGACTGGAG
>SCQD01000140.1 GCA_004299145.1 Methylococcaceae bacterium | reverse complement strand
CAGAGGGGACACAACCACCTCATCAACAGGCCGGATATATGGCAGCAACTGCGTTACTTGACCGACGCGATCAACGAGAAAATGCTTGCAATCGGGAGGAGTCCATATAAGTGCTGAATTTCAGGCAGCAAATTCATATTTTGGAAGATATTTTGCGAGTAAACAGTGATGAGTAGAAATCTTGATGCATTAGTGGTTTTGGAAGAAGTCGCGGTTTCATTGAAAGAGTCCGCAGAGCAGGTGGACTCGGTGTCTGCCTTTGATGAAGGTCGACTGGCAGGGTATTACGAAGCGCTGTCTACGCTGCTGTCACAGTGCCGGATCGCGGGCATAGACCCTGGCGAAATCGGACTGGCTGGTTTTAACCCGGAAAGCTTATTGCGATTGCGCAAGGCGGCGTAATGGGTGATACCATCGCTTGCGGCGGCTGTTGCTTGGTGATTGTCAATCGTGGCTGTGACAGCAGGTTAGCAACGGGTGAAGTAAGATGCCGATTTTTTAAGGGGTCAGACCCCTTTTGTCGTGCGAGACGTGCTCGAAGAAGCCTTTGATGTCGGCTTCCACCACCCATTGTGTCCTTTCGTGGGTGATGATCTCCGCGACCCGCCGTAGCGCATCGTGCGCGCTGCGCCCAGGGCGAAAGCCGTAGGAGCACTCCAGAAACTCCGGCTCCCAGATGGCTTGCAGTATCCGGCTCAGCCGGTCCTGTACCAACCGGTCTTCGAAACTCGGTATCCCCAGCGGACGCACGCGCCCATCCCCTTTGGGGATGTAGGTTCGCCGTGCCGGTTTGGGCCGATAGCCCAGTCGGCGCAGCCGCGCCGACAAGTCCCCCAGCCGCCCCTCCAGCCCTTCCGCGTAGTGGGCTTTCCTCATCCCATCCACTCCAGGCGCCTTCTTTCCATTCTGGCGCTCGAAGCTCTCGCGCAGCCCTGCCGGATCGCACAGCAATCCCATCAGGGCATTGGACCGCAACCCGGGCTCCTCGCGCGCCTTCTGTGTGAAACGGTCAAATCGTGTGGTCACGGGCAGATTCCTCTCGGTGTAGGGCCGTGTTGCCTTTTTCCGTTATCTCAAACCGCCATCCCTTGGCTCCATCCGCATTACCGGACCTCCACGCTACTACGGGTGGCTCCGACCTCCGAACGTCTCCGCCCGCCTCCTCGCTTTTACACTCGTTCGCGGGTGCCCCCGTCCTTGCGGACCGGCGTTCGGTTCTCCTTGGTTACCGCACAGTCGCCATGTCAAGCTCGATACGGCCTCGGACCCCGGGAAGCACCCACACGACTTGCCATGCCGCTGTGTGGATTGTTGCCTGCTGGAGGGTCAATCCCATCGGCACTCTCCCACTGAATTTTCGGGGCTCTACACCTTCACGGTCGGCATCACCCGTTACCATTGCACCTCGCCTGCTTTCGTACCTACGCATCAATCGGCGCGTCACCGCCCCGACTGCAAGGCTCGATACCGGACCCAGGGCTAGCGGTTATCCGGGTGGGACTCGCACCCACTAAAATGTGCGGCATTGCCAAGCCGCTGCTGACCCCATCCCCCTATCATTTCGGTGGCCACTGCCGGCGGGCATGAACGATGACCACGATCTCTACCAGCTCCGGCGTTTCTCGATACAGGACGACATAATGGCGCTGAACAACGAACTCGCGTAGACCGGACACGCGTCGTGATGTCTTGTACAGCCTGGAATGCGCCGGCAATGTGGCAACTTTGGTTTCGATCTCATCTTTCAGCGCTTGGGCCGCGTCCGGGGCGTCGTCGGCGATGAAAGCCATGATGTCGAGCAAGTCTTTTCTTGCCGGTGTTCGCCACTCAAGCCGTGGCGGCATGTTGCTTACGCTTGGCGTCGATGATGGCCTGGGCTTCGGTCATGACCTGATCGTGACCGACGTTCGGTGCCGGATCGGCCAGCGAGGCCTCCGCTTTGTCCCTCATCCAATCCAGGTGGGCCTTGGCCTGATGGGCCTCCCGTAACGCTTGGGCACGATCCGGCCTGGCCTTTTTTTCCAGCTCCGTTTCTTCGGGTCGCCACTGCGCCAAGGAAAAGCGCCCGCCGTCCAACCCTAATTCGCGGATCGTTTCAAAGGCTCGCTGCGGCGTAAACGGGCGCGGTGTTTTACCATTCGATCTCACCAGTACCGCCGTTCCGATTCGTGTCTCGAACTCGATGAAGAAACGCGGACCTGACGGACGAAGGTTGACCGAGAGAATTCCGCCGACTTCGACGGCGGTTCGTGCTTGAGAAAAATCCAACTGTTTCATAAGCGGTCCAATAGAAGATCTCATCACGAACTATTGTACGTCGTGAACTGAAAGCCGCAGCTATCTTTTTGCACGGTTCGCCGGTTTTTATTTCACCACGGCGAAGCGTGGGACATAAAGCCGCCGTTTCGCATGGATGAAACGCGGCTGGTTTGTCGATAAATAACATTCATATTATTGTTTTGAGGCGATGAATTACACCCTGGAGTTCTACACACCTGAAGTCAAAGCCGGCATTTTGGCTTGGCCGGTCGGCATTCGTGCCGGCTTTTTTAAAATTGCCGAACGTAAAAAACGGGTAAAAGCACATGGCTGACACTCCTTTCAATCCCGCTCCGTTCGACGTTCAAAAAGAACTAAGCACGGCACTGCAAGACCCTGCTTTCCAGGCAGCTTACGATGCGCTGGCGGATGCGTTCTCCACCCTGGATGCTTTGCTGCAAGCGCGCCGGGCGGCAGGTCTGACTCAGGTACAGGTGGCCGAGCGCATGGGTATCAAACAATCCGCTCTGGCACGTATCGAGTCCAGTTTGGGCAGTAAAAAGCACTCGCCTTCTCTGGCAACGTTGCGCAAATATGCCGAAGCCTGCGGCAAGCGCTTGGAAATCCGCTTGGTTTGATCCGACGGCAAAACTTGTTCCCACCCACCCTAACCGGGGACAATACGCCCTTTTTCTCAAGCAACCATGGCTGAACAGCTTTCCGAACTGGAACGACGGCGCACTTTCGCCATCATTTCCCACCCCGACGCAGGTAAAACCACCCTCACCGAAAAACTGCTGCTGTTCGGCGGCGCCATCCAGCTCGCCGGCACCGTCAAAGGCCGCAAAGCCGCGCGCCACGCCACCTCCGACTGGATGGAGATGGAAAAGCAGCGCGGCATTTCCGTGACCACTTCGGTGATGCAGTTCGATCACCTGGGCCGCATCATCAATCTGCTCGACACTCCCGGCCACGAAGACTTTTCCGAAGACACTTACCGCACGCTGACGGCGGTGGATTCGGCCTTGATGGTGATCGACAGCGCCAAGGGCGTGGAAGAACGCACCATCAAGCTGATGGAAGTGTGCCGGCTGCGCGATACGCCCATCCTGACCTTCATCAACAAGCTGGACCGCGAAGGCCGCGAACCCATCGAACTGCTGGACGAGGTGGAGTCGGTGCTGCAAATCCAGTGCACCCCCGTGACCTGGCCCATCGGCATGGGCAAGCGCTTCAAAGGCGTGTACAACCTGCGCGAAGACGCCGTGCACCTGTTCAGCGCCACGCACGGCGGCAAAATCGTCGAGGGCGAGGTGATCCAGGGTCTGGACAACCCCAAGCTGGACGCGCTGCTGGGCGATCAGGCCGCCGAATTGCGCGCGGAAATCGAGCTGGTGCAAGGCGCCAGCCACGTGTTCGACCACCAGGCCTATCTGGCGGGCAAGCAGACGCCGGTGTTTTTCGGCTCAGCCATCAACAATTTCGGCATCCGCGAGCTGCTGGATGCATTTGCCGAATACGCGCCGTCGCCTTTGCCGCGCACGGCGCGCGAGCGCCTGGTGTTGCCCGACGAGGACAAGTTCAGCGGGGTGGTGTTCAAAATTCAGGCCAACATGGACCCGCAGCACCGCGACCGCATCGCTTTCATGCGCGTCAATTCCGGCAAGTTCACCAAGGGCATGAAGCTGTATCACGTACGCACCGGCAAGCAGATGCAGGTCAGCAACGCCATGACTTTCCAGGCCGACAGCCGCGAGCACGTGGAAGAAGCCTGGCCCGGCGACATCATCGGCCTGCCCAACCACGGCACCATCCAGGTGGGCGACACGTTTACCCAGGGCGAAAACCTCAAGTACGAGGGCATTCCTTATTTCGCCCCGGAACTGTACCGCCGCGTGGTGCTGAAAGACCCGCTGCGCGCCAAGGCGCTGCAAAAAGGCTTGCAGCAGCTCAGCGAGGAAGGTGCCACGCAGTTGTTCAAGCCGTTCAAAAACAACGACCTGATCCTGGGCGCGGTGGGCGTGTTGCAGTTCGACGTGACGGCGTTCCGGCTCAAGTCCGAATACAACGTGGATTGCGTTTACGACGGCATATCCGTCACTACCGCCCGCTGGATCAGCTGCGACGACGCCAGAATGCTGGAAGACTTCAAAAAGAAGTGTTTCGACAATCTGGCGGAAGACGGCGGCGGCTGTCTGGTCTATCTCGCCCCCAGCCGCGTCAACCTGCAATTGACGCAGGAACGCTGGCCGAAGGTGCGCTTCAGCGCAACGCGGGAACTTTAAAACTCGCCGCCGGCGGACTCATCAAGTGCCCCACCCTGCCCTCCTGGCCGGCGTAATTTTGTGCATCCTCGTCGCCGTGTTGCACGGCGGCGCGCTGGCCGGCGGCTGGCGCTACGACGATCATTACCAGTTGCTCGCCGCGCTGCGCCTGGATTATTTCGCGGCCCTGACCGACCGCGCCGCCTGGCACGGATTTTCGCCGATTCATTACACGCCCTGGCTGGCCTGGATGTACCGCTTCGACGCCCAACTGTTTGGATTGCAGCCCGCCGGCCATTATCTGCATCTGGCGGCGTCGCTGTTCGGCGTCGCTTGGCTGACCTTTTATCTACTGCTTCCCAAGCTCGGCAAAGCCTGGGCGCTGTCGGCCGCCGCCGCAGGCATCGCCGCCGCTCCGGCTTGGGCGGCCGCGCAATATCTGCCCGGACGGCACTATGTGGATGGACTGCTGTTCGTGTTGCTGGCGTTACTGTGTCAGCAGCGCTGGGCGGAAAGCGACCGGTTGCGCTGGCTGGTAGGCAGTGCAGTGGCCGGCTTGCTGGCCTTGATGAGCAAGGAAATCTTTCTGCCTTTGTGCGTGGTGCTGCCCTGGCTGGGCAGTTTCACCTGGCGCCGCCGTCTGCTGCTCGCCGCCGTGCACGGCACGGTGTGCCTGGGCTTTCTGCTCTGGCGCAGCGCCATGCTCGGCGTCTTCGTTGGCGGCTACGACCACGGCCTGCATTTTCATGCCGGCCTGCTTTATTTGCCCTGGTATTTTTTGCTGGCCGTCGCCGGTGACGGCGTCTGGGGCATGGCAGCGGCACTCGGCTTTGCGGCTTTGCTGGCTGTCTGGCTGTGGGAGCAGCGCGCCGCGCGCTGGCCTGCCCTGATCATCACCCTGTCGCTGATGCTGCCTTTTCTGGCCTTGTCGCCCGACGCGGCCACACCTTTTCCGCTGGAATCGCCGGCGGGTATGCGCTTGTTTTTCGTGCCCGGCTGGCTGGTCTGGGTAACGCTGGCGCTGATGGGCGCCCATTTTCACCATGCCGGCCGCCTGCGGCGCTATGCGGCGGCCGGCGTCGGCGCGCTGTTCGTTTTGGCGGCCATGCAGACGAGCTGGCGCTATGCCGGCATTCTGAGCGATAGCTTGCAGGCTTACGATCAGCAAAATGCGTTTATCGCGGCGCACGGCCCGGCCGACGTTTTGCTGCCGACCGGCGGCATGCGCTATTGGGCGCCGAATGCGCGCGATGCCCAATTAAATCTGTTCGACAGGATACCGGCGCGCTTCGCGGCGGGTTGGCACGATTTACCCGATGATGCCGCGCGTTTTTGGCAATATCGGGCACAGTGCCGCTGTATTCAGGAATTGCCGCGCTCGGCGGTATTGGCCATGCCGGAGTTCAAAGCCCCCACATTCAGGCCGCTCGCGCTGGGAGTGACGTTGCAGCGGGTGGAGCACAGCGTGGTGTATCGCCTGGAGCCGGCGCGCGCGCCAGCCGTGTTTGCGGTCATAGGTCAGGGTTGGCCCAGCCTGGAAGTGTTGCCCGAAGGGAGTTTTGTCATCACACCGCCGGATAATGCTTTTCCACTGCGCTTTTCCCGGCAGGTAGGTGCAAACACCGCGGTATCCCCACCTTTGTATTTGCCGCCGGAAAATCCCGCTCCGGTAACGTGGCAGCGCGGCATATTTGTCGCCGCCGGCGCGCCGGGAGCGCCGGTTATCCCCGTAGACTTGCCGCAAAGCCGGCAGTGTCGCCTGATGCAGCCGGCGACTGCGGAATTATCGCTGCGTGTGACTGAACCGCTGGCTTTGTCCGGCAACACAGCCGCGGCTGGGGATGATCCGCCGACCCTGATTTTGGCAGGGCTGGCGCAAGGCGGGCAGCTGCGCTATCTGGCGCCGCTTTATCGCCTGCACGAACCGGGGGTGGATTTCGGTATAGAGGATGCTGATTTGAGCGCGGTTGCGCCGGGTGATTATGCGCTGGAGATTTTGCAGCTATCGCCCGCATCGGAGTGGCGTTGCGCTACGCAACGGCAGCTGCGGTTGCTGAGCGGCGTCCAGTAAGCGGGTCACCACGGAAATGACCATGCCATCACGAATCCATTCCCCAAAGCATCTGCGGTATTCATCGCCACCCACCCGATTTAAAAATCAGTTCAGCGTAGCGCATTATGAGTATTTCCTCGACACCATCAGGTTAGGCAAATATTTAACCTCGCCGCTGAAACAACCCGCGCAAGCTTTCCTGCAACTCACTCGGCAAGACCACGATTTTGGCGTTTTCCGACGTGCTCAAATGGTTAAGCGCGGTGATATATTTTTCGCCCAGCAGGTATAACACCGGCGTATCTTTGTCGGGTATGGCTTCAGCGACGCGGCGGATGGCTTCGGCGGAGGCCTGAGCCAGCATGATCTGCGCCTGGGCGTCTTGCTTGGCCGATTCCTGGCGCGCTTCGGCCTGCAATATCATGGCCTGTTTTTCGCCTTCCGCTTTGGTGACCGTGGCTTTGCGCTCGCGCTCCGCCGAGGCCTGCATTTCCATGGCTTTGATCATGGAAAGCGAAGGTTTGATGTCCTGAATTTCCACCGACTTGACCGTCAACCCCCAGTCCACCGCTTCGTCGGCGATGCTTTCGCGCAGCCGCAATTTGATTTTGTCGCGCGAGGACAGGGCTTCGTCCAGCTCCATTTCGCCGGTAATGGAGCGCAGGGTAGTCATGATCATGTTGCGTATGGCTTCGGAATAATTTTCCACGCCGTACACGGCTTTCACCGGGTCGGTGACCTTGATGAAAGCGATGGCGTTGACCAGGATGACGGCATTGTCCCGGGTGATGACTTCCTGTTCCTGTACGTCCAGGATGATGTCCTTGGTGACCAGCTTGTAAGCCACCTTGTCCATATAGGGGATGATCCAGCCCAGGCCGGGCAGTAGCGTCCGGTTGTATTTACCGAGTTGTTCCACGACCCATTCCTCGCCTTGCGGCACGATGTACACCATTTTGGCAATGGTGATGGCGATAAAGATGACGATCGCGATAGTGACGATGCTGGTTTCCATGATGGATTGCCCTCTGGTTACGCTTTTTTGACTTTAACCAGCGTGCCTTCCACGCTGATTACCTTGACCCGCTCGCCGGTTGAAATCGGCTCGTCGGCGATACAGCCCCAACGATCAGAACCGATCATGGGTTTTTGAAAACGCACTTCTCCGCGCTGGAACTGGTCGACGTCGCGCAGCATCAGGCCGACTTCGCCGATCAGCGTGGCGTCGTCGGACATGCCGACGCGGGACTTGTGCAGGCTGGGCTTGAACAGGCGAAACCACAGCACCACCATGGCGCACGAGGCGAACGACCAGATCAGCATTTGCGCCGTCAAGCTCAGCGTCGGCATCGCCCACAATATCAACCCCACCACGATGGCGCCCAGGCCGAACCACAGCACCACGAACGTCAGTACCACCAATTCGGCGACGATTAAAACCAGGCCGCCGACGACCCAGTGCCACCACTCCAGCCATGCCATAAAACCCTCCACGCCAAGTTTTCAGTGGGTGCAGTGTAGGCTTTTTTGCGCGGGTTCACCACGCTGAGCGGCACGCGTTTAATCAAACTGGTCCAGCAGGGTTTGCCAGGCCCCCAGCAACTCCGGGAGATTCTGAATCACGTAACGCTGCCCGTCGACCACTACCTGGTTTTGCTGTAATTTTAAAAACAGCCATTCATAACCGTTCGTAACGATGCCATAAATAAACGGAAGGTTTTCCTGATGACGCTCGTTGAATATCTGCATGGCTACCATTTCCGCCACGCATTGGGGTACGGCATCCAACAGGTCTTGGTGATGCTTGGCTTCGACCACGGCGATCAATGGGCTTTCGATAAATACCGCATCCCATTTTTTGCTGATGATGAAGTCGCAAAAACCTTTTAAGCCTCTTTTGGCGTCGATATTGAATTGATAACCGGAAAAATAGGTGATTTTTTGCGCATTGCGGATTCTTACCTCATTCAAAATGGGGGTGATGAGTAATTCCGATTTGGCTTTTTCGGATTCCATCGGGAGTTGCTGGTTGATTTCCAACAGCGTCAACAATAAAGGTGAGGGTGCAATGGCTTTGGTTGGGAACAGCGACGCGGTCCGGACAATATCGATGCCCAAGGCTTTCAGGTCTTCGGCGGTATATTGGGAGTAGGTCTTTTTCATTTTTCAACCTGGTTTTTAATTCAATGCAGGTACGTTGTACGTACCGTTCGACGCCCTCGAAGGTACGCATAGCGTACCCTACGGCATCCGGGCTTCATCGATCCTGCCTATCATATACAGCGCTGTTTCCGGCAGGTCTTTGCATTCATCGCGCAAAATGCTGTCACAGCCGTTCAGCGCGTCTTGCAGGCTGACCAGCTTGCCGGGGATACCGGTGAATTGTTCGGTGGTGAAAAACGGCTGGGTGAGAAAGCGCTCCAGCCGCCGCGCGCGGAAAACCACGTTGCGGTCTTCCGGCGACAGTTGCTCCAGGCCCAGCATGGCGATGATGTCTTTGAGCTCTTCGTATTGCGCCAAGGTGCGGCGCACCGCCTGGGCCACCTGGTAGTGCCGCTGGCCGACGATGCCGGGCGAGGCCATTTTGGAATTGGACAGCAAGGGGTCGATGGCGGGAAACAGGCCTTCGCTGGCGCGTTTGCGCGACAGCACCACCGAGGCGGACAGGTGCGAGAAAGTATGCACCGCCGCCGGGTCGGTAAAATCGTCGGCCGGCACGTATACCGCCTGGATGGAGGTAATGGCGCCGCTGTCGGTGTTGGCGATGCGTTCCTGCAACTGCGACAACTCGGTGCCCAGGGTGGGCTGGTAGCCCAAGCGCGAGGGCATCTGGCCCATCAGGCCGGAAATTTCCGAACCGGCCTGGATGAAGCGGAAAATATTGTCGATCAGCAGCAGCACGTCGCGGCGCTCGTCGTCGCGGAAGTATTCCGCCATGGTCAGCGCCGCGTGACCGACGCGAAACCGGCTGCCCGGCGGTTCGTTCATCTGGCCGAAAATCATCGCCATATTGGGCAACACGCCGGCTTCCTTCATGTCGCGGTACAGCTCTTCGCCTTCGCGGCAGCGCTCGCCGATGCCGCAAAAAATGCTCACGCCTTCGTGATGCCCGGCCACGTTGTGGATCATTTCGGTGAGCAGCACCGTCTTGCCCACGCCCGCGCCGCCGAACAGGCCGGCTTTGCCGCCGCGTTCCAGCGGCATCAGCACGTCGATGACCTTGATGCCGGTCTCGAAAATTTCGGACTTGGTGGAACGCCGCGCCAGGGGCGGCGGGGCGTGGTGCACCGAACGCCACTGGATGTTTTCCGGGGCCGGCTGCCGGTCGATGGCGTTGCCGAACACGTCGAACATGCGCGAAAGAATGCTGCGGCCGACCGGGGCCAGCAACGGCGCGCCGGTGTCTTCGACCGGCATGCCGCGCGCCAGGCCCTGGGTAGGGGTCAGGGCAATGCCGCGTATCCGCTGGGCGCTGAGCTGGGCCAGTACTTCGATGACGATGCGGCCCTGCTCGCCGGCACGCAGCAAAGAATAAATCGGCGGCAAGCGTTCCTTGAATTGCACGTCCACCACGCTGCCACGCACCGCGACGACCATGCCCCAATGGTTGGAAGCGGTATTGTCGGATGTACGAGCGGTTGCCATGTCACATAGGGTTCAGAGCAGCAACCCCGCCGCGCTTAAACCGGCAACCCCGTTGAGCTGTATGGCGAATTCCGCCGCGCTGTCGCCATCGTTGCTGCCGTACAGCAAGTGCGTGGCGGCATCGTAGCGCAGCTGTCCGGCACCGCTGAATACGCCGGCGGCGATCAGCCTGAAGGTTTGGTTGCCGGCCTGACCAGTATTGGCATCAATGCCGCTCAAGTCGATCTTGTCGCCTTCGCCCGGCTTGAAATCGCTGATCACATCCCTGGCGGCATTCAGGCCGCTGTCCAGGGGTGCGTTGAAACCGAAGCGGTCGGCGCCGGCACCGCCCGTCAGGGTGTCGCTGTCCGCGCCGCCGAACAACACGTCGCGTCCCTGGCCGCCGAACAGCGCATCGCGCCCCACCTCGCCGTTCAAGCCGTTGCCGCCGCCATTACCGGTCAGCCGGTTGTTGCCGCTGTTGCCCGTCAAGCGGCTGTTCTGGGTGCCCTCGGCGATGGTGCCGTTTTCGATGCTGTTGGGCAGGGTGTACTTAGCCATCAGATACGGCATGATCACGGTGTCCACATCGCCGGTCAGGCCTTGATCGGTAATCACGTCCGCTGCGTCATAGCCCAGGTAATACACATCGTTGCCGGCCCCGCCCAGCATGGTATCCGTACCGTCGCCGCCGTCCAGCGTGTCGTTGCCCGCACCGCCGTCCATATAATCGTTTTCCTGCTCTCCCTGCAGCTTGTCGTCGCCGGCCTCGCCAAACAAATTATCGGCGCCATAACCGCCATACAGCGTGTCGTTACCAAAACCGCCGAATAAATTATCCGCCATGTCCTTGCCATGTAGCGTATCCGCGCCATTGCCGCCGACCAGCGAATCTATTTTGGAACCGCCCACGTCCCCGTATAAATCCAGCGCTTGGTCCAAACCGTCATCGGTGTTGGTCAAGATGAACGGGCTAATGGTCAAGGCTTTGTAGTACACGTCAATGGTGTCGATTTTCGCGCTGACGAAATACGGCATGCTGCCGTCGTCGTCGTAGTCATCCACGCCGCGCACGGTAAGGGTTTGCGGCACGGCGTAATTGCTGGAGGTAAACGTCAGCGTCGGCTGGGCTATCACGCCTTCGCTGGTATCGGAACTGGTAAACGTGAGATCAACGTTTTGATTCGGTGACGGCGCCGTGTTTAAAGCGATTTGATAACTGGCGCTGCTGCCGTCTTCGCCGGTATTTGTGTCCAGCGCCGTGATGGCAAAACCGGGGGAAAGTGCCGGCGTTACGGCGGCGGTGGCCAGGCTGGCGACGGACTCCGCCGTGCCCTGGCCGTCGGTATAAGCGGCGATGACGTGGATGGCTTTGCCGACTTCCGCTGCGGTCAGCGTATAGCGGGTGCCGGCGCCTATCGGCGTGTTGCCGGCCATCCACTGATAAGAAATCGCGCCCAGACCATCGGCATCGCTCAGGTTATGGCTGACGCTGAGGGTTTGGCCTTGGGCGGCAAGGCCGTCGATAGTCACGGCGCCGCTGGGCGGGTGATTCCCCAGCGCGGCCGACAGCGTGTAACTGCCCGTGGCGTTGTCGCCGTGCTCGTAGGCATCCAGATAATAAGTGCCGCTGCTGGTTGCCGCATATTCAATCAAGGCGTTGTGATCCGTGCCCGCGTCGTCGTCCGTCACCAGCAGCGTGCCGGCGGCATTGCGCAAACTCAGTTCCGGGTCGCCCAAAGTGCCGTCGCTCGTATCGTTGCCTGCAAGCTCAAAACGGTATTGCGTGCCGGCGGTCAGAGAGACGCGGAACCAATCGTGATCCCCGGCAATGATGACGGCGTTGCCGCTGACCGAATTGCCGACGCTGATCTGGCCCAGCGTCGCGCTGCCGGCGGCAAGATCGCCCAGGGTGACGGCCAGGGTGTACGTGCCGGTTCCCAGGCTGCTGGACGACGCCGCCCACAGGGTATAGTCCGCCGTGCCCGGCGCCGTGTAAAAGAACAGCGAGTCATAACCGCTGCCGGAGTTGTCGTCATAAGCGGCAAAATTAACCCCGTAATCCGACAGCGCCAGCGCGGGGTCCCACAAGGTGCCGGCGCCGGAACCCACGCCGTTCAACTCGAATTTGTAAGTATTGCCGGCGGCCAGTGCGACGGTAACAAAATCTATCTCGTTGCCGTAATTAACCGACTCGTAAAAGGTGGCGCTGTCGTTCTCGTTATCCAAGTATGACAGGGATAAATTAAAGGCTGACATAACGGATTCCTTGGAAAAGGTGGAGCCCCGGAGGGGTTAAAACTAGCGAGGGATCGGGGGCTTTGTGCCCCCGGCAGGTTCCTGGGTAGGGTAGGGCCGGGGTGATGGCATAAAAAGCAGGGAGGCGTGAACGATTACATCAGAACAAATGAATGCGCGTTATTTACGGCTCGGGCGTTTCCCGGGGATAGCGGATCACAAACTCTTTGGGCTGCTCGACGAAAGGCTTGACCGCGCCCTTGGTTTGCAACGCCAGCTGCTCCGACAGGTAATTAACCTTGTTTTCCAGGCAGTCCAGCCTTTGGGTCAGCTTCATGATGACTATCTCCCGGTCCTCTTTGCCGCTGACGCTGACCTGGCAAGGCATGGCTCTATGCGTCGCCGCCGTGGGCTTGGGTTTGGCGCGGCCTGTCGGCTTATGCGGAGGGGCGGCCAACAGGTTGTCCGTTGCACCGGCCAGGAGGAAAACCAGCGCGGCTATCACAAAAAATTTCTGCTGCATGACAAAATATTCCAATGATTGATAACGGTATGCTTACCAGGAACGCACGAAATCCATGGGATGAACGGCGGCGCTCTCCATTTCCAGGCGGCCGATGGAAAATGACGGCTGTACCTGGGTAATGGTCATGGTGGTTTTCAATTCTTCGGCATAGCCCAGCAAACGCTCGTTCTGGTAATACACGCCGGGCAGCGGTTTGCCGAGTTGATGGTAGACGGCCAGCGTGTCGCCCACCTGCATATTGGAGCTGGCACCGGCATTGATGTACACATAGGGTTTTTCCACCTTGACGATGCGCTCCATCAAAGGCAGGCAATCCACTTTGGCGGCGATGTCGGCGGTTTGCCGGGCGATGATTTTTTTCACCGCTTCCCCCAGCGCCGATTGCTGAAACTCCCGGCTGTTGAACGGCGTGCCGTTGGCAAAATAAACGTCGCCCACCACCGATTCGTCATAGGTTTCCGCCATCAGCTCGTTGCCGGTGAGGCTGTCGAACAGGTATAGCCCCACCCGGATGTCGCGCTTGAAAGGTTCCAGCTGAAAACCGAACAGGCTGGTCACGCCGTTGGCGCCCCGGGTATAAACGGAATCGGCGGTGGTCAAATCCAGGATGGAACCGGCCACGATAAACTGGGCGTCGATTTTACGGCCCAGCGCGACGATGGTGCGTGGATCGCCGTAGGCATCCAGCGCCGGCGCCAGATTCGGGTCGGGGAACACGTCGACGGTGACGGCGTTGCGCATCAGATAATGGCGGGTGCTTTCCAGCGCCCTCAATAAGTCCATGGCAAGACCGCGGCCGGGCTCGTAAATATCCAGCGATTGATCCGGGTGCGCCATGGTGAAATTGACCACGGCCAGTTTTTTGCGCTGGTTGGCGGCAGCGCAACTGCCGGCGGGATCGACGTTTACCGCCGTTTTTACCTGCAACATGCCGTCGCCGGCCGACTCTTCCACCACGCGGGTTTCACCCAGGCGGCCCTCGCCTTGCACTTGCAACGTGCTGAGCCCCCCGGTCTGATCGCTGCCCATGATGCGCATGCCGCTGCTTTCGCCGGCGCGCCGCTCGGCTTCCTGAATGGCTTGCAAGCGGGCGCTGCCCAGGCTTTGGTTGTCCATGGGGGCCAGGCCTTGCGTGATGACTTCGCCGGACGCCGCCGGAGCGGCGACGAACAGCGTCAGGCACAGAACAATGGCGATTGAGTAGGGTACGCTGTGCGTACCTTGCGGCGGCAAGGTACGCACAGCGTACCCTACCATCAGGCTAAGGCCGTTTGAAAGCCCGCACCAGCGGCAAGATTCGGTGCGAAGGCGGGAAATTATCATCGGTCAGCGGCTGTTGTAGTAATGGCGGTCGCTGTGGGCAACGCCGCCCGCCGGCGAATGGGTGGCGCTGGCCGGAGCGGGAGTGGCGGCCAGCAGGCGGGAAGACTGCTCGTAAAAATCATCGCCCACTTCCAGTTCCAGATGGGTTTCGTAGGAATAGTTGTCGCCCAGGGGCTCCTGGCGCGTCATTTTGGCGCCGTGCATATAGCCGTTGATGAACCCCTTGTAGCTGTCGTTTTCCACCACCATGGCCCCTACCGACGTGGTGCCGGCGATTTGTATGCCGTAAACCTGTTCAGTCAGGTTGCGGTAGGCATCCATGCGCGAGGCGCGCATGGCCATCAGCTTCATCTGGTTGACGGTCAGGCCTTTGTCCGGCCGCACCGTGCCGAAGCCCACGGCTTGCAGCACCACGGTCGGGCGCGAAACGTGAGGCTCTTCCGAAACTGCGCAGCCGAACAACGGCAACAATAGCAAAACGGCGGTCAACCCGGTTGAAAGGCGTGAAAGGGCAATTTTGTGCATGATGGGGTAACCCTTGGAATGAAAGCAGTGAAAATCCGGTTTGGATAGCTTAAGACTTTTCCCGGCAAGCATACATGGGTTTGTGTGTGTGAGGCACGTGGCGCATCCCTGCCCATCAAATAACTTGACTGGCAAATAAGAACGATTATCATCTTCACAGGGTTTTGCGAAATTTGTTGGAGCTAGCGCCATGGTCATGCCCAGTTGCGATGTTACCAAAAACACATGTATCGATGAGGTATGCCTGCGCATCCCGGTGGTAAAGCTGATGCCCTTGCTCTTGAGTGGAGACTTGCATGCGGAGGATTTCCGCTGCCTGGACCCGCATTCAAAAACCTTGGTCAGGCGTCTTTTGCTGTCAGCTTGTCGTTGCCAGTTTGCCGCCTTCGCAACTGCCATGGATCAACCTGGCGGTCATGCAGTAAAGAGGAACAACCATGAACACCAAAGCTTTGCTGAAAAATCCAGCGCCTTCCTGCCCGGATAGTTTGTTGCAGCTATTGCGCTCGCAGTTAATGCAATATGCCCGCACGCCATCGCCTCGGGTGGCAAGCAATATCGTGAACTGCCTGGACCAACTACTCATTCATCCACAATTCAAAGCACCGCCGGACGAGCGCTGCACTTACCGACGCATGAGGATGTACTGGCGTCTGGTGGAAAATCAGGGGTGATGCCGGCTCAGGCATTTTGCAAACGCTTCAAAGCCCCAACAACCGATATAGCGCGCCGGATCTCGCCAGGCGTGCCGCAGCACCAATGGTGCCTTGCACCTGCATTTCGCCGATGATGGTTTGCGCCAAAGCCATGGCGGCGCCCGGCGGCATGCCTGCGTGCATGCGCGGGTCGTAAAGTATGCGCAGCAACAAATAATCCAGCCCGCTCAGCAGTTGATCGGTGGAACGGTCGTTGAATATCGACGGGTAGACGGAATCGGAATCGTTGGGCAAGCCCATGGCCTGGGTGATTTCTTCAACGATGCAGGCCACCAGTTTGCGCTGCGCCCTGGCCCGGTCGACCGGAATAATGATGGTGGCTTTTACCAGGCTGCCTTGCACCGACTTCAAGGAACAAATGCAGGTGGAACTGCGCACGATCCCCGCCGCCTGCACACCCATTTCATTGCGCGCATCCCGAAAAAACTGGTCGTTGCGCGAAAAAATGAGCTTCATATTGGCTTCGGCGGGACTATTCACCAGGCGCAGGGGATGGCCGGTAATCGCGGCGAGGTGTTCGATGTGCATGCGCACCAGCATGGCGTGCTTGTCGGCATCGCCCACCCGGTGATCCAGCCAGATATTCACCGGGCTGGTCCATTTTTGCAATACTTTGGCATCGGGGCCGTATTCCGTGCGCAGTGCGATTTCATGAAAGCTGCGCAAGATTTCAGCCGGCTGCTGCCAGCGCACCCGCTCATCGCTGCCGGCCGGGCAAGTCCACAGCCATAGCAGCCATAACCCATAATGCAAATAACGGCCGGCATGGCGGTATTTGGCATCCCCACCGGCGCATAGGCTTTCCACTTATTCCGCTCCACCACCTTTGCGCTGTATCAACCCCTTGGACGGGTTATACCCCCATATCGCCAACCCCAAAAACACCAGCAACGCCGCCGTCGTGTACAGTGCCGCGTAGGTATTAAGCTGACCATACAAGGCAAAACGCAGCATTTCCACCGCCTGGGAAAACGGATTATATTCCGCCAGGTGATACAGCAGTACGCTGGATTCTTTCAGGCGCCATAAGGGGTATAACGCGGTGGACATGAAAAACATCGGAAATATCACGAAATTCATCACGCCGGCAAAGTTTTCCAATTGCTTGATAAACGTCGACATCAGCATGCCCAAAGCCCCCAGCATCATGCCGGACAGCAGCAAAGCCGGAAATAGGTCGAGATAACCGGCGCGAGGCGGCTGAATATCGTAAAACCAGGCCACCGCCAAAAACACATAGGCCTGCAACACGGAAACCAAAGTCCCCGCCAGCAATTTTGCGGTCAGCAAAAACCAGCGCGGCAGCGGACTGACCAACAGGGTACGCATACTGCCCATCTCCCGGTCATAAACCATGGACAATGAGCTTTGCGTGCCGTTGAACAACTGAATGACGCCGATTAATCCCGGCGTGATATAAACCTCGTACAAAATATAAGTTTCGTAAGGCGGAATAATCGCCATGCCCAAGGTGGAACGAAACCCGGCCGCGAACACGAACAGCCAGATCAAAGGCCGCACCAAAGCCGAGGCAAAACGCTCGCGCTGTTGCACAAAGCGCAGCATCTCCCGCCCGACGATGCCGTTCAGCGCCCTAAAATAATGCAGCAAATTCATTTGCCTGCCCCCGTAAAATAGCGGAATGCGCCGGCTATGCGCTCGGTTTTGGCCGCCTGCATGACTTCCTGCACGCTGCCGGAAGCGCGGATACTGCCCTCGTGTAAAACGATAAGCTGATCGGATAAATGAATTTCGTCGATCAGATGGGTGGCCCACAACACGGCGATATCCTGCTCCACCGCCAGCTGGTGCACGTATTCGACGATGGCCTTGCGGCTGGGCACGTCCAGACCCACGGTCGGCTCGTCCAGCAACAACAAGGCGGGCTTGTGCAACAATGCCCGGGCGATTTCCACGCGCCGCCGGTGGCCGCCGTTGAGCTGGCGTACCTTTTCCTTGCGCCTGTCGTACATGCCTTGCCGTTCCAGCTCTTCCTGAATGCGCGCATCGGCCAGACCCGGCTCCATGCCGTGCAAGGCGGCGTGATAGCGCAGGTTTTGCAGCACGCTCAAATCCAGATCCAGGGTGGATTGCTGAAATACCACGCCCAAACGGGCCAAAGCCTGGTACGACTGGCGTTTTACGTCGAAACCGGCGATGGCGACGCTGCCGCTGCCGCTGTCGTACAAATGCGTGATCAAGGCGAACAGGGTGCTCTTACCGGCGCCGTTGTGCCCCAGCAAAATGCAGCACTGACCGGAGGCAACGGTAAAACTCACGCCCTCCAGCGCGGTTTTTTGAGCAAAAGCAAAAGAAAGATCGTTAACGTTTAAAGTGCAGCTCATGTTTTGACAGTCAGGAATAAAACGGAATAACCACACACCGGCCGGTGTGTGCATCGACATACTTTACGCCATCACAGCCTCCACCAATACCCATGCGACCACATCTTCCCCGCCTCCTGTTGGCCGATGACAATGAATTGAACCGGGATCTGTTGCGCTGCCAGTTGTCCACGTTCGACGTGTGGATAGACAGCGCGGCGGAAGGGAGGAGCGCGCTGCGCCTGCTGTTGAACGAGCCTTACGACCTGGCGTTGCTGGACTTGAACATGCCGCTGCTGAACGGCCGCGACGTGGTGCGGCAACTGCGCGCCCAGCCCGGCCCCAACCAGGACACGGCCGTACTGGCGTTTACCGCCCAAGCGGTAAACACGGATTGTGCGGCGCTGAAAGCGGGCGGCTTTACCGACGTACTCTATAAGCCGGTGACGGAAGAACGCTTGATCGAGATCGTCGGCAAATTTTGCCACTCCGCGCCCCAACCGCTGAGCGGGCGCGCGGCGGCCCCGGCTGAACAGCAGCCTGATGCAAACGTGCACGACGCCTTCGCCCAGCAGCTGTGGCTGTATCTGCTGGGCCGTACCCATGGCAGCGTCTCGCTGGCGCACACGCTGCTGACCAAAGTGCTCGACGACCTGCCCTGTCAGCTACGGCATATCGCCGATGCCCTGCATACCGATCAAAAAAATCAGGCGGCGCTGTTGTTGCACAAGATGAAAGGGACCGCGGCGTATTTCGGCTTGCCCGATATACACCGGGCCGCCGACACGCTGGAAAGCCTGCTGTTGACGCAAAAAAACCAGCATGCGGATGAATCGGCGGCATTCGAGTGCCTGGCAAAAAACATCGACGCGCTGTCGATGCAACGGGAGGCCATGCTGACCATGGCCGCCCGGACGCTCAGCCCAACAGCGCCAACAACTCCGCCTCATCGATCACTTTAACCCCCAACGACTGCGCCTTGGCCAGCTTGGAACCGGCCTCGCTGCCCGCCACCAGGCAGTGGGTGTTTTTCGACACGCTGCCGGCCACTTTCGCGCCCAACGCTTGCAGCCGGTCCTTGGCTTCATCGCGCGTCATCGACGACAGCGTGCCGGTGATCACAAACGTCCGCCCCAGCAAGGGCTGGTCGCCCTGGCCTGCGGGCATGCCTTCCGGCCAGTGCACGCCGGCCTGCCGCAGCGCCGCGATGACTTCGCGGTTGTGCGCCTGGGCAAAAAACGCCACGACCTGCCCGGCCACCGCCGGCCCCACGTCGGGCGCGGTTTGCAGCGCGGCCGCATCGGCCGCCATCAATTTGTCCAGCGTGTAAAAATGCGCCGCCAGGGTTTGCGCGGTGACTTCGCCTACTTCACGTATGCCCAGAGCATAAAGAAAGCGCGCCAGCGTGGTGGTTTTGCTGGCGGCGATGGCGGCGACGAGGTTTTCCGCCGATTTTTGCCCCATGCGTTCCATCCGGGCGACTGCCTCGACGCCGAGGTGGTACAAATCGGCCACGGTCTGGATCAGCCCCAAGTCCAGCAATTGATCGACCAGCTTGTCGCCCAGGCCGTCGATGTCCATGGCGCGGCGCGACGCAAAATGCTTGACGGCTTCTTTGTGTTGCGCCGGGCAGTACAACCCGCCGCCGCAGCGCAAAATCGCCTCGCCTTCCACGGCAACGACGGTTGAATCGCACACCGGACAGCGGCTGGGCATAACAAACGGCTGGGAATCGGCGGGACGCTGCTCCATCAGCACGCGCGCCACTTCGGGAATCACGTCGCCGGCCCGGCGCACCACCACGCTGTCGCCGACCCGCACGTCCTTGCGCTGGATTTCATCGGCGTTGTGCAGCGTGGCGTTGGTGACGGTGACGCCGCCGACGAACACCGGCTCCAGGCGCGCCACCGGGGTCAAGGCGCCGGTGCGGCCCACTTGCACGTCGATGGCGAGGACGCGAGTGGTGGCTTCTTCGGCGGGAAATTTGCGCGCAATGGCCCAGCGCGGCGCCCTGGCGACAAAACCGGCCTGTTCC
>SCQD01000139.1 GCA_004299145.1 Methylococcaceae bacterium | reverse complement strand
CACCGCCGAAGACTTGGCTGGCATCATCGATAAACGCCACCGCTTGCGCCGGCAGGCCAAGGAATCCCACGCCAGACGCTCTCAGGTAGCGCGGGAGTGAATCTGACAAAGTAGAATTAAGCAGTTGATATACCACCCAAGAAAATGCAGAACCGTATTTATTTTGTGCAAGAAAAATCTTGTGTTTTTTGCGAATCCAAATCACGCAGCCGCGCCAGCTTTTCCGCGATTTTGATTTCCAAACCGCGCGACACCGGCTGATAGTAACGGCGCTGGGGCAACGCATCGGGGAAATAGTTTTCCCCAGCGGCATAGCCCTCCGGTTCGTCGTGGGCGTAACGGTAAGCCTTGCCGTAGTCCAGTTGCTTCATCAGCTTGGTGGGGGCATTGCGCAGATGCAGCGGCACTTCCAGGCTGCCGGTGTTGGCGGCATCGTCGCGCGCGGCTTTGTAGGCCACGTAGACGGCGTTGCTTTTCGGCGCGCAGGCCAGATATACCACCGCCTGCGCCAGCGCCAATTCACCTTCCGGGCTGCCCAGCCGTTCCTGCACCTCCCAGGCATTGAGCGACAATTCCAGCGCGCGCGGATCGGCATTACCGATGTCTTCACTGGCCATGCGCAGGATGCGCCGCGCCAGGTACTGCGGATCGCAGCCGCCGTCCAGCATGCGGCACAGCCAGTACAAGGCCGCGTCCGGCGCGCTGCCGCGCACCGATTTGTGTAAGGCGGAAATCTGGTCGTAAAACGCTTCGCCTTGCTTGTCGAAGCGGCGCGGCGTGCCGCCGGCCAGCACTTCCCGGGCGGTATTCTCGTCGACGATTTTGCGCCCGTCGCGGATGTCGGCCAGATCGACGGCAATTTCCAGCAGGTTCAGCAAGCGCCGCGCGTCCCCATCCGCCGCCTGCACAAACCAACCGCGCAGTTCCTCGGCGATTTCGATCGCTTCTTCGCCAGCCAAGCCCCGCTCTTTATCGGTGATGGCCAACTCCAGCACCTGCAACAGCTCCTCCGTGTTCAGCGCTTTGAGCACGTAAACCCTGGCGCGCGACAACAAAGCGTTGTTGACTTCGAAAGAGGGGTTTTCCGTGGTGGCGCCGATGAACCAGAAAGTGCCGTCTTCCACGTGCGGCAAAAAGGCGTCTTGCTGCGACTTATTGAAGCGGTGCACTTCGTCGACAAACAAGATGGTGCGGCGGTTTTTGCTCAGCCGGTTGGCCTTGGCCGTCGCCACCGCTTCGCGGATTTCTTTCACGCCGGACAACACGGCGGACAGGGGTAAAAATTCGGCATCGGCGTGATTGGCGATGAGCCGCGCCAGGGTGGTTTTGCCGGTGCCCGGCGGCCCCCACAAAATCATGGAATGCAGGCGTCCGGCGGCAATCGCCTGATACAGCGGCTTGCCCGGTGCCAGAATGTGCTTTTGACCAATGTATTCCTCCAGGCGCCGTGGGCGCAGGCGGTCGGCCAGGGGTTTATCGAGGTCGTCGAACATTGTCATAAAGATCAGCAGTTATAGAGCCCGGCGTTGATAAAGTGACACAAAGCTCCTGTCATGATAGACGCTGCCAACCTGATGGGGGGGCTGGCCGGCACGGCAAACCACCTTTGTGCTTGAGATGTGATGAATGTATTGGACAACATTCTTGCCCGAGGCGCCAGGCGGCTGGCTAATCGCACGTTGTCGGAATTGCGCCAGATGTTTGGCTTTGGCTACGCCCGCGACATCATCAGGAACGACCCCACGCACCGGCTCAAGAAAGCCGACATCGGCGGCAAAGAGACCGAGCGCGACCGCGTGCTGGATGAAAACGAAATCAGGGAGTTGGCGCGCAAGGTGTCGGCGTCCAAGCTGTACCCGCCATCTGAATCGGATTTTGCTTGGCGGTACGTTGTCCATTAGTTCTACTTTGTCAGATTCTCAAACTGCGTCTGAAGCTCCGATAGGGGTAGGGAAGGCTTGCGCCTCCCCTCCCTCCGAACCGTGCAGGCGGTTTTCCCGCACACGGCTCTCCAGTTGGTGGTTTCTTCATCGAGAGTGGCTCTCGGCTTGCCAGGCGGGATTGTGGGGTGGTGATCGTTTTGGCACAAAGGGGATGAAGGAAAATTTTGCCCGAAAACCAGAATTGGCGCGGGTTTGGGGATGATTTTTGGATTTTTTCGTTTTGGCACAACTAAGCGGAAAATGATCACGGATTAGTCATTTTTTGCACGCGTTTTGGCACAAAAATAATCGCGATTCGATCAAGGATGGTCCGTCAAATTGCCCCGGCGCGCCGGGGCTGGTGGTGCTCACCTTTTGTTCTTGGTTCCCTCCTTTTTTTTTGCGGCTTTCTTGCAGCCGGGGCAACCGCCCAGCTGGATTGTCGTGCCGATATTAACATGGATGGTGATGCCAGGCGCGGCTGTCGGCGGTGTGGCTCCGGCTATCATCTGGATGATTTCGTCCATCTTTCCTTTCTCCGCTTGTTAATTCTACTTTGTCAGATTCACTCCCGCGCTACCTGAGAGCGTCTGGCGTGGGATTCCTTGGCCTGCCGGCGCAAGCGGTGGCGTTTATCGATGATGCCAGCCAAGTCTTCGGCGGTG
>SCQD01000138.1 GCA_004299145.1 Methylococcaceae bacterium | reverse complement strand
TCGAGCCCGGCCAGTTCATGGAGCTGGAAGTGCCGGAACAGGCCATCAAACGCGCTTATTCGCTGGCCAACACCGGCAACTGGGAAGGAAAGCTGGAATTTCTGATCCGCCTGCAACCGGGCGGGCGGTTTTCCACTTGGCTGAAGGATCAGGCCCAACCGGGGCAATCCCTGCGGGTGCATGGTCCGCAAGGCGCTTTCGGGCTCAGCGAAAGCGGGCTGCGGCCGCGCTGGTTCGTGGCAGGCGGCACCGGATTGGCGCCCATGCTGTCCATGTTGCGGCGCATGGCGGAATTGCAGGAACCACACCCGGCACGCCTGTATTTCGGCGCAAACCGCGCCGAAGAATTCTTTTGCCTGCCCGAACTACAGGCCTTGCAAGCCGAATTGCCGCAGTTGCAATTGATACTGTGCGTATGGAAACCGGAGGCGGACTGGCAAGGATTCCGCGGCACGCCGGTGGATGCTTTGCGCAAAGACCTGGCTGAAGCCGGCGTTTCGCCGGACATCTATCTGTGCGGACCGCCCGCCTTGATCGACGCCGCCGAAACGGCGGCGCGTGCGCTGGGCGTTCCAGACAGGCAGATCATCAGCGAACGCTTTTTGCCGGCATAGCGCGGATGAAACCACCAGGCATCGAAGAGACAATGTATCGAATCGAACATGCCGACAACCCGCCGGCCATATACCATGGCTTTGGGGGATTTCCCCCACAACGGCGCCGGCATGGTCCGCGCCGGCGGCAAAAATCGACGGCGGCGCTCCATCAAGCCGATCCCGCGCCCCATCCGGCCTGACGCTGGTTTCCTGCACGGCACTCGCCGAACGGCGGCATTGCGGAGTAAAATTGGCATGATTATTTCATTGCCACTCCGGCACGTTGCCGTGCCAACGTGGTTTTCATCTTAAGCAATACAGGAGACTTGACATATGTTGATGGGTGCATTGGCCGCTTTTACGCTGGTAGCCTTGCTGGGACTGCTGTTGCTGGCCAAAGTCTGGCGCGGCGGTTTTGTCGATCCGGGGCTGTTGCTGCTCCATGCGGGCATCGCGCTGCTCGGTGCCGCAATGGTCATCGTCGTGGCGCTGCAAGGCGACGCGCGGCTTTATACCAATATCGGCATGGCGCTGATCATCATCCCGCAGGGCTTATGGATGAGCTTCCGCCGCCGCAAGACCGGGATAGTGTCGAAAGTGGCGCTGCTGCTGCACACCGCCCTGGCCGTGGCCTGCTATGCGCTGCTGGCCTACTTCACCTTGGTTCCCGGCGCGGCGCTGCCCATCTAACCTGCTTCCCAGGGTGGCGCCGCAATGGCGCCACCCTGGTTTTGCCGCCCGATCCGCTCGGGACTTATCCCACCCGCCGCACAATTCATCACTTGATTTAGCCGGAATCGCCGCCTAATATGACCACATGATCATATTCCGGAGGGTGTCATGCATACCGTTCAAGTCGTTGAAGCCAAAGCCCGGTTTTCCGCCTTGCTCGCCGAAGTCGAAGCCGGCGCGGAAATCGCCATAACGCGCCACAATCGCGTAGTCGCCCGTCTAGTGCCGGATCAGCCGCGCTCGGCAGCCGATCTGTTCCGTCCGCTGTGGGCAGACGCCTCAACCATCGATATCGCAGCCCCGCCGGATTTGCCGGCTGAGCCGGTGCCGTTCGAGGACGCCGGGTAACCGGCAATGGCGCGGCGTTATCTGCTGGATACCAACATCTTTATTGCGGCGATGAAAGGCCAGGCGGCAGTGCGGCAGCATTTGGAACGCACGCCGCTGGCCGCTCTCTGGCTGTCTCCCATCGTGCTGGCCGAACTGGAACTCGGCGTGGCCAAAAGCCAACAGCGCGATAAAAACGCGGAACGCCTGGCGCGAATAACCTCATCCATCGAACTGGCGCCCATCGGCGCCGCAGTGTGCCGCCATTACGCAGGCATCCGCGCCGATTTAGAACGCAAAGGCACACCCATCGGCGCCAACGATTATTGGATAGCCGCCCAGGCGCGCGCCTTGGGCGCCGTGCTGGTGACCGACAATGTGTCCGAGTTTTCCCGCGTGCCTGAGCTTGTCATCAAAAACTGGCTGACCTGAACTGGCTAGACCCGGCCTTTTGTGTCATATTTCCCCGCTTTTCCGCGCTCCCCGCACACCGCCAATCCATGAACAAATCCATCGTACTCACCGGCATCACCACCAGCGGCACCCCGCACCTGGGCAATTACGTGGGCGCCATCCGCCCGGCCATCGAACACAGCCATGACGTCAACGTGCAGCCCTATTATTTCATGGCCGACTACCACGCCCTGATCAAGTGCCGCGACCCGGAACGGGTGCGCCAGTCCTCCCTGGAAATCGCCGCCACCTGGCTGGCGCTGGGGCTGGACACGGAAAACGCCGTGTTTTACCGCCAATCGGACGTGCCGGAAATCACCGAACTGACCTGGCTGCTGACCTGCATCACCGCCAAGGGCCTGATGAACCGCTCCCACGCTTACAAAGCCGCCGTGCAGGACAATCTGGAAGCGGGCGAAGCGGACCCGGACAAAGGCGTGACCATGGGCCTGTTCAACTACCCCATCCTCATGGCGGCGGACATCCTCATGTTCAACGCGCATAAAGTGCCGGTGGGCAAGGACCAGATCCAGCACATCGAAATGGCCAGGGACATCGCCCAACGTTTCAATCACCTGTACGGCGAGCATTTTGTGCTGCCGGAAGCGGTGGTGGGCGAGGAAACCGCCGTACTGCAAGGCCTGGACGGGCGCAAAATGAGCAAGAGCTACGACAACACCATCCCTTTGTTCGAGCCGGCCAACCGCTTGCGCAAGCTGATCATGAAGATCAAGACCAACTCGCTGCAGCCGGGCGAGCCGAAAGACCCGGACAGCTGCACGCTGTACAGCATTTACCGCGCCTTCTCCACGCCGCAGGAAGCCGCGCGCATCCGCCAGCGCTACGCCGAAGGCATCGCCTGGGGCGAAATGAAACAAGTGTTGTTCGAATACATCGACGATCACCTGCAAGCCCCGCGCGAACGCTACGAAGCGCTGCTGCAATCCCCGGAGCACATCGAAAGCACCCTGCAAGCCGGCGCCGAACGCGCCCGCGCCGTGGCGCGGCCGTTTTTGCAAAGACTGCGCGCCAGCGTGGGCATCAGGCCTTTGGCGGGCTGACGCTCTAAGGAAGCTCGTTTGGGCAAATCTCGGAGAATATGCGCAATGCCGAACCACCCCGAAAAACGCAAATTCCGCCGCACCGGCGCTCATTGCAGGTTGCACTACCGTCCGGTGAGCGGCGAACAGGCTCATGACGGCCATTGCCTAAACCTCAGCGGCAACGGCCTGTTGTTTTTCGGGCCGGTGGCGGTAACGGTGGGCCAGGGGCTGGAAGTCATGGTAGAACCGGAGGCCGGAGAACAGAGACTGGCGGACTTCCAACTCACGCCATCGTTGGATGCCTACGCCGAAGCAACCCGCTGCGAACCTTACGGCGACGGTTTCGAAATCGCCGCCACCATCACCGGCATCAAAGGCGCTTAGGATTTGGCCGGAAATAACTTCCCTGAATCGCCGCGATATTTCCAGCGGCTAGCCCTCCTTGTACGCTGTGCGTACCTTCGGGGCATCGAACGGTACGCACAGCGTACCCTACCTAACCCCTATTTTGAGCCAGACCCTTACTCTTTCATTTCAACCCTCCATGTTCACCGTTACCAAAGAAATTCCCTTCTGTTACGGCCACCGCCTCATGCTCCACACCGGCAAGTGCCGCCACCTGCACGGCCACAGCGCCCGCGCGGTGATTACCGTGGCGGCCGATGCGTTGAATCCGCAAGGCATGGTTTGCGATTTTGCCGACATCAATGCCGCCGCGCGCGAACTGATAGACGCCCAGCTCGACCACAACATGCTGCTGCACCGCGACGACCCGGCGTTATCCTGGCTGCGGGAAACCCATGAGCGCCATCTGGTGCTGGACGAACACCCCACCGCCGAAACCCTGGCCAAAATGATCTACCGCCACATGCAGGCCAAAGGCTATGACGTGGTCCAGGTGGCCTTGTGGGAAACCGACTCCGCTTATGCCTGTTACAGCGAAGCGGGCATGCCAAGACTGCTTTAAGCAAACCGCCGTGCATACGCTGCTGCCCGCCAACAAATCCTATTGGTTGCAACACGTTTGCGAGACCAATTACTTCAAGCTGCTGCGCCTGCTGCCCGACCTGCAAGGGGTCGAGCAAGCGGTGCTGGAAGGCGATAAATGCGGGCAACCGGCCCTGCACATCCGTCTGCTGGAACGCACGCCTTACACGGTGACGGTGGAACTGAGCCACGTTTTTGCCGCCGGGGCCGTCATGGAACCCGCCGTGCAGGTGCGCGTGTTTCTGGACGCCAAGCTGGCCGAAGTCCTGAGCACCGCCGCCACGCCGCCCGCGCGCACGGCTTTGCCAAAAAATCCGCCGGCCGTTGCCGTGCTGGATTACAAATGGCGCTTGAACTACTTTCTGGAAAAGTGGCTGGATCACTGCCTGCGGCACGGCTATCGCATGACGGAAGCGCGCGGCGGCGTGGCTTGAAAAGCGTGGCTGAGCGCTGGGCCTAAGCGCCTTGTACAGCGCTTCGCGGGTAATTTCCGATGCCCTGGCGATTTCTGTCATACCGCGCCGTGGGTTTCTGCGCCTTGTTTAGCCTTAACCGGCACTGTCGATGCTTTCATTGGCCTCTCATGAACTTCACTCATCCACCTTCCTGCCCTGCCCTGCCTTCCCTCGGCCAGATTTTGCTACTCCGGCCTCCTGCGGCTTGTGCCGCTTCGGTACTATGCGGGCTCTGACTCCTGGCAACCCTCGCTCCGACCGCCAGGTCTCTCCGCTTACTCCGCTTCACCTTCCGAACATCCCGCCCCCAACCACAACATGCGCCCGGATGTCGCTTTCTCAGTCACTTCAGCGCATATATGGACTCCTCCCGATTGCAAGCATTTTCTCGTTGATCGCGTCGGTCAAGTAACGCAGTTGCTGCCATATATCCGGCCTGTTGATGAGGTGGTTGTGTCCATACCATTACACACAACTCGCCTCCTCCTGAATCTCCCGCGCGAACTGGAGCCCCATGGCGAAATCCATAACACGCTGAAGTCCCAGCCAAAGGGTTTTCACGCCAGGTTCACCGTCA
>SCQD01000137.1 GCA_004299145.1 Methylococcaceae bacterium | reverse complement strand
CGCAGAGGATTTCCGTGAAACGCTGGGCTACTGGGAGCGCGGGCGGGACGTTTTTGCCCTCTAATGGCAATTCGGAGCCGTTGCTTTCCGGCTCCCTACCCAGGAACCTGCGGTCGGAAACCGCTCCCTCTCCCCCCGGGAGAGGGTTGGGGTGAGGGGGAGATAAAAAAGGCCGCGGCCATTTACTCCCCTCATCCCAACCTTCTCCCTGAGGGAGCAGGGGTTGCGAGGCCCCAGGTTCCTGGGTAGGGGGTGGGGTGAGAGCCGCAGAGCCTTGTAATTCAATGATTGGTTCCAAGCAGGCAGGTCTCGGTGATGCGTTCCCTTTTGTTACCCCCTGCTCAATGGCGATATCGCTTAGCGGTTCGCTATCTGCCCGAAAATAACGGTCGTTGCCGGCCACGGCGATTTCCGCGTGCGGACCGGCCAGGATGCGCTCCAGCAGCGGAAACGCCAGGGCGGCGCGGATGACCCCGGTTTTTTTGAGAAACTTTTGCCGCACGCCGTCGTCCAGCCCCATGCCGCCGTCGTGCCAGAGGGTCCAGTCGACGGCGATGGCGCGGCCCCGGCGGTCTTTTTGCTGGTTGCGCCAGTGGACGAAGCTGTCCAGCAGGGCGTTGGCGGCGGAATAATCGCACTGTCCGACGCTGCCGGTAAGGCCGATGGTGGAGGCAAAAGCCACGAAAAAATCCAACGGCAGATCGGCCGTCAAGCGGTCCAGCAGTTCTATGCCCCGCGCCTTGGCGCGGTAAACCCGGGCGAAAGAAGGCCAATCCTTGCCGCGGATCAGGCTTTCTTCGTTGGAGCCGCCGCTGTGGATCACCCCCCGGACGGCGCCGAGCTTGCGGATGGCGGCGAGGGCGGCGGCGGTTTCCTTGGGATCGGTGAGATCGGCCTGGAAATAGTCCACTTGCCCGCCCAGCGCCCGCACCGCCATGGCGGCTTCTTCTTTGTCCCGGTCGTAGGGGCCGCGACCCAGCCAGGCGAAATGCAGGTTGCCGTGGCGCGCCGCCAAATACAGGCACAGCTTGCGGCCTATGCCGCCGGCACCGCCCGCCACGATGTAGACGCCGGACCTGAGCGGCAAAGGGTCGCCCAGGGGCGCGGGCCGGTAGGCTGGAACCCGCCGAACTCCGTCGCGGTAGGCGACGACCGCTTCCGTTTGCGGGCCGCATTCGGCCAGCACTGCCCCGACCAAGCCGTTTTCGTCGTCCAAATCGATCTGCGTGCCGTCGATGACGCTTTCCAGGCGCAGCGTCCGCAGAAATCCGGCGATACCGCCGGCGGCATAGCCCGCCAGCAAATCGCCCGACGCGACGGACAGCGCTTGCAAGGTCGGAATCCGCAAGCGGGCCTTGGCCGACTGCACGATCAGGCTGCGGCACAAGGCCAGCAGACCCGCCATGGCTTTCTCGGCGGCTTCGCTGACTATGCCGGCTGCAAACGCCTCCCCATAGATGAACAGCGGCAGCGCCGTAGCCGGCAAATGCGCCAGGAATAACGGCCAAGCTTCCGGATTGGCGAAAGGCAAATGGAATTCGTCGTTGCCGATCTGTTCGAATCTTTCCGCCGGATACAACCGGATAACCCGTCCATGACGGGCCGCCAGCGTCGCCGCCGGCTCGGGGCGGTTTCCACCCACCACGATGGGCAACAGCGGCCGGTCGTCGTCGGCAACCGGCGCGACGGGCCGCCAAGCGGGGAGATAGGCGTGGATGGCGCTGTCGGCAAAGCGCTGGTCGCTGGGATGGGTCAGCGCCGTGGTGAGCTTGATCAGGACCATGTCTTCCAGGTCCAGCACCGGCTTGCCGCTTTTGCTGTAAACCCTGACGCTGCCGCGGATTTCCTGCTGGCCGACCCGCAAAGCGCTATGCTCGATCACCGCGTGGCAGGTGGCCGGCATCCGCCGATAGAGGCGCAGGCCTTGGATCTTATAGGGCAGGAACATGACGGACTCGGCGTGCATGAGGTCTTCGACCCCCGCCGCGTGCAGCAGGCACTGGAAAACGCCGTCCAGCAGAAAAGGATCGATCAGCCCCGGATGTTCCGGGCTGCCCTGATTTTTCAGGCGGTAAACGGCGCGCTCGCCGTCGTCGATGACGCGGTCCGCCACCCGCAGCAGCGGGCCGTAGCCATAGCCCAGGGGCTTGATGCGGGCGTAAAAGCCCCGCAGGGGGGATGGAAGGTGGTGGAACTGTTCGAGGTCCAGGCGGCTGGCCGGGCTGTCCGTCACGGCGTAGCGCCCTTCGGCCAGGGTTTCCTCCTCGCTGCAAAAGCGGAAGCGGGCGTCATCGTCGATGCGGGTCTGAATCGGGTAAACGCCGCGTACCTCCGGGGGCTTTTTGAACACGACCTGGCTTAAGTGCAGCCCTTGGCGCTTGCCGATCTGGACCTGCCCGTCCAGCTGCCGGGCCGCGTGGGCCAGCATGTAGGCGGCGGGAACGATCCAGCGCCCGGCTATCAGGTGGTTGCCTATGATGGCGTCTTCGGCCCGGAGGCTGTCCGTGGCCTTTTTTTCCGCCCGGCTATTGGCGTTTGCCAAGTATTTGGCCAGTTTTTCGCTGATTTTTTTCCGGGAAATTCCCAGTATCTCCGCCGCGAGCACCGGGCTGATTCGGCCTTCGGCCACCTGTTCCAGCAAGGCTGTTGCTTTTTTTTGTCGAGCCAAAGGAATTCTCCGCATCACCGATATTGGACTTTGCGACGGTTATACAGCTATTTTGTCTGTATTTCCGCTGGTTCCCTCAAAGCCTACTTGACCTCCAGCAACTCCACGTCGAACACCAGCGCGGCATTGGGGCCTATCAAGCCTCCGGTGCCGCGTTCGCCATAGGCCAAATCCGCGGGGATATAAAACCGGTATTTGGCGCCGACTTTCATATATTGCAAGCCTTCGGTCCAACCGGCTATCACCCCGCGTAACGGAAAGGTGATATGCGTGCCGCTATCGAATATCACGCCGGAAGGCAATAAACCACGGTAATTGACGGTAACCTGGTTGGTTTCCAGCGGAGATTCCCCATAGCCTTTCTGCAATGCCTGGTATTGCAAACCACTGGCGGTCACTTCCACCGACGGCAGCTTTGCCGTTTTGGCGAGATAGGCCTCACTGCGCTGCTGGTTCAACGCCGCATCCGTCGCACCGCAGCAAGCGCTGCCGATGCTGGAACGCCGCCCCTGGTAAGTGGTCACCACCGACACGCGGGTAGTACTGGTTTGCGTGGCGCCCGGAGCCGCCAAGTCCAGGTCCAGCACCGCCGTATTCCGGCCTTTGAGGGTCTGCCCCTGGTTCAGAAGTTCGCCCTGGTCGACATAAGACACGAAGGTCATTTTACGGATGACTTTATTGGCTCCGGTCAACGCCTTATAGTCCCGCCTTAAGCGCTCGATATAAGCGGTATTATCGTTGACGTTCAGCAACTGCAAATTTATGCTGACGCTGTATTGATTATCGGCCGGCTGCTGCCACGCCCCCACCACGTCCGCCGGACGGCCATCCGAATAATAAAGCCGGCCCACCCATTGGGTAGTCACCAGCGTCCCGTCCTGCTTAAACGACAACACGCCATGACTGGTCTTGGCCTGGCCGGTAAGCACCTGCCCGTCCGCTTTGACGATGCGCAGCACGGTATTTGCGTCGATATCCCAGTTTCTGTCCGTCAAAGGCGTGGCCCAGGCGGAAACCACGCCACACAGCCACAATAATACGATGCAGTAAAAACGGTTTTGGTTCATGGCGCTTTTCTCCCAGTCTGTTTGCGATGATAACCTCAGGCCACGCTCAGCATAGTCAGCGCGGACTGAACGTGTTCCGCGGCTTCACGCCCCAAATCGGTCAGATAACCGCCGTCAGCCTGTGTAACCAAACCTTTGTGATGCAGGCGCTGAACGGCGGAGACCACCTCGGGAGCCGCCGTTTTGTGCACTTTGATGCCTTCTTGCGTGGTGGACAGATTGTAACGAATCAATACGTTCATCTCTTCGACCAGATCTTGTGTGTACGGCATGGCTAAGCCTCTTCTTAATAGCGAAAAAAATAGTGTGTGCCTCGGCACGTGGAGGGACTGCGATTATGGCGGCATCAAGCCGCTATTGCCACCGGCCAATCTTGCCAGACCGGCGTCAAGCCTTCCGGCATGGCCTGCAAGCGGCCCAACTCGATCCAGTGCTGTTCGGGGCCGTGGAAATCGGAGCCGCAGGAGGCCAACAATCCATAGCGGCGCACCAATTGCGCGGCGCGGATGATGTCGTCGCGGTTGCTGTTGCCGCAGACCACTTCCATCGCCGTACCGCCCGCGCCGATAAAAGCCTCCAGCAAGGCCTGCATTTTTGTGCCGGTGAGTTGGTAGCGAAACGGATGAGCCAGCACGGCAATGCCGCCGGCCTGGCGCACCCAGGCAACGGCGTCGCTCATCGCCGCCCACTCGGTGCTGACATAGGCGTGCTTGCCGCGCGCCAGGTAGCGCTCGAAAGCCGCTTTTTCATCCACCACGTACCCCAGCTGCACCAACGCACGGGCAAAATGGGGTCTGGTGATCATGCCGGTTCCTACCAGGGCCATGGCACAGTCGTAAGCATCGGCAAAGCCCAGTTTTGCCAGGCGGCGGCCGATTTCCCGGGCGCGGTGGGCGCGTATCGCCTTCAACTGCACGATGCCCTGGCTCAGCGCCGGGGCAGCGGGATCGATGTCCAGCCCCAGCACGTGGACGCACTGGCGGTTCCAGGTGGTGGACAGTTCGATGCCGGGAATCAAAGTAATGCCGGCAGCGGCAGCGGCCAGACCGGCTTCGGCCAGACCGGTCACACAATCGTGATCGGTCAAGGCCAGCGTGGTTACGCCTTTAGCGGCGGCGCGCTGCACCACGGCGCTGGGCGTCAGGCTGCCGTCGGAAGCGGTAGAGTGGCAGTGGAGATCGTACAAGGGGAAAGTATGGGCAAAAGCCGATTATACCTGAGCAACAGCCTGCGTAATCGTTCACGCCCCTCTGCTTTTTATGCCCTCACCCCAACCCTACCCAGGAACCTGCCGGGGGCGCCGCAAAAGCCCCCTACCCAGGAACCTCAAGCGGTGCGGCGACAATCGGCGTGAGATTAAAGCCCAAACGTTGTGCCAGTTTCCGTAAGCGACG
>SCQD01000350.1 GCA_004299145.1 Methylococcaceae bacterium | reverse complement strand
TTTCCAGCCCATCCAGCAGGATTTTGCCGTGGATGTGGTCGTAAAAACGCGGGATCAGGTTGACCAGGGTGGTTTTGCCGCTGCCGGAGTGGCCGACCAGGGCAACGGTTTGCCCGGCTGGTGCTATAAACGAAATTTGCTGTAGTACGGTTTTGGCGCCGCCAGTTTTCACCGCATTGTTTGGCTGTTCATCCCTGGGTAGGGCTTCGTGATAAGCAAAACTCAACTCGCGAAATTCCAGGCGGCCTTCGACTCTATCGATTTCCAGGCTACCGTGGTCGACTTCAGGGGTCTCGTCTAAAACTTCGAAAATGCTTTCGGCGGCGGTGATGCCTTTCTGTATGTTTGCGCTTACTTCGCTCAATTGCCGCAGCGGCTTGGGGATTAGAATAGCCGTGGTAATGAAGGCGACAAACTGGCCGGCGCTGGCGTCGGTCATCATGATCAAGGTCAGGTAAATCAAAATCGCCAGGGCGCTGGTAACGATCAGCTGCAGCACTGGCGTGCTGGTGGCGGAAGTTTTGACCATGCGCAGGGTTTGCCGGTAGTTGTCGCGGCTGGCTTGGCGAAAGCGGTTTTTTTCGTAGTCTTCGCCACCGAAACTGCGCACGACGCGGTGACCTGTGATCAACTCCGAAGAAATATGCGTAACATCACCCATGGATGCCTGGATGCGTTTGGCCTGCTTGCGAAAACGCCGGTTGGCGATGGTGACGACAACGGCGATGAGTGGGGCTATGCCTAAAAATACCAGCGACAACTGCCAATTGAGATAGGCCAGATAACCAATAAGAGCTGCTACCGTCAAGCCTTCACGCACAACTACTTTAACGGCGTCGGTGGCGGCGGTGGTGACTTGCGAGACGTTGTAAGTGACGCGTGAAATCAGATGGCCGGAATTATTGTCGTCAAAGTATAGGGTGGGCAGCTCCGTGTAGCGGTCGAATATTTGACAGCGCAGGGTATGCACCACGTTGTTGGCGACTTTGGCGATGTAATAATTGCCCAGAAACGAGCCGATGCCGCGCACGATGATGATCACCACCATGGCCGCCGGAATCCACACCGCTTCGGCTTGCCGGCGGTGCTGCACATAATCCACCGCGTGTTCCATGAGCTTGGCGAACGCCGGCTGGGTGGCGGCGTAGATCAAAAAACCGATCAGGCTGACCAGAAAAATGAACCAATAGGGGCGAACATAGGCGAGCAGGCGCCAATAAACTTGCAGGCTGGTGGTTGCAGCGGGAGATTGGGTATTCAATGGGCTTTATCGTTGATCTGCCGAGCCTGGCAAAACTCGGCAGGTGAGAGCGGGACATTCTGAAGCGAAGAATCCTACGTCACGACCGGTGATTATGCAACGCCGCACCACCTGTACATTGACGCCGGACTCCATCATGCTTTGTATTTTCAAATCAACGAGGGTTCTTGAGCTTTGAGCGAGCCGAAACGCGAACGCCCCGAGTTGCCGAAATCGCCAAGACCAACACACGCCTGGATTCGTTAACCGCTCCCGGCGCAACCGCCGAAACCAAGACATAAGAAGAAGGATGCGCAACCCAATGACAACAGTAGCCTATGAATTTGATGTAATCGCCTGGGCGCAAGAACAAGCCGCTTTATTGCGTTCAGGTCGGTTCGATCTTTTGGACATTGAACACATTGCTGATGAGATTGAAGACGTGGGTAAAAGCGAAAAACGTGAATTAAAAAGCCGCATGGCTATCCTGTTGACTCATTTGCTGAAGTGGCAATATCAGCCTAGTTTTCGTGGAAACAGTTGGCAACGTACAATCAATGTGCAGCGTAAAGATATTTTGAGTTGTATTCGTGATATACCCAGCTTGAAGCCCGAATTTCGTAATCCTGATTGGTGGGAATCTGTATGGGCTGACTCGTTGTATCAGGCGACAAAGGAAACTGGCTTTAAATATGAGGTGTTTCCAGAATGTTGTCCTTGGAGCTTTGATCAAATCATGGATATGGATTTCTGGCCTTCCCACGAATAGGCAAGCACTACGAATCAGCGGAGTTTGGATTTTTGTCAAGAACATGGTCATGAATGCCAGCCATGTCGCCATGATTCGGCAAAAACCGTACCATCCTTGATACCGCGATGCCGCCCTGCCTCGGCGCATTGATTGCGTATAATGTATATTGTGTAAAATTAATGTAACTTTGTGCGTACTCTCTTTCTGACGCTTCCGCGTTATCATAACCGCCTGAAAATACGGCAAAAATCATAACCGATGCCGCCATGGCTCGGGTTAAGGTATTCCGCCAGTACTCCTTTTTCTTAGGTTCCTTCTCGCGTTCGTAGTTGGCGGCTGCAACGACTTCCCACGGGCTGATCTTCAGCGCTTCCGCGATTCGTGCGGCGGCGTAGTCGTCAATGATTCTTTCGCCATGCTTGTATTTAGACATTGCTTGCACAGTTACGCCTAACCACTTAGCTGCTGCATAGTCGCTTGGTAGGTCTAAGGCCATTTTGGCCGCCTCTAAGTATTCTTTGGTTGTTTTCATGAATTTTTCCCTATTAATTTAGTTAATGTTGATTCGCTGGGTAGCTGTTTTGCTTCCAGTCTTATTATTCGTAATCCTGCTGCTTGGATGGCGTTGTCTTTTTTTGCGTCAGTGATTTTTCTTTCTTGAGTGTTGTGCGTTGAGTCGTCTAATTCAATGACTGCTATGATGCTTGAATCTTTGTTGCATATGACAAAATCAGCGCTTAGCCGATTAATTCTATTAAACCATTTTCCGAAATTGTGTCCTTTCTTTATTCCTAGAAACCTTGAAACCTGGACTTGTGGAAATACTAAATATTCAGGAAATGCGTTTATGAGCCGGTAATACAGCACTTGTTCGGGTGCTGACATTAGTTTCTTGGCATATGTTGGCCATGTTTCTTTTTTGTGGCTTGTCAATTTATTTCTGATTGACACTATTATCCAGGCGATGAGTAATAGAGCGATAACGGTAGAAACTGCGCCTTTCATAACTTTTGTTGCAGCTTTAATGCAGTTGCAATGTCATTCATATTTAGTTCTGGAAAATCTTCCAGGATTTCCCCCGGTGTCATGCCAGATGCCAAATATTCCAACACATCGTAAACCGTAATCCGTAAGCCACGAATGCACGGCTTACCGCCGCGTTTGCCGGGCTCAATGGTGATGATGTGGTCTTGGCGCATGATTTTCTCCTTTTGCGGTTTCTTGAGCTTCTGTGGAGCTTAGGCGCGCAATCCCCGCTTGACAAGTGACCACATGGGGAGTATCAATGCTCCCCATGTGGTTATTATCAATGGGGCAAGCCATGACACACACAACACCCGAACATCCTCCCACAGGCCCAGGCCGTTACCTTGTACGCCTAGTTTGTGCTGATCGCTGTTTGTTCGAATCATGCGTATTTGCGCCAGACGTTGCTACTGCGCAGCTTTACGCTTCCAGCCTTGTGTTA
>SCQD01000136.1 GCA_004299145.1 Methylococcaceae bacterium | reverse complement strand
GACTTTGTGGCGTTTGCCCAGGTGCGTGCGTATCCGTTCTTCCACATGGTAGCGCAGCTTGCCCATCATCCGTGTACTGTTGCGGTAGTGAAAATAGCCTGTCCAGCCCCGCAGGACTTGGTTGACCTCTTTCACCACCTCGGGCATCAGTGACTTTGCCGAAGGCTCCACGTGCGGATAGCGATTCCCGGTGACACGGCTGGTGCGTACCCTGATAGAAAAACCTAAGAAAGCAAAGTGCTCTTTCCGGGCGTCCACCGTCCGGCTCTTCTTGTCGTTGAGCGTCAAGTCCAGCCGTTCCAGCACATGCCGAACCCCTTTCATCGCCGTCGTAGTATCTTGTCGACACAAGACGACAAAGCCGGTCGTACCCCTTGGGCTCGGTAAGTCTTGTCGAACAGTCGTCAATGACTGCGTCTGGCTGGAATTTCACGGCAACTCCGGTACACTTGCACGGCCATTCAGCCCGATAGCCGGTTTGCCATAATCCGTTGATAATTCCGGCGCGCCGTGCACCGCTCTATACACTGTGCGCGGTCATAAATTGCATTTTCTTGGCTGCCTTCACCCCAGCCCCCAGAAGCCTTAGTAATACCGCTTCGCGGCGGCTTTCCCGCAGGGAGAGCGAAGCGAGGGTTTGGGGGAGCAAAACCGCAATTTATGACCGCGCAAGGTATATATATCCCTTTAATCCACCACTATTGATCAAACCCCCATGGACTACGCGATAAAAACCGGTTCTGTTGAACATCACCCAGGCAGCTGCCTGATTTTGGGCTTTTACCAGAAGCGCAAGCTGCCCGCCGCCACCCTGGCGCAGGACGAAGCGCTGGACGGCCTGATTTCCCGCCTGCTCAAGCGCGACGACCCCGCCGCCAAAGCGGGCGATATTTTGCCCGTCAACCACCTGCCGCACGGCAGCAAAGCCGAGCGCATTCTGCTGGTCGGCCTGGGCAAGGAAGGCGAGCTGAGCGCCAAGGATTATCGCAAGGCGCTGACCGCCGCCATCAAAGCGGCCAAGGACTGTGGTTCCGAACTGGCGGTGTGCGCATTGCCGGATGTGACGGTCGGCGAATACGGGGTGGAATGGAAAACCCGCCAGGCGGCCATGATTTTCGAAGACGGTCTGTACCGCTTTACCCAGTGCAAGAAAAGCGGTGAGGACAATAACAAGCCGCCCAAGCTGAAAAAAACCGTCTTTCAGTTTCAATCCGATGAAGCCGAAACGGAGGCAGGCAACGGCTTGAACCAGGGTTTGGCGATCGCGCACGGCATGGAGCTGGTCAAGGACCTGGCCAATCTGCCCGGCAATCTGTGCACGCCCACGTATCTGGCCGAACAGGCGGAAAAACTGGCCAAGCAGTCCAAAAAGCTCAAAGCCAAAATTCTGGACGAAGCCGATATGGAAGCACTGGGCATGGGCGCCCTGCTGTCGGTTTCCAAGGGCAGCCGCCAGCCCGCCAAGCTGATCGTGCTGGAATACAAGGGCGGTGAAGCCAAGCAAAAACCGCTGGTGCTGGTGGGCAAAGGCCTGACGTTCGACGCCGGCGGCATTTCGTTGAAGCAAGCCGCCAATATGGACGAGATGAAATACGACATGTGCGGCGGCGCCGGCGTGTTGGGCTTGCTGCAAATCGCGGTGGAACTGGCTTTGCCGCTGAATCTGGTCGGCCTGGTACCGGCCACGGAAAACCTGCCCGGCGGCAACGCCAACAAGCCCGGCGACATCGTTACCAGCATGGCAGGCATCACCATCGAAATCCTCAATACCGACGCCGAAGGCCGCCTGATCCTGTGCGATACCCTCAGCTATGCCGAGCGCTATAACCCGGAAGCCGTCGTCGACATGGCCACCCTGACCGGTGCCTGCGTGGTGGCGCTGGGCCGCCAGCCCAGCGGTTTGATGGGCAACGACGATGCGCTGTGCAACGAGCTGTTGCAGGCCGGCGAGGAGGCCGGCGACCGCGCCTGGCGGCTACCGATTTGGGAGGAATATCAGGAACAGCTCAAGTCGAATTTCGCCGACGTCGCCAATATCGGCGGCCCGGACGGCGGCGCCATCACGGCGGCGTGTTTTCTGTCGCGCTTTGCCAAAAAGTACCACTGGGCGCACCTGGACATCGCCGGCACGGCCTGGAAAACCGGCCAGGATAAAGGCGCCACTGCCAGGCCCGTGCCTTTGATGGCGCAGTTTTTATTGAACAGGGTCAAGTAATGATGGCTGCCGATCTCGAGAATGCGGCATTTATGGACACGGGGCGCGGCGCGCCCAAACCGCATTCCCACGCAGCGCGTGGGAACGAGGAAACCTGGAAAGTTGTTTTTAACTAAATCCTGAACTCACGTCAGGCTGCACCGCTCCCCCTTCGACAGGCTCGGAGCGAACGGTGCAGCCTTAACTTTGTGGGACCGGCTATCCCGGTCACTGCTAATACCCCAGTTTGAACCGCTCCGTGGACCGCTTCAATTGCCGCGACATCTCGCGCAACTGGTCCACCGAGGAAGCCAGCGTGCCGGCGGCGGTGCTGTTTTCGCGGGTAGTGCGCGCCACTTGCTCGATACCGTGCGTCAATTGTTCGGCGGCACTGGCTTGCTGCTGCAACGCATCGGAAATTTCGTCGATGGAATGGATCACGTTGCTGGTCCCTTCCTTGATGTTCAGCATGGATTCGCCGGCTTTATTGGCCATGGACACGCCTTCATTAACGCGGCGGCTGCCCTCTTCCATCCCGCCCACGGCGCTGAGCGTGCCGTTCTGGATGGTTTCTATCATGGCGGCGATCTCCTGGGTGGACTTGGCGGTGCGCGCCGCCAGATTGCGCACTTCATCGGCCACCACGGCAAAACCGCGCCCCTGCTCGCCCGCTCTGGCGGCTTCGATGGCGGCGTTCAACGCCAGCAGATTGGTTTGATCGGCGATGTCTTTGATCACGTGGATCACGTCGGATATTTTTTCCGAATGCGCCCCCAAAGACTTGATGTTTTCCGACGAACGGTTGACGACTTCCGCGATTTTGACGATTTCGTGCACGGCTTGATTGACGATGGCCGCGCTTTCGTCGGAATAGGCCGCCGCCTTGTGGGCGCGCTGATGAGCGTCGTCGGCGTTGTGGGCGATGTGTTCGATGCGCGCCGACATATCCTGCATGGCTGACGCCATCGCATCGGCGGACTGCTGTTGTTCCATGGAAGAACCGGACACCTGGTTGCTGGTATAGGCCAGTTGCTCCGCCGCGTGGGCGACTTCATCGGCTGAGCTCACCACGTTGCTGATCATGCCGCGCAGCTGGGATTGCATGTCCTGCAGCGCGTGCATCAAGCTGTCGTGGTTATCCGATTCCGGCGTAATGTCGAAGGTCAGATTGCCGGCGGCGATTTTACGCGCGGCAGCGGCGGCTTTGGCCGGATCGCCACCCAACTGGCGCATGAGTTCGCGGCTGCTGCTCAAGGAAAAAACGCCGGTCACCAGCAAACCCAGCAACGCCACGCCTATCACGTAGCTGCGGCTGTTCGACAGGCTGGCGGCATTGTATTGCTGGCTGTCGTCAATGCGTTGCCGCGCCAGTTGCTCCAATCGCAACGACAGCTTATCCAGCGCCTCGTCGACCGGGCGCTCGGCGTCATGCGCCAGCTGATCCACGGTAAACACCGGATTGACCTGCTCCACCGTCAGCGCCGGCGTGGCATCGGCCTGATTGAACAGGGTAAGCGCGGTATGGCGGTAGCGATTGCCCAATTCCATATGCGTTTTCAACAAAGACTCGACGTCGCCGGCGGGTTGTTGCAGCTTGACCAGCAGTTCCTGCACCAGCTTCAAGCAAGACTGGGTATGCAGCTCTTCCTCGGCAAAACGCTGGGTATGGCTGTCGAAGTTTTTGGACTCCCCGCCGCGCAACAACAGATTCTTCCATTCCTGCACCTGGGTTTTGAAATGGCTGTGCGCGTTTTCCGCGGCGATCAGCGCCGCCGTCTCATGTTGCAACGTTTGTAAATTGCCGCCCACGCCCGCCGACAGGCTGTTCAAATGATAAAGCCCCACGCCCCCCAGGCTGAAAATGACCACGCAAGCCAAGGGCGTCAACCATTGCAAACGATCTTGAACGTTCATAATAACCACCATCTTTCAATAATAAATCCATGGCACTACGTCTAAAGCGTGCCCCGCTGGAACGCCGCATGAAAAACCGCCGTATCGGGACGGAATGCGCGGAACAACCCGCCGGCGACGGAAAATCGGCGCTCTTGAGAACCCAAGCAAAAGGCTTGCCAACAACGGCTGCACTGAGTGAGGCACCGCTGCTTCGATAGACAGTGGTTTTGCAGCGAAACTGTTGGAGGAACTGAGCAGCCCAGAGAGCGAACTAACGCTCGAAGGCTGGAGCGCCATCGCGAAGAATTGCAATAAAAGGCGAGTAAAACGTTGTCTTTGTATGCGACAAACCGGGCCAAATCGAAGCGGAAAATACCCCGCCGCTGGGCCGGTTGCTGCGTGACATCATGAAAGCCAACGCGCGGAATTTCCGCGTATTCGGCCCGGACGAGAACACCTCCAACAAACTGGGCGCGGTCTACGAGGTCAGCAAAAAATTCTGGATTGCCGACTATTTCCCGGAAGACGGCGACGGCACCGAACTGGAGCCCGACGGCCGCGTCATGGAAATGCTCAGCGAGCACACCATGGAAGGCTATCTGCTGAGCGGACGCCACGGCTTTTTCTCCACCAAGGCAAGATCAACACGCCGCTGGAACTGGCCATCAACAACCAGATCGACCGTTTCAACCTGGCGATCGACGCCATCGACCGCGTGCCGGCGTTGAAAACCTGCGGCGCCCACGCCAAGGAGAAGTTCCGCAACCAGCAAATCGCCTGCCGCCGTTACGCCCACGAACACGGCGTGGACGTGCTGGAAATCGTGGCGTGGCGTTGGCCATATTGAGGAGGCGGCTTCCCCCATTCCCAGGCGGCGCGCAGGGCGGGGGAACTAACTTGACGGCATTGTTTCCGGATAAAACTCCGCGTGCAAGATATCCGCTTTGGCATATGATTTATTCACGGGTGAAAACCGCTGCAAATCGACTGAACCTCGGCCAATCCCCGCAATACCGCATCCAGTCTGGCCTGGCTGTAGGTTTCGTGCTTCAATTCCTGCTCCAGCGCCATGCAGGCCTCGCGCAGCCTGGTACCGCCGATATTGCTCACCGCGCCTTTCAGCTCATGGACCCGCTGACGCGCTTTCGGCCAATCACCCGCCGTCAAATGCCGGGGCAGATCCTCGGCAAAATGCTCGAAATTACTCAGAAAAGTCTGCAACAGCTGTTCGATAAACGCCGGGTCTTCGGCCAGTTCGCCCAAATGGCTGAAATCCAGTTCCGCCGTGGCGGGTTGTGGTGCGGGTCTTGGCATGGCAGGCTCCCATAAAACATCGCAGTTCTCGTGCGGACAAACCCAACGATGCAAGGCGGCGAATAAAGCTTCGGATGAAACCGGTTTGGTCAAAAAATCACTCATGCCGACCGACAAACAGCGCCGGCGTTCTTCGGGCATGGCATCGGCGGTCAGCGCAATGATGGGCAGGCGCTGATAACGGGACTGGCCGCGCAAACGCTGGGTGGCCTCCAAGCCGTCCATCCTCGGCATGTGCACGTCCATCAACACCGCGTCGCAAGCCTCCAGCTCCAGCGCCGCCAAAGCTTCCCAGCCATCGCCCACCAAAATGGCGCGACAACCCAGCAGTTCCAGCATCTCGCGCACCACCTGCTGATTGAGCGCGTTATCTTCCGCCACCAGAATGCGCTTACCCGCCAAGCAGCGCGCTTTTTTGCTCAGCGGTGGCGAAGGCGCGCGTGCAGACCGCGCCGATTCGGCTTCATCCTGAGTCGATGCTCCACCGGCCCCGGCCACCACCCCCAGCGTCAACTCGAAACGAAACGTGCTGCCTTGTCCCAACAGGCTGGCTACGCTGAACTCACTGCCCATCAAATGCAGCAATTCGCGGCTGATCGCCAATCCCAGGCCGGTGCCGCCAAAGCGGCGCGTAATCGAATCATCGGCTTGCATGAAGGGTTGAAACAAAGCGGCCACTTGCGTCTGGGTCATGCCGATGCCGGTATCCTGGACGCTGAAAACGAGGCGAACCCGGCTGTCAAGATCAACCGGCGCCTGATCGGCCAACCCGATGCTCAGACGCACCTCGCCCTGATCGGTAAACTTCATGGCATTGCCGATCAGGTTGGCCAAGATCTGCCGCAAGCGCAACGCATCGCCCAGCAACCGACGCGGCACGCCGGGGGCGATATCCATGCGCCAGGCCAGGCGTTTTTCTTCGGCGCGCAGGGCAAACAGCGTGTGCAGGTGATCCAGCACGTCATCCAGCCGGAAAGGAGCGGATTCGATGTTCAGGCAGCCGGCCTCGACCTTGGAATAATCGAGAATATCGTTGAGTATTTCCAGCAGCGACTGCGAGGCGCTGTAAATTTTGCTGAGATAATCGTGCAGCCTGGCGTCCTGCACGTGTTCCAGCGCCAAGTGCGACAAGCCGATGATGGCGTTCATGGGCGTGCGGATTTCGTGGCTCATGTTCGCCAGAAAATTGGTTTTGGCCTTGGCGGCTTGTTCCGCCGCCTCCTTGGCCGCGAGCAGTTCGACGGTTTTCTCCTGCACGTGCTTCACCATATCCTGGTTCAGCTCGTTAAGCTGAGCGATATGTTTGCGATTTTCCAGCGATTGCGCCACCGTATTGGCAATATTGTCGATAAATACCCGGTAGGGTTCGAACAGGGTATTATCGGCAATTTGCAGCGCCAGACAGCCGTATTGATGGCGCGAAGTCCGCAACGGCAGCGTATACAGGCTGGGAATGGCGGTATCGTCAAACTGAAAACTGTCGCACGCCTGCTCTGCCCCGCATTTATCCTGCCGTTTAAAGCTGTCGCCGGGCGGATAAATTTCCCCATCGACGCACAGATAAGCCGCCCCCACCCCCGGAATTTTACGCAAAGCCTCGCACAAGAAGGAGGCCACGCCCTGGACGTTCGGCATGACGTCCAGGGTCTGCTGGATGACCAGCAAATGCCCCAGCACATTGGCTTGTATGGATAAAGCTTCCATGTCTTCAGACGGTGACGGCGTGTCTGGCCAGAAACTCTTCGGGGGGAATGTAATAAGGATTTTTCACCACTTGTCCGCGCACCACCATCATCGGGTGCACGCTCAAAATATTGAAGATCGTCGCGCCGTCGAAACGGCTGGCGTCATACTGGCAGATCGCCGTCAAAGGATGGGTGCGCACCACGATGTTGATGCGGGACTCATACTCAACCAACCGCTCCGAGCCTGGAATGCCGCGCAGCGCCCAGGTCATTTCGCCCATGCCGCGACAGCCGGCAAAACCATCGGCCACGCTCTGCTCGTACAGGCTTTTCAGCGTATCCAGCATGGTCTCGGGTGAAAACGCATGCTCGGGGCAATAGGTGGTTTCAGCCTGCAGCACGTCGAAACGCCGCTCGTCGGCAGCCGGCGGCAAATGTATCCCCATCTGTTGCAGATGCGCTTGCATTTCGGCTTTCGGCATCGAGTCGACCAGGTAAAAAACGTATTCACCATCCGCCACGCCGCTTTCGATAAAGCGCGCCATGACTTCGCGGCGTTCGATTTCGTCGTTGTAGATGTAACACATATGGCAGCCTTCGGAAAAACGTTCCGGTGTGAAGCCGAGATTGATGGTGCGGGTAGGGTTAGTCATCGGTTGTATTACAAGTTAAGTTTATTAGCGGTTATCGCCCTTTTTTCGGGCCTTATATTCTTCATGCTTCACAACCACTTCACCAATACGCGCATCAAGTCATCGGCGTGTATGGGTTTGGCGATGTGGTCATTCATGCCGGCGTCCAGGCATTCCTGCACTTCATCCAGCATGGCGTGGGCCGTCATGGCGATGATGGGCAATTGCCGCCACCGCTCATCCTGCCGAATATGGCGGCTGGCTTCCAGCCCATCCATCACCGGCATTTGTATGTCCATCAGCACCCACTGATAAGCTTGAGCAGCCAGCGCGGCCAGCGCTTGCCTGCCGTCGGCGGCAATGTCCACGATCAACCCCAGGCGCGCCAGAATCTTGCCGGCCACCAGCTGGTTGACCTCGTTATCTTCCACCAGCAACACGCGCCGCCCGCGCAACGACTCGGCCTGGGCAGCTTGCTGCCCGGGCTGCTCCCGTGCTGCGGCAGGTGCTGCGACCGCCACTTTCCCCACCAGCACGGTGAAAGTAAAGCAACTGCCGGCTCCGGGACGGCTGGTCACGCTGATCTCACCGCCCATCAACTGCACCAGTTGCCGGCAAATGGCCAAACCCAAGCCGGTGCCGCCATACTTGCGCGTGGTGGAGGCGTCCATCTGGGTAAACGGCTGAAACAGCCGCTGCAAAGCCGCGTCTTCCAGGCCGATGCCGGTATCTTGTACCGCAAAGCGCAGCTGAACCAAGCCGCCGGCTTGCGCCGCTCCCGGCTCCACCCGCAGTTCCACCCCGCCTTGCCGGGTAAACTTGACCGCGTTATTGAGCAAATTCACCAATACCTGGCGGATACGTAGCGCATCGCCCAGCAAAGTACCGGACAGTTCCTGCGCCACCTCCACCCGCAATGACAAGCCCTTTTCAGCGAGCCTGGGCTTGATCAAGTCCGTGGCGGCGCCAACCAGATCAGCCAGGCGGAACTCCGCCGATTCCAGCTTCATTTCACCGGCTTCCACTTTGGAAAAGTCGAGAATATCGTTGATGATGCCCAGCAGATTTTCGGCGGCGAGATGAATGCGCTCGAAATAATCCCGCGCATCGTCGGGAGCGTTGCATTCCTGCCCCAACCCGCTGAAACCGATGATGGCATTCATGGGCGTCCTGATTTCGTGGCTCATATTGGCCAAAAACCGGCTTTTTACCCGGCTGGCCTGCTCCGCCGCTTCCTTGGCCAGCCGGTAGCTGTGCTCACTCTCGCGCAAAGCGGCTTCGGTTTTGTTGCGCTCCGCGATTTCGACCTGCAATCGCCGGTTATTGTCGAGTAATTCAGAGGTACGCGCCCGCACCAAAGTTTCCATGTGCAGGGTGCGGCCGGTCAGCAGCAATAAAACCCCGCCCAGCAGGCCGGTGAACAACAGTCCTCCCGCCAGCACGTACCAGGTGGTCCAGCTTTGCACGAGCCCCACTTCCGAACTGGACGCTTCCAATAACCAGCGCCGCCCAGCCACGGCCAAAATCTGCCGGAAGTTCAGTGCGGCGCCGGCGCTGAATCCTTCATCGGCATACAGCGCCTGCTGAGCCAGCCCTGCGTCCGCATCGGCCAGGCGCAAACGCAACAAGCGGCGCTGTGCCACCAACGGTTTGAGCGCCGTATCCAGCACGCGGTCCAGGCGCAATACGCCGACGACAAATCCCGTCACTGCACTGCGCCGCCCGTTCACGCTGTCCGGCACTGCATCGTGCCGATAGACCGGCACGAACAATAAAACGCCGAAATGTTGCCGGGCTTGCTGCCCGGCTGGCGCGAAAGACCGCGCCAATACGCTGGATTCCTGCACCAGCAACAAAGGGGCGCTGGCCGCCATGGCGCCGCTGTCCCGCGCGTTTTGCAGCGCCGTCAGCCGCACGGCTTCCGAGGCCACGTCATAGCCCAGCGCGGGGCGATTGGCCTCCAGAATCTCGATGTAAGTCACCACCACGTATTCATCCCGGCTGGCGGCCGGCACCAGCCTGCCCTGGGCATCCTGCTCCCGAATGGCGAAATCACTCAGCCCGCCGGACTGTTGCGCCCGTTCGAACGAAGCACGCTCGGCATGGGTGACGCGCTTATTCCAGGACAGGGCCTGTAACCCATGCTCGCGCTCCAGCAGCGTTTGGGCAAAACGCTGAAACTCCTGCCTGTCCACAAACTGCGAAGCATCGAACAAGCCGCGCAAAGACCACACCGCCGTGCTGTAGCGGTTCAACTCGGCATCGATGGCGTTGAAAGCCAGCTCGGCGGTCTGTTTGAATTCCTGTGTCTGTTGCTGGTGTTCGGCTTTGCGTGCATAGGCAAAAAAAGCCGTGGCCATCAAAAAGCTCATCAACAACGGCAGCGCCACCGACTTGCTGCGGTTACGCCAGGCGGCGCGCGGTTCGCCGAAGCCGATCAACAACAAGGGCGTAAAAATCAGGCCGCCGATGGTATCGCCCACCCACCAGGTTGCCCAGTTGCCGGCAAAGTCCATCCACGGCATGCGGCCCAGCAGCCAGAGTAAATTGACGCTGAGCGTGGCGTTGATGCAGCCGCCCAGCGGCCCGGCCAGCGCCAAAAAACGCAAAACCTCGCCATCGGTCGCCAAAGCCGTGGGATATCCCACCCAGCGCCGAATGGCGTAAGCCGTCAGGCCCGCCTGGCACAGCGCGCCAACCCCGATACCGGCCGGAACCAGCAAAGAACTGAACGGCGCGGCAATATCGAAAGCCGTCAGCGCATTGGCCAAAAAAGACCCCAGCCACACCCCCGGCAAAGCCCACCATCCCCACACCAATACGGCACCCAAGGCTATGCCCGAGGGTGGCCACACGGCAGTCGCATACCCTGGCGGCACCGCCAGCAACAATCCCAGGCGGGCAAACAGCCAGTAAGCGAGGGCGACCGCCACCGGCAAAATAAAACGATTGCGCATGAATTCAGCAGGCAAAGAAAAGTGCGGCGCCGGTTCGGCGTGGATGGCAATTAAGAGGCAAACCCGATCGATGAGCCATGGATAATCATATTGTAAAAATACGAGTATGTTGAATTAAAAAACCTGATGCTTTAACCCTCACTTTCAGTCCAGCGCCTCCAATGCACTGGGATGGCGGATCAGCACGGTGTAATTTTGCTTGCGGCGCGAGGCCCAGCCGCGTATTTCAAGGCGCTGGCCCAACAGGCTTTTAAGCGGCGGGAATAACGCCAGGTTTTCTTTGGGAATATCGACGGCTACCGTATCGCTGAATATCAATCGGGCATGGGTGCGGCCGTAGTCCAGCGCGGTCGGCGTGCCGACCCAGCGCCGCCAGCCGCGCCCAGGCTGCTGCGCCAAACCGGTGATGGGCTGGGGCGCATAGGCCGGATCGCCCCAGATGCCCAGCTTGTTTTGCCGGGCTTGGCGCTGGGCGGCGGCAAGTTCCTCGGCGTGCTTGAGGTTGGGCGGAAAAACGCTGGCGACCGCCAATCCCCGGCGCACCAATTCCAGATTGAGGTGTTCGCCGTCTTCGGCGTATAGGTGGGCCAGGGTGCGGCCATAATGGTCCTGGGCCTCAACATCCTGCTCCAACCGTATGCTGTGGCCTTCGATGCGCGCTTTCAGCCAGTTTTTGGCTGCCTCGCCCCCGGCTTCGGCAACGCTGCCGGCGCTGTCGATTTCCGGAGTATTGATGCCGAGCAAGCGCACTTTGCGGCTATCGTCCAGGGTCAGCGTGTCGCCGTCGTGGACGCTGCGCACTTTGCGGTACACCGCGTCGGCAGTAGTTTTGACGGACTGGGCGCCGGGCGCCGGCTGATCGCCGTAGTGCACGCGCCCGCTTTCGTCCTGCCAGCGATAAACATCGGCCTCAACCTGGGCCGCCAGCGTCAGCAGCAGGATGCCCAGCAGCCTTGTAGGGTACGCTGTGCGTACCGTTCGATGCCCTCGGACGGTACGCACAGCGTACCCTACATCGATAGGCGCGATCAGCACGTGGTTTTCAGCCATATCCTTAGTTGGGATCGGCGTTGCCGTAGTCGGTCCCCCACAGTTTTTCCAGCTGGTACAGTTCGCGCGTGTCAGGTTTCATGGCGTGCACGATGACGTCGCCCAGGTCGACCAGCACCCATTCGGCGGCGTCTTTGCCTTCCGTGCCCAAAGGCAGGATGCCGTGCTCCTTGACCTTTTCCGCCACCTTCTCGGCCAGGGAGCGCACGTGCCGGTCCGAGGTGCCGCCAGCGACGACCATGTAATCGGTGATGCCGGTTTTTTTGCGCACGTCCAGCACGGTAACGTTGACGGCCTTGCCGTCGTCCAGGATGGACAGCACCAGTGTGAGCAGCTCGTCGGCGGGTAAGACTGGTTTGAGGAACGCGGCCGGCTGTTTGCGGTGCTGTTGCAGATTGTCGATGAGATTTTGCAAAGATTTCTCCAAGAGGATGGGGTTCAGATTGTAGGGTACGCTGTGCGTACCGTTCGACGTCCTCGAAGGTACGCACAGCGTACCCTACGTAACAGGACTTCGTGTGCTTCGTGGTGAATGGTCACAGCCATACAAGCCGGTTTGCTCAATAAACCGCAGCACGGCGTCCGGCAATAAATAGCTTGGATTACGGCCGCTACGCAACAGCGTACGGATTTGCGTGGCGGAAATGTCCAACTGGCTGACGGGTAAAAAACAAATACCGCCGCAAGCGGCGGTATGCAGTTGTTCGGGCTCCAGGCGGCGCTCTTGTTGCAACGCGGCCAATGCTCCGGTCGGTACTGGTGCAGGCCCGGGGCGCCGCACCACCACCCAGTGCGCGTAATCTAACAGGTTTCGCCAGCGATGCCAGCCGGGCAAGCCGAGAAAAGCGTCGTAGCCCAGGATCAAGCACAAAGGCGCAGCCCCCAACTCCGCCCGCAACGACGCCAGCGTATCCACCATATAAGACGGCCCTGGCCGCTCCAACTCGCGCGTATCAGTCACAAATCCCGGCATGTCGCCCAGCGCCAGGCGCAGCAAATGCAAGCGTTGTTCCGCCGTGGCGGAAGGCTCGCCACGGTGTGGCGGCTGGCGGCAAGGGATGAAGCGCACTTCACGCAACGCCAGAATTTCCTGGACTTCCAGGGCGATGCGCAAGTGGCCGTGGTGGATCGGGTCGAAAGTGCCGCCGAGGATGCCGGTCATCGGCAGGGCATCACTGTCATACTCATGCGGCATCAATGTTTCCCCATGGGTAAAACGTCTGATTTCATGTTTTTCCGCTTCGCTTCATCCCAGGTAATCATGCCGCCGATTGTCGTTACAAAAAAGCAGATGTCAATGCTTTCCGCGTTCCCTCGCTTGCATGCGTCCTTGGTAAGGCAAGTCCCGTGACTGTGGCGAACTCGGGACGCAGAGCGTCCAGGGCTGCGTTCCCACGCGGAGCGTGGGAACGATATAAGCGCACAATTGTGGTGCGTTAAATATTTTTTTGCACTTCGTTGGTGCTTTTTTTGTTGACAGCGATTCGATACTACTATAACTTTTCCCTGCCTGGCAGCAGAAGGAAACTGAGCATTCCCCCTGTGTTTACAAAGCCATCTGCTGCCGGTCACGGCCATAGGCCGCACGACGATATAAGCACTTGTTTCGTGCTCATAAAAAAATAACGCTCTGTTTTGGTGCGTGCATGACAACTGGCCGCAGCACCGGGCAGCATCGACCGTTACCTTTTCAATTTGGGAGCAGAATCCGCCATGAACAACAACATCCTCACCGGCACGCACATCAACACCCGCCCGCACCACGCCATGCCGGCCGGAGGTGCCAGGGCAAAACGAACGCTGATGCCGCTGGCGCTGCTGCTCTGCGCACTGTCCAGCGCCGCTCCCGCCGCCGTCGCCAGTCAGACGGACGCGGAACAAATCGTCAAAAACCAGCCCTGCAAAGCGGGGGAAACGGTTGAGCAATGGATGGACCACAGCCTGAAACCCAGTCATCGCGACCTGGGTTGGCGCGTGTTTGCTCTGGATAACGGCTATGACGTGGAGCGCGCTTTCATGGTCAGCAAAAGCATGGAACTGCACTATCGCTGGCGGGTGGACGGCAGCGGGGCCATGCAAGCGGTCAGTGGCCGAGCCCAGCAACTGTGCTCATAGCGCAATCCGCCTGAAGCATCCCCCAGCGCAAGCGCCGCCACAAAGAATAAAAAGAGCCTCAAGCCCATGCCTACCAAGCCGCGAACGGTCATACCGCCTACCGATAATATTTTTTTGCCTGGCCTGCTGTGGGCGGGACGCCTTGTCCTGGCGCTGGCCTGCCTGCCGCTGCGCTGGGGCAACGTACCGGCACTGCTGTTACATGGTCTCGGCCATGCGCTGTGCCTTTACGCGGTTACCGGCGAACGCTCCGCCTTCGACGGCAAAACGCTGCTGGAAGGCATCAAACTCAAGGAACTCGCGCTGAGCTTGTTGCCCTGGCATCCGCTGCCGCAGTTTTCCGACAACCCGCCGCGCCTGGCCCGGCCCCTCGCAGCCGCGTGGCAATACCGGCTGGTCGCGGTGGGCGGCGCGCTGATGAACGCCATCGGCATGGTCATCGCCGGCTGCGTTTATGCCGTCTGGGCGCACGACGGGTCTGTCGTGGCACCGGAGCTGGTCATGCTGCTGGGGTTTATGGCCAGCTCCCTGCTGGCCATGTGGTCCGTGCCGGATCTGACGGCTTTCATCCAGGGCCATGCGCCTTATTGGGCTTGCGGGCCGGCGTTTGCCGTGCGCTATAAACTGCCGGATACGGATGCGCCGGCGCCGCTGCTGTCCGAACGGCTGCGGGAACTGGTGGAAATATTGGCGCGCGAAGCCTCCACCCGGGGCGGGCAATCGGGGGGATTCTCCATCATCGTCAAAAAGCTCCAGGCTTGGTCGATCATTTTCGACAAAGCCGTCAAAGGCAAACGCGAAGACATCGTCAAGGTCATCAGCGGCAAACTGGGCAAGCTGCTGGAAAAAGCCGCCAAAGAGGGCTATAGCCGGCCCGGCGGCTTTGAAGTGACCTTGTTGCACCTGCGCTACGCCACCGGCGGAGCCACCCATTGGCATAACGCCCAGCCGCACTGGTATGAACATTTCGACTGGATGATGCATCACCGCGTCGAAAACGGGCAATTGGTCAGCCACTACGGCGAAGTGTTCAACATGATCGCCCACAACGGCGACATGGACGGCGTGCACCTGGACGTTTGCATCGACCAGCGGACCGAACGGCGCTATTTCAGCCAGATGGAAGCCCGCGCCATACTCACGGCGGCCATGCCTTCCACCACCTCGCAAGGCAATTCCGACTCGCGCAGCGTGGCCGAATGGGTGGACTTCGTCTACACCCAGGGCTTGGCCTATAAAGCCTTGCGCTATGCCGCCTTCACCTCGGCGCTGGACTTCAACCAGGAGATTTGCCGGCATAAATTCGATTTGTTCCGCCTGTATACCTGGGCGGAAGCCGTCGACCTGGCGATCAGCAAAGCGCGCGCGGAATTGGGTGAACACTGCCTAAATCTTCGCCCCGGCCTTACCCAGGAACCTGCCGGCTCCCTCTCCCCCCGGGAGAGGGTTGGGGTGAGGGAATTAAAAGGCCATGACCTTTCGCGCGCTCAATCCATCGAAGACTTATGCGAAGCCGCCAAACAAAAAGTACGCGCCGCCGTGCTGGATTGCGTACAGGGCCACATGAACGAAGCGACTGCCACGCGGTTTATCGCGGCATTCGAGGATGCGTTTTACCGGCACGATTTGGCCTGGGTGATGCGGCGCGCTTCGCGCGATCTGGTCGGCGAGTTTGCCCTGATGGTATGCACCACGCTGGAGCCACGTCTGGGGATTTTTTCGCTGACCCAGGCGTTTTCGCTGGGCCACAACCGCACGCTGGGCGAAATTTTCGGCAGCGCCGAACCGCAAGGCGTCACCTCCGCCTTGCAGCGCGGCAATCCCGACGACGACGCGGTGCAGATTTATCTGGAAGACGGGCAATACGCCACGGTGGATTACAGCCCGCTGCCGGGCATGGACCCGATCCGTATTTACAACCGGGCCGAGCCCAGCGACGATTTGTCGCGGCGGCCGCAGCCCGCGCCCGGCACGCTGCTGGACGATCATCCCGCCGCTACGGGCGCGCTGCGCTGCGACTGGTTCGCCATCAACCACAACCCGAAAATCGACCGCTATACCCGGCTGGAAGTGCCGGGCACCGAGGTGGAACGGGACATCCAGGACATTCCTTACAACCTGCAGCGCGTGGTGCAATCATTCGCGCCGCAAGGCGAAAACCACGCCACCCTGGAAAATTTTTGCGGCCTGGTGCTGGGCAACCTGCTCGATCCGCGGCGCGACCCCGGTAAACACGACCTGGTGCTGTTTGGCGTGGATTTTAATCAGGATCTGATCGGCGAATTTGCCTTGGCGCTGCGCTCCATCCTGCCCGGCTTGCGCATCCGCGCGGAAAATTCCGGCAACGTGCTCAAAGAAATGAAGCGCAGCAAGCGGGAAGGCATCGGCAGCTACGGCGATAAAACGCTGTTTCTGGGCGTGAGCAATTCGGCGCAAACCCAGTCCACCCTGGCGGCGCTGCGCAAAGCCCGCGATCTGGTCGGCGCACAGCGCTGTTTCGTGCTGACGCAAAGCGCGCTGAACTCGATGAGCCAGGCTTTGGGCCAGGGCTACCATCCCGAAGATCCGTTGCTGCCCAATACCTTTCTCAACTTGAGCCACCTGGCCCCGGACGGCAGCTGCGGCCGGCGCCGGGCGGAAGCCGCTACCCTGGTGCCGGTGGCCACCCAGGCGGTGTTGACGGAAATTCTGATCGGCTTGACTCAGCGGGCGCTGGAATTGCGAGAAACCCAACATGGCGTCTATCCCCATACCCCTGGCAGAGACACGGCTTTAGGCTCTCTACCCGAGCGCGTTTTCCACACCGAACGGCACTCAGAAACCGATGCTTTCGGGCTCCCTCTCCCGAGGGGAGAGGGAACTGTCTTCAACCAGAGGTTCCTGGGTAGGGAGCTGGAAATCCGCCACGACCTGCAATGGATCGACATTCAGGCGTTCCGCGACTTCCAAACCGCCGTTTATCAGATCGAGATCCCCAACCGGGTCGGCCATACCGCCGAAGGATGGGCTATAGACACGCCCGACAGCGCCGCCCTGGAAGCCGAGGCGCAGGCCCGGGCGGAAAACAACATCGAATTCGTGCGCGCCTGGGCCATTTTCGCCGGTTACATCGTCATCGCCACCGTGTTCGGCGTGCCGATCTTCGGCGTGCTCAGCGCGCCGCTGCAATTCATCGGCGGCATCGGCCTTATCGCGCACGTATTGGACGCCGCCCTGTTTTTGTCCGCTTTGTGGCTGATCCACTGCGGCATCCGCCATTGGCAGGGACGGCCGGTGCTGGAGCGCATCGGCGCCAGGGCGGAACTGTATATCGATCGCCGCTATATCGCCCGCATGATAGAGCGCTATAACGCCACGCTGTTTTCCAATGCGCCGGCTTTTCTGACTCCATATTTCTACTGGGCCGACACGGTGCAGGACGCACTGCACCGCTTCGGTATCCGCGCGCATCGCGGCGTGGTAACCATCCACCGCACGCCGGACGAACGCTTAGGCGTTGAAGAAGCCAACAACGCGGCGGAAGAAAACATGGTGTTCGCGCAAATCGGCGGCATACGCTTCAACCACGGCCAGCCCCAATCGCGCGACAAAGTCCGGCACGGCTCGTATTACATGAACCGCAGCGAGCGTGATCACGCCGCCAAGCCCTACCAAACCGTGCTGTCCGACAGCCTGGAACCGCTGCGGCAAAAATACGAAAAAAAACTGTCGCCGGAAACGCTGCGCCTGATCAACCGCCGGCTGATCGACCTGGCGGATGGTCTGGTCGTCGAATTCGTCATCGGCGAACGCCGCAAGGCCTTGGTGAACCGCGCCGTTTGGGAAGTGATGCGCTGGATACCCGGATCGTTCGCCATTTATCAAACCCTGCTGAACTACGGCATCGACCTGATGAACCTGACCGGGGCAGCGGATACCGCCAATCAGGCGCAAATCCAGTCCACCAAGCATCCGGTATCGCCCATGGACATCCACGTCGACACCATGGCGCCCCGCTCCGTGCTGGAGTCGTTCAACAAAAGCATCCCGGCCGACGACGCGGCTTTCGCGGTGTTCGCCTTTTTCGACAACGCCGTCAGCATCACTTTCAACCCCGCCCTGGGAGCGCAGGCGTCCCGCCTGCACGGCGGCCAGAGCCTGTCCCGGGCTGGTCGAGGGAATGACCGCTCCCATTTGCCGCCGCAAATATGGCTGCAACCCGGCGCGGGTTGGGAAAGCGGCACGCTGGTCAGTGTCAGTAAAGACAGAACAGCCGACAAATTTATCGGCGGCCTGCGCTTGATAGACGGTGTTGAACACTTGGTCATCGATAACGCCAAACAGGATTATCGAATCAGTTTGCCTACCACGTTACTGAGTGAAGAACAGCGAGGTTTCTTAACCCGCAATCTGGACGCCAATCATGGCGATGACTTCGCAAAAGCCGCATAAATCCTATGACGCTGTTTACCACTCTGATTGCGCTGATGGCGGCTGTTGCACTATTGGTGTTCCAGCACAAGACCAAATCCCGGCAGGATAAAACCATACTCAGCCTGATACTCTATTTTGTCATCGTATCCTGCTGCATCGTCATCCTGACCGAGCCGCTGCTGCTGCACTGGCCGGCCCCGCTGCAACTGGGCGCCGGCGTTTTTCTCGCGGCAAATCTGCTGTACCGCCTGTTTAGCGGCGGCTTATGGGAAAAGCTGTTCATTCAGTTTCTCTTGGTGTTGCTGCTGGTTATGGGCGGTTATTTGTACAGCGCCACCCAGATTCCTTATAACGATGACGCGTTTTCAGCCATTTCATGGAATCGGCCCAAACCGTTGTCTTTAACGGAAGACGCGCCGCATAAACTCGGGATACTGGGTTTACCGCCGCTTGCCCAGCCTGGGAATGTGGGGGCTTCAACGGCGGCAACAGAAAAAAGCGAACGTTTACACGCCGTAGCGGCGACACCCAATAGCACGACTATCAACTGGGATGAATTGCAGCCCCTGATGCATCAGGATTCGCGGGTGCGCGAAATACTACAAATGCTAAAAGAGCGGCAGGAGCGCGAGCTGTCGGAGATGCTGGCCCAATTGAACGCGGCTTCGGTGAACGGCACCAGCATGCGGCGCCACGCCCTGGATCGGCGCAATATCGACGATTTGCTGCGCGAAAACGCCATTTCCAAGGCGCGCTATCACACCTTGCTGGAAACCTGGAACTTGCTGGATAACGACGAACTAGCGTTCAAAAAACGCCAAGCCGACGAGCGCTTTAATGCCCTGCTGGGCTTGCTGGCGGACGATAAGGTCGACGAGTCCCATAAAATCGAATTTATCGATTTTATGGTGCGCCGCTTTGCCGGCGATGTGCGCCTGGTGCACCCGTTGATCCATATTTACGCCGATCTGGACGCGGAATATCCCCGCCAAAAGCGCCTCAACCAGGATTTTCTCGGCCTTTATCTGGCGAAACGCGACGCCGTATTGCGGGGTTTGAGCCGCATCGGCGCGGAAGCGTTGCAACCCTTGCTGGATTACCGCAGAAAAACCATTTCCCACGTCACTTATTCGCAAGCCAAACTGGACGACTTTCTGCAAACCCGTTTCGGCGTCAGCGTGCGGCCTTTGTACGGCGTGGCCGAGGCCAGATCCATCCCGGACTTTCTCAACCGCGACAAATACCCGCCATTGCAAAAATCAGCCGGCGCTTCGTTTGAACAGGAATACATCCGGCGCGGTTTGCTGAAACTGGCGAGCGAAAACGCGCCGCCGCCGGCAGGCACGGCGCTCATGGGCTTGCCCATGGCGCACTATGAAGAAATACGCGGCCTGTTAAGGCAAGGCTACAGCGATGGCCTGGATTATCTGTTGATCGATCCGAATCCGGCGGTGCGCGCCAACCTGGCCTGGCAATTGGCGGAATGGAAAAATCCGTACAGCTTGCCGCTGATTTTCGAATTGATGCGCGACCAGAACCCCGAGGTGCGCCGTCTGGCGGCCATCGCGGCCGGCAATTTCGCCTTGCTGGATACCCAGGGCTCCAACGACCCCAAATTCACCGAAATCGTGCGCATGCTGCAAAACTATCGCAGCGATTCCGATGCGTTTGGCCGCGCTTATGCGGTTATCGCCTTGGCGGGCGTCGCGGATAAACAAAAAGCGCTCTACCTCATTGATTTGATTTTGAACGACGGCGACAGCGGTTGGTCGATGCTGGGCGATGCCGCTCCCGCCTGGCACGACGATGCGGAAAAAGCCGCCGTGCAAAGCCTGATCGCCACTTTGCAGCACACGCCCGAAGAATTGTCGGTAAAAACCCAGGCGCTGAACGCGCTGATCGCCATCGATACCCCGGAATCGCTGAGCGTATTGCTGCATTACCTCAACCACGTTTACGACGTCCACCATAGCCGCCCCAGTCTGTGGCGTTATATCGTGCCGCACATGACGTTGCCGCAGGAAGCGGAGAATATCGAAGACGTGGTGTTTTACATGGCGCAAACCCACGGCACGGCTCACCCGCAATTCCACAAACGTCACTTGAAAGCACTCAACGTATTTTTACGGCGTGCCTATGAAGAATCGCGCAGCGGCGAGTTTTTCCAACTACTCAGTTTCCTGAAAGCCTTCGACGCCGGCGAATATGCCGATTATCTCGCCCATACCGCCGAGCAAATCCGCATCATGCGCGCCGTCGAATACTTTCAGGCGACCTATGCCTTCTGGCTGGCGTTCTGGCCGCTTAGCTTGATGGGGCTGTTATTGATCAACTACATGATCTTTCCGTTGCTGAATCTGGATCTGGCCTCGTCCCGGCATAAAACCCCGAACCGGCGCGCCAACCCGGCGGCGGACGCCAATCACATCCATACGGCGCCATCCAGCGTCATCGTGCCCATTAAAATCTCCAGCAAGGCGGGTTAGCGATGGCAAGCTCACGTTCGTTGCACTGGTCCCGCTGGTCCCGCTGGTTCCCAACCTCCGGGTTGGGAACCCGGCCCGGGAAGCTCCGGCTTCCCGTGTTTGATCGGAAAACCGGGGTTTCCCTGGTCACGTTTGCCGGCATTCCGCGCCTAATCGGGAAGCTGGAGCTTCCCACACTGCGTTCCCAAGCGGAGCTTGGGAACGAGCGGAAGCTGGAGCTTCCCGCACTGCGTTCCCAAGCGGAGCTTGGGAACGAGCGGAACCAGCGGAACGAGCAGAAACCGCGCCGGCCCGGCATGCTGGCCGTATTGGCATTGACCAGCCTGCTGACCGGCTGTTTCAAGCTGGGACCGGATTTTGCCGCCCCCGATCTCAAAGTGCCCGAGGCCTGGCTGGACCGGGATAATGCATTGCTGAAACGCGGTGATATCCGCGCATGGTGGAAATTATTCGACGACCCGGCGCTGAATAACGTCGTCGATGCCGCTTACCGGCAAAACCTGGGATTGCAGGCCGCCGCCGTGCGCATCATGGAAGCGCGCGCCCAGCTGGGCATCGCCAGAGGCAATTTTTTTCCGCAAAAGCAGCAGCTGGGCGTCGATTTATCCCACAACCAGCTCAGCGGCAATATGCCGAATCTTGAAGGCTACGACCGGGTCTATACCGCCTTTCAGTCCGGCTTCGACGCGGTGTGGGAAGTGGATATCTGGGGACGTTTCCGGCGCGGCATAGAATCCGCCGACGCGCAATTGCAGGCATCGCTGCTGGATTACGACGACATCCTGGTCAGCCTCACCGCCGAAGCGGCGGCCGGCTATGCGCAAATCCGCACGTTTCAGCAACGCCTGACGCTGGCGCGGGAAAACCGCGACATCCAGCAGAACAGCTTGCGCATCGCCGAAGCGCAGTTCCGCAATCACATCAGCACCGAGCTGGACGTACAGCAGGCCAAAGCCCTGCTGTACGCCACGCGGGCGCTGGTCGCCAACCTGGAAGCCGGTCTGCGCCAATCCACCAATGCGCTGTGCGTGCTGCTGGGTCTGGCGCCGGACCATTTAACCGCTTTGCTCGGCGACGGCACCACCATCCCCGCAGCCGACGCCGCCGTCACCGTGGGCATTCCCGTCGAAGTGGTGCGGCATCGGCCCGACGTGCGCCGCGAGGAATTCAAAGCGGCGGCGCAAAGCGCCATGATAGGCATCGCCCAGGCCGAACTGTGGCCGCGTTTTTCGCTGCAAGGCAGCATCGGCCTGGTTTCCGGCAGCACCAACGGCGTGGACGCGTTCGATATTCTGGGCATGCACGCGCTGGCCGCCAAAGTGGGACCGACGGTAACCTGGCCGATACTGCAATATGGCCGCTTGAAAAATAATGTGCGGGTGCAGGACGCGCGCTTTCAGGAGCTGTTGATCGGCTACCAGGGCGCCGTGTTGACCGCGCTGCGCGAAGTGGAAGACGCCAGGATAGGTTTTCTCAAAGCGCAGGAACAAGTCGCGGAGCTTAAAACCAGCGTGAACGCGGCGCGCCGCGCCGTGGACATCGCCTTGGCCCAGTACCGGGACGGCGTCGAGGATTACACCCGCGTCTTGAATTCCCAGCAATTTTTGCTGCAACAACAAGATCGGCTGAGCGGCAGCCAGGGTGATGCGGCGCGCAATCTGATCGCCATGTACAAAGCCTTGGGAGGCGGCTGGGAAATCCGGGAAGGAAAAGCCGTCGTGCCGGCCGAGGTTCGCCAAACCATGGAAGCACGCACGGATTGGGGTGAAATGCTGGAGCGGTGAATCGCGGCTTATTTTTGCAGCGCAGCCAAGGTGATCCCGTGCTGAGCCGCGCGCCCAAACCATTCGGCGGCAGTGCCGGACAACTGCGGCACGCCGCCGCAACCCTGGCTGTACATCAGCCCCAACGCCATTTGCGCCACGCCCATATCGGCTTTTGCGGCTTTCATCAGCCATTTTTGCGCTTCTTTTTGCACTTCGAGGTCGCCCTCCTGCACGCCAACCCCGTTGGACAGCAAAAGACCATATTGCGCTTGCGCCTGCGGCAGGTCCTGCAAAGCGGCGCGCCTGAACCACAACATGGCGGCCTCATCATCCGGCGCCATGCCGGACCCCATATGGTAACGGACCGCCAGATTGTACTGCGCCACCGCATTGCCTTGTTCCGCTTTACTGCTGAGCGTAGCCGCATCGCAGATCGGCTTATCGGCTCCACAGTTTTCGATTGGCATTTCGTCGGGTTTAAGGGCCAACAAACGCTGCGTACAGCCGGAAATCGCCGAGGATTCCGGCGGCTGAGACGGGGCCTTCGCACCGGCGCAACCCAAGAGGGTCATTGCGCCGGCCAGGCAAAGGACCATCAGTATGGGTGTCCTGACATAAATCATGGCGCTGCTCCGCACTTGCATGGCGATTCCGCTTTAAAAACTGAAGCCCATGGTGGCATTGACCGCATTGCTGACGCCGTCGGCGTGCGTGTAGCCAAAACCTACCCGCAATTCGTTTTCCGTGACCTGCGATGCCACCCACGAACTATCGGCGGACGCTTTCTTTCCCAGCAGCCCGATATCAAAGCCAAACTCATGTGCTTCCTGAACGAACAGATTGCTGCCGGTGATACTGGTATTGTTATAGTAAACAGAAGCGGTAACCGGCCTGCCGAATAAATGATCGCCGACCCCGGGTATCGATAGGGGAGAAGCCACGCGAATACCGTTTTTAAACAAGTAATTATCCACGCTGCCGAACAGTTCGGTGGAAATGCCGCTGGCATAAACCGGAACCGTGGTGTAGTAGGCCACCATGTTGCGCAGGCTGAGATCCAAGCCACCGACATCGAAGTAATATTCGCTGAGCAGACCGCCGGAATACAAAACACCGATCGACGAATAATCCTGCTCCGATCCCGACGCCCCGATGCGGAATATCGGCGTCAAATCCCAGCGGTTTTCGTGATCGATATAATGATTAAAAGGAACGCGTACACCTAAGCCCAGAGATGCCTGATAGGAAGGAATGGTAGTGGTGTTGTTATAGACGGTTTCAACGTAACTGATCGGCAAACTGGTCACCAGGCCATAGCCGTTTTCAAAATTCCAGGTATAGCCCAGCGGCACGCTATAAGTGTTTATGGTGGTGGAACCGATGGTGCTGGTGCCAAAGCCGAAGGACATATTGGGCCGGTTCTCGCTGATGCCGATGCCGCCGCTTGGCGTAAAATCACGGCCTTGTCCGAAGTTGTAGTCCGTCGTAGCGCTGGTAAACAGCAGACCGCTGGTCGGCGAACCAGCGATGGAGTTTAACGGGGCCTGGGTCATTATCTTGGAAACCAGCGACTTATAGTTATGCTTCAGATAAGTTTCCACGGCTTTTTGCGAAGCCGACCGGCTCCCTTCGGAAAAAGTTTTTACGAAGCCGATATCGGGCACGCTCAAGACGATGGAAGTACTCCCCGCATCCGTGGTCGCGATGACGTCGGTGCCGCTGAGATTCAGCACCGCGGAAGCCGGATCCAGCGATGATTTATACAGATTGTTGATATCGTCGAATATTCCGGCGTTTCTTTGACTGACGAAGTCATTGTAGGATGACATGGTCGTGCTATGGTGCACCCCGTCGACAAAGCTGTCCAAAGACGCGCCGCCGGACCAGGCTGGCGTCGGCATAATCGCCAATGTCGCCGCAACAGCCGCCGCTAAACCCGCCGTGCCGGCCAATTCGATTTTCTTGATGTTTTTCATCGCCATCCCCCTGAATTGTGTGGTTTTCATATTAACCGAATTAAGGGGGGGCCGGCGAGGCTTAATCCAGTGTCCCATGGATTTCCCCACAATGAATATCGACAAACCCGCCCCGCTCACATAAAGCAAGCCGTTTCCTGGCCAGGATAAATCGAATGAGGGATATGGTGGAGCGGGCGAACGGATTCGAACCGTCGACAACCAGCTTGGGAAGCTGGGATTCTACCACTGAACTACGCCCGCTTAAGGTGCCGCTACAGGGCTGGAAGAGGCGATGATTATTACATCCGGCCTGGCCGGGCGCAAGGATTGGAGTGGATGAGCGGCTGGACGCGGCCCATGGTTTTGTTTAGGCTGCACAAAAGCCGCATCGAACAATCGGGTAAAATACCCGGAAATTCACTAGCCACGCACTCCATGAAGCCGATCAGCCAAACCGATATCGAAACCGTACTGAATGCTTATATCGACCCCCACACCGGCAAGGATCTGCTGAGCAGCAAAACCGTCAAACGCATCGACATAGACGCAGACCAAGTATCACTGCAATTGCTGCTGGGCTATCCCGCCGCAGGCTTTAAAACGCTGTTGGCTGATGCACTGCGCGAACAAATCCGTGCCGCCACCGGCGCCAGCCAAGTGGACATCAGCGTCGATACCCACATCGTCGCCCACGCCGTGCAAAAAAACCTCAAGCCGTTGCCGGGCGTTAAAAACATCATCGCCGTGGCCTCCGGCAAAGGCGGAGTCGGCAAAAGCACCGTCGCCGTCAACCTGGCTTTGGCGCTGGCCGCCGAGGGCGCGCAAACCGGCATACTGGACGCGGATATTTACGGCCCCAGCCTGCCGCAAATGCTGGGCTTGTCCGGTCCGCCCGACAGCCCGGACGGCCAAAATATGTCGCCCAAACAAGCTTTTGGCGTCAAGGTCAATTCCATCGGTTTTTTGATCGAGGAAGATACGCCGATGATCTGGCGCGGCCCCATGGTCACCAACGCTTTGCAGCAGTTGTTGAACAATACCCTGTGGGGCGAGCTGGATTATCTGATCATCGACCTGCCGCCGGGCACGGGCGATACCCAATTGACCTTGTGCCAGCAAATTCCGGTGAGCGGCGCCGTCATCGTCACCACGCCGCAGGACATCGCCCTGCTGGACGCGCAGAAAGGGCTGAAAATGTTCGAAAAAGTCGGCGTGGCGATACTGGGCATCGTGGAAAACATGAGCGTGCACGTCTGCAGCAACTGCGGGCACGCCGAACACATTTTCGGCAGCGGCGGCGGCGAAAAAATGGCGCAAAAATACGGCGTGGACTTATTGGGCGCCCTGCCGCTGGATGCCGGCATCCGTGAAAATGCCGACGGCGGCCACCCCAGCGTGGTCGCCGAGCCGGACGGCCCGATTGCCGCCATCTACCGGGATATCGCCCGTAAAACGGCTGGGCGCTTGGCGGTGCGCGCCAAAGACTATAGCGCGCGGTTTCCGACGATCACAGTAACGAACGACTGAATCATGGGTATTAAATCAGATCGCTGGATACGCCGCATGGCGCAGCAACACGGCATGATCACACCGTTCGAGCCCCATCAGGTACGCCACGTCAACGAGGAACGGGTGATTTCTTTCGGCACGTCCAGCTATGGCTACGACGTGCGCTGCTCGAACGAATTCAAAATATTCACCAACATCAATTCCGCCATCGTCGATCCGAAAAACTTCGACGCCAGCAGTTTCGTGGATATCACTTCCGACGTATGCATCATCCCGCCCAATTCATTTGCCCTGGCGCGTACCGTGGAATATTTCCGCATACCCCGCGACGTATTGACGATCTGCCTGGGTAAATCCACTTATGCCCGCTGCGGCATTATCGTCAACGTCACGCCGCTGGAGCCGGAATGGGAAGGCCACGTGACGCTGGAGTTTTCCAACACCACGACCTTGCCCGCCAAAGTGTATGCCAACGAAGGCGTGGCCCAAATGCTGTTCCTCGGCGCCGACGAAGTGTGCGAAACCTCCTACAGCGACCGGGGCGGCAAGTATCAGGGCCAGACCGGGGTAACTTTGCCCAAGGCTTAACAAAAACGGCCCAAAACGCTGTCCAGGAACCGCCACCCCTGCTCCGTACAGCGAACGTGACCGGCGTGGCGCTGCAGCAAGCCATCGCTCAGGCAAGCATCCAGTTGGGGTTGCAGGGCGGTGACGGGCAGCCCGGTGCGCTCGCTGAACAGCCGCTCGGCAAACCCTTCTTTTAACCGCAACGCGTTCATCAAAAACTCCAGCGGTTTTTGTAAGTCGCTCACGATTTCTTGATCTGCCAATGCTTGCCCAGCACTGGCTTTTTCCAGGTAAGCGGCGGGATGTTTAACTTTCCAGCGCCGCACCACACTGCCGTCCGCCGGCGTCAGCTTGCCGTGGGCGCCCGCCCCTATCCCCAGATAATCGCCAAACTCCCAATAATTTCGGTTGTGACGGCACTGCCGCCCCTCGCGGGCATAAGCAGAGACCTCGTACTGCCGGTAGCCCGCCTGTTCCAGCATGGCCTGGCCAACCTGCTGCATATCCCAGATCAGGCCGTCTTCGGGCAAAAGCGGCGGCTGCCGGGCAAACGGGGTGCCGTGTTCCAGAGTCAGTTGATAGTAGGAAATCTGCGCAGGCTGCAACGCAATGGCGGTGCGCACGTCGGCAACGGCGTCCTCAATGCTTTGACCGGGCAGGCCGAACATCAAGTCCAGATTGACGTTGGCAAACCCCGCCGCTTTGGCCGCCGACAGCGCCGCAACCGCTTCGGCACCGCTGTGGATGCGCCCCAACGCTTTCAGGTGCTGGTCCTGGAAACTCTGTATGCCGATGGACAAACGATTGACCCCCGCCGTCCGAAAGCCGGCAAACTTGCCTGTCTCAGCCGTTCCCGGGTTGGCTTCCAAGGTGATTTCGGCATCAGCCGCCACGGGTATCAGCCCGGCGATGCCGTGCAGCAGTTCAGCGATGGCGGCGGCGCTGAACAAGCTGGGCGTGCCGCCGCCGATGAACAGCGTTTGCAATGGCCGAAGGGGGTCATACAAGGCCAACTCTTGCGCTAAATCGGCCAGCAACGCCGCTACGTATTGCCGCTCCGGCAGCAGCGCCCCGGCCTGATGCGAATTGAAGTCGCAATAGGGACATTTGCGGGCACACCAGGGAATGTGCACGTATAACCCTAAAGGAAGTGGGTGCATTAGGTGCTTGTTGAGCGTTCCCAGGGGCTCGCCTGACGTCATGTGTTTGTTCATCGAATTTGTGTCGATCGTTGAAGAAAAATCCGCACTTTGCACGCCTGTGCTTGCGGAAGACGGCACTTTGTCTCAAGCCGCTTGCGCCATAAATCCCGCGTTATTCGCAGGGTGCGCCTGCCTTCCGGTACAAAATGCTTGACACAAGGAAACAGACTGTTTAAAAAATGCACACGGAAGACGCTTGGTCTTTACTTCGTCATCGCGTAGATCCCCGTTGTTCTGCGTAGCGTTGCATGCGTTGCTCCGTGATGTTAAACATTACTGTAATATTAACTATCATTAAACCCTGAGGTTACAAAGATGGAACAAGAAAAAGACAATTTCTGGTTGATCATTGCCGGCGTTATCGCGCTGACCGTCGTTCTGGTGTTCATGCTGAAAAGCCGTGAAATGGAAAGCGCTGGTTTCTCCAGCGGCTATGCGGAAACCAAAGCTGAAGTCGACAAACAGATCGCCAAGCAGCACGGCAAATAGGCTTTAGCCGAACCAAACGGCTTAAGCCGGCTAAAACCTAAGCTTGTAGAACCTTAGGAACAAACAATAAATAATCGAGCTTAAGGAAGAGAGGAGAGAAAAGCATTAAGCCTTGTTGCGCGATGGCCGCTTGGATACCGGGATAAAACAATAATAATGATATCCGGCATCCGTCAACAGTGACGCCGTACCGCAACAAGGCTTTTTTAACAATAATCCACAGTTTTTTGCAGCACGAGCTGGCCCAAGCGTCCCTGCAAACCATCTCCCTTACATTCAGACCAGCCCTGCGAATTTAGCCACTAGGCTTAATCCGCTTCATAACCTCCCAGCAAATCCGCACCGATAGTGCCCTGCAAGCTCTGCCGATACGCGGCGGATTGGCAGTGCGCCAGCTTGGCGCGCGCCTCCTGCAAGCGCGCTTCGATTTCCAAGGTTTCGGCAACGTCTTCGTAGCCTTCCAGCGCGAGAAACGCCTGCAAATCGTCGCAGTGGCGTTGCCACAAAACGATATCACGCTGTTGCTTGGTATCCAGCCGTAGCGCATACCAGTGGGAGTTCAATAAATATTCCCGGCTGAACAACTTGCGTACATCCGGGTGATGGACATCTTTGCCCTGGTAAACGCCGCTGGCCATGATGTACAGCAAAGCCTTGAGCGGAGGACAAGCGTCTTCGATGCTGCCGTCGTCCAGGTAATGCTGCGCGGCGCGCTGCTGGGCTTCGACGATGTTGTTGATGCCGTCCACGTATACCGCCATGTCCTGGGTTTCCGGCTTGAGGATGGCTTCGTCCATGGCCACCGCCGGGTTGTCAAATATCTTGCCCATAAAGGCCGCCACAAAGCGATCGGTAATGCGATAACCCAGGCGGCTGGCCAGCACCCTCTGACCTGCGTAATCGAAATCGTGCAAGGCCTCCAGATAGCCTTCCTTGATCAGGTATTCCGGTTGGCGCTCGGTTTCTTCCAGGCGCGCCCAGATTTCCGGGATCAACAGGCTGATGTCGTGATCCACGCGCCGGTTCGGGCCGATGTAACCGGCCGCGCTGGAAAATCCGGCATAGCCGGTGACGATGAACGACACCAGCGCGTTGTTCAAATCAGCCGTGGCGCGCAGGGCGTTGAACGGCCCCTTGGTGAGCGCGCCTTCGCTGCCGGCGCCGGTGGTGGAGGGCGATTTGCCGGTGACGCTGCAAATAAAGTCCATGAACAGCTCGGGCAGTTCCTGGTAATGGATAGGGTTGTAAACCGCCAGTGAACGTATCCCCGGCTCCGGCGGATTATTGCGCCGTCCGGTGAGCACGGCGTTGACCGGCAGCATCGGCTTTTGCTGCAAAGGCAGTTGCCGGGCCAAGCGCGCACCCATTTCGGCGATATGGGTGCGGATGGGTTTTTGCAAATCCGGCCTGATTTGCAAATAACGCGGGTTTTTGCTGGGTTTGCCGTCGACCAGGCGCGGGCTGGCGGAAGACACTACATACTGGTCGCCCTGCTGGTAAGCCGCCTGCAATACCTCGCGCATGGGCGCGGTGTATTTTTGGAACTCGACCACGTCTTCGACGATTTCCGCCAGCTTGTCGCCGATCAGCGGCTCGAAATTGGCGATGAAATTGTTCGGCTGCGCCATGTCGGACTCGGTTTGCTTGTCGAAACCGCGATGGATGGCGTCGTCCGGGCGCTGAAACAAGCGGTATTCGCAGTTTTTGACCAGTTTGACGCTGGGCGTGTTCGATTTGGGCGACAAGTTGGGCAGCACGTCGCGGCTGACCACCACCGAGGCGCTGATGTCGTCTTCCATCTGGATTTTTTCGGTGGCGATAAAATCCTGCCGAACTTTGTAAGTCAGCCAGTTGCCGGATTTGCCCAACCCAACCCGCAGATAAGACGCCACCAGTTCGCGCCCTTCCAATTTCAGCGCGTGGCCAGGCATGCCGTTGATGACGTCCACCGACAGGTGCTCGCGCCAGCTGTCGCCCCATTCTTTCTTGTAAAAACGCTTGATGATGAACACCTGCGACAGGATGTGCGGCGGCAGCGTCGCCAACCAGGCGTTGTAGGCATCGGTGTTGCTGGGTGACGGCGTCAGCAGCTTGATCACCGACCCCAAGCTGCGTTCCGGGCTTAAGGGGCGACGGCTGGGGTCGCGGTCTTCGTGGGAAAACTCGGGTTTAAGCCGGTCGCGATAATCGCGGTTGAATATGGCGGTCACCTGCTGCATATCCGCTTCGAAATCCTGCACGAATACCGGGCCATAAATGACCGCGTCGTCGATGGACTTGGAAATTTCCGACTTGCCCCCGCCCGACACCGTGCAGGGCTTGTGGCAGAACACGCCTTCCGCGTCCGTGCCGATCAGGCGCCAGGAAGTGGCTTTGGGATGCTTGTGCATCTCGATTTTGTAGCCGTTCGGCTGCATATAGGTTTTGCCGGGGCGCAGCTTGATCTGCTGTTTGCCGGCCTCGTTGTGCCAGCTGATGGTCTGGGTGCGTAAATCGACGCTGATATCCAGCGGCACGTAGAGCAAGTCCGGGTACTGTTTATCGACGGCATAGCCCTGCGGTTGCAGTTCCACGCACTCGCCGTAGCGCTCCAGCATTTTCGCGAACGTAAAGGTTTCCGCGTTCTGGCGGATACGGCTGTCCACGCCGAATTCCTCGCCGTGGTTATGGCGCGGAAATGCCAGCGCGCCGCCGGCGTGTTCTTCTTCCGCCAGGCCGAACAGATTCGCCGCATAGCTGATCTGGGTTTTGACTTCTTTTTTGCAATAGCCGTAGTAGTTATCGGCCAGAATGGTCACGATGACGCCTTGCCTGTCGCGCGCGGTAATTTTGAAAGCGTTGCCGTTGTTGTACAGTTCGGCTTCATCCTGCCAGCACATGCCGTCGCGGCGCGCTCGCTCGCCGGCCTCGCTGTAGTGCGGCAGGCCGAGTGCTTTTTTGCTGAGCCGGGTCAAATGGGGCGCCAGGATGACGCAGCCGGTATGCCCGCTCCAGCGGGTAACGTCCAGCGCGGCGTCGTTTTCCGGCAGATAGGGGTTGCCGGCGTTGCCGAAAATGCTTTCGACGAAATCGAGGTTGCTGACCAGGTTGCCCGGCGCGAAAAAACGGATTTCCATGGACTTGGCCGGCGCCACGGTAGGAATTTCCGGGCAGATCACCGGGCGCAGCAGCAGCGATACGAATAACCGGGCCTTGTGTGCTTCGTGCGCGGAAAAAGGCAGTTGCAGCAGGGTTTCCGGCGGATTCAGGGCGCTGGCCAACAAACGGGCGAAAGCGAGCTTGGGCACGGCTTTTTTATCGCCCGGAATCGGCAGGCCGCCTTCGGCGATGTGAAACGAGCCTTCGGTGGTGCGGCGGTCGTTGGCCGGATTGTGCAAAATGCCCTGGCGGATGCGGTAGCTGGACACGATATCTGAAGTGAACACGTCGCCGTCGGCCGGCAGGGACAGTTCGCGCGCCACGCCGTAACGATCCAGCACCAGGCTGTTGCTGGGCAGGCGCAGCTTGCCCTCATCAGGACCCAGGTCTTGCAGATAGCCGTCCAGAAACGCCTGAATGCGCCGGTCGATGGGGCACAGATAGTGGGTCAGCAGGCGATTTTTTTCCCGATAACTTTTCAGCAGGTCGTGGGCGATCGACATGAATTCGTCGTCGCCGGCGCGGGTGGTGGGTTGTCCGGTGGACGACAGTTTGAGGTTGATGTACAGCTGCAAACGCTTGCGTTCGGCTTGCGGGTCGTGATCCAGGGGCTTATCGCCCAAACCCAGGTTTTGCTCAAAGTTCATGCTGTTTTAGGGACCTTTATTTATTGTTAGGGAAAAGGAGCTTAACTCAGGAGATGGCTGAAAATAACTTCCCAACCGGGTTTATCGACCCGACTTGCGTCCGGCTCGTCCAGGCGTTTTAATGCCGAGGGTCATCCACTTTCCGCGATCACTGCCATGAAATACCGCTTTTTTCGCCTGTTGTTTATCGCTGCACTCGCCGTTTATGGGAACTCCGCCCAGGCCGATGAAGTCGGTTGCGTCACCACGGTCTGGAAAATGATCGGCGCCAACCACAAGGTTTGTGTCGATGCATTTGAAGACCCCAAAATTTCCGGCGTCACCTGCCATATCAGCCAAGCCAGAACCGGGGGAATTTCGGGCGGATTGGGGTTGGCGGAAGACCCTTCACAGTTTTCGCTGGCCTGCCGCCAAACCGGACCGATCAGTTTACCCGCCCGTCTGCCCAACGAAGAAACCGTGTTTTCCGAAGACACGTCGATACTGTTCAAAGCCACCAAAATCGTCAGGCTGTGGGACGCCAAACACAACACACTGGTGTATCTGGCAATCAGCCGCAAACTCATCGAAGGCGCCCCGGCCAACAGCATTTCCACCGTGCCGGTCATGCCCTGGGCCAAGCCGTAATCTTCTTATCGTTCCCGCGCTCTGCGTGGGAATGCAGCCCGGGACGCTCCGCGTCCCGTAATGCCCCCACCGCTACCAACCCTCGCTGTGCTTTCTCATTCCCACGGTCTCAGTCGAACGGTACGCACAGCGTACCCTACATCGAAGCGTGGGAACGACTTCCCTTAATAGCTGTGCTCTGCGTCGGGAAACTGCCCGCTACGCACCGCAGCCACATAATTTGCCACGGCACCGGCGATGCCGTCGGCGCCGTGCAGAAAATCCCGGCAAAAGCGCGGCATGTTCGGCGTCAGCCCCAGCATGTCATACAGCACCAGCACCTGACCGTCACAGTAATTACCCGCACCGATACCGATGGTGGGAATGCGCAGCTGAGCGGTAATTTCCGCCGCCAGCGCGGCTGGAATGCACTCCAGCACCAGCAGACTGATGCCGGTTTCTTCCAGCAGGGAAGCTTCTTCGATGAGCCGTTCCGCCTCTTTTTCAGTCTTCCCTTGTACTTTATAACCGCCCAGTTGGTGGATGGACTGCGGCAACAGCCCCAGGTGACCACACACCGGAATCCCCTGATCGACCAGATGATGCACCACGGCGGCGCGCCGATAGCCACCTTCCAGCTTGACCATGTGCGCCCCGCCTTGTTGCAGCAAACGCGCGGCGTTGGCGGCGGCTTGCTCGGACGTGCTGTAACTCATGAACGGCAGGTCGGCGACCACCAGGGCACGACGGCTGGCGCGGCTGACGGCGGCGCAGTGATAGACCATGTCGTCCATGCCGACCGGCAACGTCGACGCATGCCCCTGGACCACCATGCCCAAAGAATCGCCCACCAGCAGCACGTCCACGCCGTTGTCTTCCAGCACGCGGGCGAAGCCGGCATCGTATGCGGTCAGACAGGTGATTTTTTCGCCACGCTGCTTCATGGCAGTCAGTTCCGGCACGGAAAGCCGCCGCGTAGCGGAATCACTAAGGCTTCTTGAAAGCCGCCGCGTAGCGGAATCACTAAGGCTTCTTGAGAGAGGCTTGAGATCAGTCATGGCGAATGGGTCCGGTGGCTTGGAAAACAGAAACATCATTCATCCGCAGATTCCTGCTTTTGGCTCTAAACATAAACTTTGCGTGATAACTCTTCACCAACTCGCATGTGGTGAATAATTACGAAAAAAGATCGTCCAGGCGCAGCAAAGCATCAGCCGGCAACAAAGCCGCCAAATCCCGTAGCGCGCCTTTGCCGGGAATCGTCAGGTCGGGGGCGATTTCCAGCAACGGCAACAGCACAAACGCGCGTTCGGCGATACCAAGATGGGGAATGGTCAGATCGGCGCTGTGCAGTTGCTGCTGACCGTATAGCAGAATGTCCAGATCCAGGGTACGCGGTCCCCAGCGCTCGCCGCTGCGCGCCCTGCCCTGCCGCTGCTCGATGGCCTGCAAGCAACCCAACAGCGCGTGGGGCGCCAGCGTCGTGGCGATGGCCATCACCGCGTTGACGTAATCGGGCTGATCGGCCGGCCCCATGGGCGGATTGCGATACAGACTGGAAAACGCCAGTTCGGCCATGCCCGCCGTTTGCGCAATCGCGCGGCGCGCACGCTGAATCTGGGCGATGGGGTCTTGCAGATTGCTGCCCAGGCCGATGTAGGCCGTCACCGTTTCAGGCGTCGGTTGCAACATCGGACTTGCGCGAACTGGGGCCACGCCGGCGCGGCTTGCGTTTTTTGCGGCTGGCAGCCGTACTACCGGTTTTTTGACCGGCAGCCATGGCTTTTTGCCCGGCTTCGTCGGCGGCCTGGAACTGCGTCCACCATTCGGCCAACTCCGGTTCGGCGCTGCCGGTTTCCGCGCGCAGCAGCAAAAAATCGTAAGCGGCGCGAAAACGCGGGTGCGACAACAAGCGCAACGGCCGGCTCCCCAGGCGATAGTTGAAACGCGGCTGCAATTGCCAGACGTCGCGCATGGCCAGACTGATGGCGCGAGGGTAAGCGGTGTAATCCGCTTGCTCGTCGGTAACGTCGGCGGCAGCTTCCTGGTAAGCGACGATTTCGTGCATGCCTGAAGCGATCGCGGCTTCCGCCTGGATGCGCACCGGCTCCCAGAGCAGCGCGGCAAACAAAAAATACGGCGCCACCGGCTGATTTTCCGCCACGCGGGCGTCGGTGTTTTTCAGCGCTTTGGCGACGAAGGTCAGCGGATAGCCCTCGCCCTGCAAGCTCAATGCTTCGTCGGTGAGGGGAAACAACTGGTGGAAAAGGTCGTAGTGGCGCAGTTGTTCGAAATTCTGCAAGGCATAGCCGGACAAAAACAGCTTGACCACTTCATCGAACAGCCGGGCCGCTGGAATTTCCGCCAGCAACGGCGCCAATCGGGGCAATGGCTCGGCGCAAGCCGGGTGAATAACGAAGCCCAGTTTGGTGGCAAAGCGGACGGCGCGCAGCATGCGCACGGCGTCTTCCCGGTAGCGCTGTTCGGGATCGCCGATCAGGCGCAAACTGCCGGCTTTGTGGTCGTCCATGCCGCCCACGTAATCCACCACGGAGAAATCCTGGATGTTGTAATACAGCGCGTTGACGGTAAAGTCGCGGCGCCAGGCGTCTTCTTCGATGGTGCCGTAAATGTTGTCGCGCAGAATGCGGCCGTTTTTCGTCAGCCGGTCGCCGTTTTCGCTGCCGTCGTCTTCATCCGTGGACAGCGCGCGGAAAGTCGCGACTTCGATCACCTCGCGGCCGAAATGCACGTGAGCCAGGCGGAAGCGCCGACCGATCAGGCGGCAATTGCGGAATACCGCCTTGATTTGATCCGGGTGCGCGTCGGTGACCACGTCAAAATCTTTCGGCTCGCGGCCCAGCAATAAATCGCGCACGCAGCCGCCCACCAGATAAGCCTGATAGCCGGCCTTGCGCAGCCGGTACATGACTTTCAAAGCGTTGTCGTTGATCTGCGAACGGGAAATGCCGTGTTCCTGGCGAGGATAGACCCTGGGCAGGGAGAGAGAGGCATCCACCTGCTGGGGCTGCGGCTTGGCGCTGCTGAAGAAAAGTCGTTTGACGAAACTAAAAATGGCAGAAAATCCTTGCTATGGGTTAGCTTTATATCCCGAATCATCATAGCATCAAGATGACGGATAGCTCAATTGTCGGCACTCCCGGCCACTGCCCATGACCAGGCCCTGTTGCTTGCTATTGATTCCGGCGTTGATCATGAACCAGCCTTAAAATTCCGCCCACTCGTCATCGTCACTCGCTGGCTTGACCGGCTTGACGGGCGACTTGGGTTTGACCGGCGCCGATCTGATGGGCGTGGTCGGAGTGGGCTTGGCAAGCACGGCCGGGCTGCGCAGCGCCAAGGCTTTACTGCCGCCGGTAGCGCTGAGTTTGAACACGCTGACCGACTGCAGCAAAGTCTGCGCCTGTTCGGTCAGTGATTCCGCCGCGGCAGCGGCCTGTTCCACCAGCGCGGCATTCTGCTGCGTCACTTCGTCGATCTGGGTGATGGCGGTATTCACCTGCTCGATGCCGCTGCTCTGTTCCGCCGAAGCCGCCGTGATTTCCGCCATGATGTCGGTCACCCGCTTCACGGAACTGACGATGTCTTCCATGGTATTGCCCGCCTGATTGACCAGATCGGCGCCGATTTCCACCTTGTCCACCGAGTCGCTGATCAGCGTCTTGATTTCCTTGGCGGCGGCGGCGGAGCGCTGCGCCAAGTTGCGCACTTCGGCGGCCACCACGGCGAACCCCCGTCCTTGTTCACCGGCACGGGCCGCTTCCACCGCCGCATTGAGCGCCAGGATGTTGGTTTGGAAGGCGATGCCGTCGATGACGCTGATAATGTCGACGATCTTGCGCGCGCTGGTGTTGATGTCGGTCATGGTCCTGACCACTTCGTGCACCACGCTGCCGCCTTTGGCCGCCACTTGCGAAGCCGCCATCGACATTTGGTTGGCCTGCAGCGCGCTGTCGGCGTTTTGCTTTACGGTGGCGGACAGCTGTTCCATGCTGGAGGCGGTTTCTTCCAGGCTGGATGCCTGTTCTTCCGTGCGATGCGACAAGTCGGCGTTGCCGTTGGCTATTTCCCGTGCACCGGTGCTGATGGATTCGACCGCGACTTTAATGTCTTCGATCAGGTTTTTCAGGTTATGCACGGTTTTATTGGAATCGTCCTTCAACCGTCCGAAAGTACCGAAGTATTCATTGTCGATAGTTTCGGTGAGATCGCCCCGCGCCAGCGCATTCAGTACGCGGACGACTTCGTCGAGCGAGGTTTCGCTGGTTTCCAGCAGCTTATTCATGCTTTCGGCCATGATCTTGAAGAACCCCTCCTTGCCCTCCAATTTGGCGCGCCGGGTAAAGTCGCCCATGATCGCGCTCTTCACCAACTCGGACATTTCCGTTTCAACCATCACTTCCGCCGTGCGGTCCTGCCATTCCACCACCGCCCCGAGGCGTTCGCCCCGGGCATCGATGACCGGGCTGGCCGACAGTGCAAAGGTGCGCGGGCCGATGCTGATTTGCGATTTGTAGTTGCTGGTCAACGACCCCAGCAGGTTGGCCTGATGCGACGGATTTATGTGGAACTGGTCCATGTTGGCGCCCAACAGGCCGGCGACGTTGAACGTCGGCAATACCTTGCGCACGTCGGCCTCGGCGTTGCGCAGCATGTTAACCACCGCCGGGTTCATATAGATGATATTGCGTTGGTTGTCGGCGATCATTACGCTGGTCGCCACGTTGTCCAGGGCAATTTTGATGCGCAGGTTTTCCGCCGCCAGCGCGCGCTCATGCTCCTGAGCGATCAAGCGTTCGGTGATATCGTCCCATTCCACCACGGCTCCCAGGCGTTCGCCTTTCTCGTTGAGCACGGGATTGGCGGCCAGCGCAAAGGTATGCCCGGCGATGGTGATCTGGGTTTTGTGGGTGGCGGTGAAGGTGGACAGCATCTGGCGCTGATGGCCGGGTGCTTTGTGGAATTCGTCGATACTGCCGCCCACCAGCTTGTCGGGGTCAAAACCGGGGTATGTTTTGCGCAGATCGGTCTGCGCCGCTTTGAGCATATTGGTGACCGCGCGGTTCATATAAATGATTTTACGGTCGTTATCCGCGATCATCACGCTGGTCGAGACATTGTCCAAACCCACCTTGATGCGCAGGTTTTCCGCCGCCACGCGCGCGGATTCCGCCACGTCCAGAGCCAGCTTGCTCTGCATGGCGCGCAACGCGTCCAGCACCTGGCCGATTTCGTCCTTATGGTCGACGTGAATCTGATTGCTGTAATTCCCCTGCTCGATCTGGTGAAAAACCAACATGGCGTGTTCGAGTGGACGCAAAACCGCCGCCATCAAGCTGCGGCCCAGCCAAAACGCCAGCAGCAAACCCAGCGAAAGAGCGGCTATCGTGATGTTGCGCGTGAGTTCATAGCGCGCTTTCGCGGCTTCGGTCTCCATTTTGGCGACTTCGACCTGATAATGGGCCAAAGCGGTCATGTCGACGTTGGCGGCCTCATACAGCGGCCGTGCTTTGCCGATAATGATTTGTTTGGCCTCGTCGTAGCGATTGGCGCGCAAAGCGGCGACGGCGGGCGCGATGGCTTCCGTGACGAACCTGCCCCGGCTCTCGGCAAATTTGGCCGCCAGTATTTTTTCTTCCGGCGTAAGGTAGGTCGCCAGATAAGCCGTCCATAACCGGGTGATTTCATCGCGGTACTTTTCGATGTCGGCGGTGTTTTGCGCCACCAAGTCCCTATCCAGCGCCATGCCGCCGCCCGGCAGCTGCGCGGCGTCTATCAGGGTGGTAGCCAAGCGGATGCGGTTTTTCAGCATCAACTCACGGATATCCCCCAGCTGATCCAAAGGAACGGCTCTATCCTCGTACACCGTTTTCAAGGCATCGTTGGCTTTACTCATGCCGAACAGTCCCATGGCGCCGATGAGCAGCGACAATAAGGCCAAAACCGCCACGACAGTCGTCAACCGTCCTTTTATCGATAGATTGCCAAACACGTTCATCTCCCAAATTAAGCGTAATTAATTTCCAGCCACATCCTTACCGCTCCAGCGGCTTGAATTTGATGCGGTGCGGAGTATCCGCACTGACCCCCAGACGCTTTTTGCGGTCCACCTCGTAATCGGCGTAATTGCCTTCGAACCAGACCACTTTGGAATCCCCTTCAAACGCCAGAATGTGCGTGGCGATGCGGTCCAGAAACCAGCGGTCATGGGAAATGATCACGGCACAGCCGGGAAAAGCCAGCAAAGCGTTTTCCAGCGCGCGCAGGGTTTCCACGTCCAGGTCGTTGGTGGGCTCGTCCAACAGCAATAAATTACCGCCCGCCCGCAGCAGCTTGGCCAGATGCACGCGATTGCGCTCACCGCCGGACAAATCGCCGATAAACTTTTGCTGATCGCCGCCTTTGAAATTGAAGCGGCCGCAATAAGCGCGCGACGGGGTTTGATAATTGCCCACCGTGATCAGGTCCAAACCGTCGGAAATTTCCTGCCACACGGTTTTTTTCGCGTCCATGCTGTCGCGGAACTGTTCCACGTATGCCAGCTGCACGGTGTCGCCGACGCGCAAGGTGCCGGCATCGGGCTGCTCTTGCCCGGCGATCATGCGGAACAGCGTGGTCTTGCCGGCGCCGTTGGGGCCGATGACGCCGACGATGCCGCCCTTGGGCAGGCGAAAATCCAGGCCATCGATGAGCTGCCGGTCACCAAAGCCTTTTTTCAGGCCTTCGGCTTCCACCACCACGTCACCCAGACGCGGACCGGGCGGAATGTAAATTTCCTGGGTTTCGTTGCGCTTTTGCACTTCCTGCGACGCCAGTTCGTCGAAGCGGGCCAAGCGCGATTTACTCTTGGCGTGGCGGCCTTTGGGGTTGCTGCGCACCCACTCCAATTCTTCCTTCATGGCTTTGCTGCGCGCGGTTTCCTGCTTTTCCTCCATTTCCAGGCGCTGTTCTTTCTGCTCCAGCCAGGACGAATAATTGCCTTCCCAAGGTATGCCGTGCCCCCTGTCCAATTCGAGTATCCAGCCGGCCACGTTGTCCAAAAAGTAACGGTCGTGGGTGACGGCGATGACGGTGCCGGGAAAATCGTGCAGAAAACGCTCCAGCCAGGCTACCGATTCAGCGTCCAAATGGTTGGTGGGCTCGTCCAGCAGCAGCATGTCGGGATTGGACAACAGCAGGCGGCACAATGCGACGCGGCGTTTTTCGCCGCCGGACAGCTTGCTCACGTCCGCGTCCCAATCCGGCAGGCGCAGGGCATCGGCGGCGATTTCCAACTTGCGGTCCAGGTCCCAGGCGCCGGCGGCGTCGATTTTTTCCTGAAGTTCAGCCTGTTCCGCCATCAACTTGTCGAAATCCGCGTCGGGATCGGCAAACGCCTCGCTGATGGCGTTGAACCGATCCAGCAGCGCTTTGGTTTCGCCCACGCCTTCTTCGACGTTGCCGCGCACGCTTTTGGCGGGATCGAGCTGCGGTTCCTGCGCCAGATAGCCGACCTTGATGCCGGGCTGCGGGCGGGCTTCGCCGTCGATGTCGGTATCCAGGCCCGCCATGATGCGCAGCAAGGTGGATTTACCGGAGCCGTTCAGCCCCAGCACGCCGATTTTGGCGCCGGGGAAAAACGACAGATAAATATCACGCAGGATAAAACGGCTGGGCGGCACGATTTTGCTCACCCGGTTCATGGTATAGATGTATTGCGCCATCGCTGAAACCTACTGATTAACAAGGGATGGAGCTATTATTCCATGTTCCACGGCCGGGCGCATGGTGTGGCAAAAACGGCAGGTGGCCCGTATCATTCCTGGGTAACCGTTTATCCACTCCATTGTTTCATTGCCATGCAACCTTTCCAGCAAGAGTTTATTCAGTACGCGATCGATTGCGGCGTATTGCGCTTCGGCCAGTTCACGCTGAAATCGGGGCGTCAAAGCCCTTATTTTTTCAACACCGGCTTGTTCGACAGCGGCGCCCGCCTGGGGAAACTGGGCCGTTTTTATGCCCAGGGCCTGTTGCACGCGGGCCTGCACTATTCGGTGCTGTATGGCCCCGCCTACAAAGGCATCCCTTTGGTGTGCGCCACCGCCATCGCCCTGGCCGACATCAGCGGCCGGGAAGTACCGTTTGCCTTCAATCGCAAAGAGGCCAAGGACCACGGCGAAGGCGGCAGCTTGGTGGGCGCGCCTTTGCAGGGCGAGGTGGTGATTTTGGACGACGTGATCACCGCCGGCACTTCGGTACGCGAGTCGGTGGACATCATCCGCCAGGCCGGCGCCGAACCCTCCGCCGTGCTGATCGCACTGGACCGTCAGGAAAAAGGCCAGGGAGACCGCTCCGCCGTGGCGGAAGTGGAAGCCACGTTCGGCATGCCGGTTAAGTCCTTAATTACCCTGGCGGACATCATAGGCTTTCTGCGCCAACGGCAAAGTCTGGCTGCCGAATTGGCCGGCATGGAAAAATATCGGGAGCAGTACGGAGTCTGAGCTTTTTATGCAGGCGACTAAACTTAAGATTGGCTACATTTCAGAGCAAGCCTATCTGGAAAGCGAAAAAGCGGCGAAAGAACGCCATGAGTATGTCGATGGACAGATATTCCTGATGGCGGGCGCCAGCAGACGGCACAACGACATCGCCGTCAACATCACCACAACGTTGCGTCTGGCGGCGCGCGGCACGCCTTGCCGGGTCAATGCGTCGGATGTGAAAGTCCGTATCGGCAAGCGCAAAAGCTACTATTACCCTGATGTGGTGGTGAGCTGCGCGGCCGACGACGATGCCGACGAATACTACCTGGAAAAACCCTGCCTGATCGTCGAAATCCTGTCCAAATCCACCGAGTGGAAGGACTACAACGAAAAGCTGCTCGCTTATCAAGCCATTGCGTCACTCAAGGCTTATCTCACCGTCTCGCAAGACCGGCCCTATGCCAGCCTGTTTTATCGCGATGAAGAAAATCAATGGTGGGTGGATACATATATTGAGTTGACGCAAAGCATAAAGCTACCCTGCCCCACTACCGAACTCACCCTGGCGGAAATCTATGAAAGCATTGTGTTCGCTTAACCGCGAGAGCATGATCAGGATCGTGTATTAACTCAAGGCGCCATCGCCCCCACTGCTTGGCTAACAACGCAGGCTGTATGTTTTAATACCATCCCCGAAGCTTTTAACCTGACAGCACGCGCATGACCGTCACCCTCTACCACAACCCGCGCTGCAGCAAATCGCGCGAAACTTTGAAGTTGCTGCAAGAGCGCGGCATTACGCCGACCATCGTCGAATACCTGAAAACCCCGCCCAACGCCGCCGAACTGGACGACATTCTGCATAAACTGGGCATGGAGCCACGCCAGCTGATACGCAAAAACGAAGCGCCTTACGCCGAGTTGAATCTGGCCGACGCCGGATTAAGCCGCGCCGCGCTGATCGACGCCATGGCGGCTCACCCCGTGCTCATCGAGCGCCCCATCGTGCTGAGCAACGGCAAAGCCGCCATAGGCCGGCCGCCGGACAGCGTGTTGGCGATCATTTAACATAACCGGAACACTTGGAGCACCATGACCGAAATTCTCATCGTTTATTACAGCCGCTACGGCGGCACCACCGATCTGGCCAATATGATCGCCCGTGGCGTGGAAGAAGTGGCGGATTGCCAGGCCAAACTGCGCACCGTGCCACCGATATCCACCGTATGCGAAGCCACCGCCCCCACTATTCCCGACAGCGGCGCGCCCTATTGCAGCCTGGAAGACTTGCAAAACTGCGACGGCCTGGCCTTGGGCAGCCCGACGCATTTCGGCAACATGGCGGCACCGCTCAAGTATTTTCTCGACAATACCAGCAACCTGTGGATGTCGGGGGCTCTGGCGGGCAAACCGGCCGGCGTATTCACCTCCACCGGCTCCATGCACGGCGGCCAGGAATCCACCCTGCTGAGCATGATGGTGCCTTTGCTGCACCACGGCATGGTCATCGTCGGCCTGCCCAGCCTCGAACCCGCTTTGCAAAAAACCACCACCGGCGGCACGCCCTATGGTCCCAGCCGACTATCCGGCCCGGACAATGCGCCGCTCAGCGACGATGAAAAACAGCTTTGCCGCGCTTTCGGCCGACGCCTGGCCGGCATGGCCACCGCGCTTAAATCGGAACGCCTGAAAACAAACGCCTGAGCAAATCGGCATGGTTGCTCAGGTTCCCTTGCCGTTTCACCTCGACCCGGAGCAAAGCTTTGCTGCCTACGTCGCCGGCTCCAACAGCACGGTCCTGGCGGCTTTACAGGCCACCGCCACGGGCAGCGGCGATGCTTTGGTTTATCTGTGGGGGGAATCCGGCCTGGGCAAAAGCCATTTGCTCAACGCCTGCTGCCAAGCCGCTCAGGCCGCCGGACGCCGCAGCGCCTGCCTACCCTTGCGCGAACTTTGTGCCCACGGCCCGGCGCTGCTGGACGGCATGGAAAGCATGGATTTACTGTGCCTGGACGACGTCCAGGCGATTGCCGGCAACCGGGATTGGGAACTCGCGCTGTTTCACCTCTACAACCGTCTGCGCGATAACGGCAAATACCTGATCGTCACCGCCGACACCGTGCCGCCTTCCCTGCGCATCGAGTTGGCGGATTTGCGCTCCCGCCTGGCCTGGGGGCTCACCTTGCGCCTGCACCCGTTGACGGATGAAGACAAGCTGGCGGCTTTGACGCAGCGCGCCCGGCAGTTGGGCATGCGCATCTCCCCCAAAGTGGGCAATTATCTGCTGGCCCACTGTCAGCGCGACTGGCCCAGCCTGTGCCGCCTGCTGGCAGGGCTGGATCAAGCCACCCTGGCGGCGCAACGCAGGCTGACCGTGCCTTTTCTCAAACAATATTTACAAGATCACCCATGAACATCCTTTTTATCGGCTCCGGCGCGGTAGGCAGTTATTTTGCCGGCAAACTGTCGCAGACCGGCGCAGCGGTCAGTCTGCAAGCGCGCTCCGACTACGAGCACGTCAAAATCCACGGCGTCCACATTCACAGCGTCGACGGCGATTTTCACTACCAGCCCCGGCACGTGGTGCGCGACGCTGCGGAACTGCCGGCCAAACCCGATTACGCGGTGTTGTGCATCAAAGTGGTGGAAGGCGCGGACCGGGTCGCCTTGCTGAAAAACGCGGTCGGCCCCGACACCGCCATCGTGCTGCTGTCCAACGGCATCGAAATTGAGCCGGAAATCGCCCAGGCCTATCCCGATCATGAAATCATCAGCGCCCTGGCCTTCATCGGCGTCACCCGCACCGCGCCGGGCCACGTGCATCACCAGGCCTATGGCCATTTGTCGCTGGGGAGTTATCCGAGCGGGCTGTCCGATAAAGCCCGATGGTTGAGCGAAGCGTTTCAAAGCGCGGGGGTTCTGTGCAACGCCGACGCGGACATCGCCACGGCCCGCTGGCAAAAATGCGTATGGAACGCGGCTTTCAACCCGGTATCCGTGCTGACCGGCCTGGATACCGGCCGGATACTCAACGGCCAGGAAGGCTTGATTCGCGCCCTGATGCAGGAAGTCGTCGCCATCGCCGCCGCCGTCGGCCACCCCCTGCCCGACACGCTGGTCGACAAGAGCATCCACGGCACGAAAAAAATGGCCGCCTACAAAACCAGCATGCTGGTGGACCTCGAAGCCGGCCAGCCCTTGGAAACTGAAGTCATCCTGGGCAACGCCGTGCGCGCCGGGCACAAGGCCGGCGTGCCGATACCGCACCTGGAAACCGTCTATGCGTTGCTGAAGTTGAAAGAGGCGCAGCGTGACCGTTGCAGCGAAGTTATGTCCGTCAGTAACCAAAATGCCGGTAATCGGCTTCATACACCGTTTCGACCAGGCGCTTGATTTCAGCGGTTTTGAACTTGTCGGCATCCTCGCACACCTGCCGGTTTGCACTGTGCTGATTTTTGACGATGGCGGGGGACAGCGCCAGCTCATCGGCCAGGGCGGCGAGAAACTCATCCAGTTTCTCCACCTTGCCGATATGCG